>JAYYWX010000129.1:0-22101 GCA_036341255.1 Actinomycetota bacterium | reverse complement strand
TCCACGTGGGCGAGCGCGGCGTCGCGCCGTACCTGCCGAGGAAGGCCACCTTCCGCTGACGGAACCGCCGGTCTCGCCCCCCCCCACGGCGCTGACCCGCCCCCCCCGCGCGACCCCCCGGGGGGGGCGCCCCGCGCGGGGGGGGGGCGCCCCCCCCGGCGGTTCCGTCAGCGGAAGGTGGCCTTCCTCGGCAGGTACGGCGCGACGCCGCGCTCGCCCACGTGGACCCGCAGCACGGCGTGGTGCGAGGCGTCACCCTGGATCGCCGACTGGTTGGCGACCAGCACGTCCTTGCCGAGGAACGTCGCGTTGCACGGGGAGTCGAAGGGGATCTCCGAGCCGTTCTCGCCGACGAGCGGGAGAGCGGGGAAGGAGTCGACCTCCTCGCCGGTGACCGGGTCGATCTCGGCGATCCGGTTGGTGAGGCCGACCATCGCGACGTACACGTGCCCGGTGCGCCGGCCGATGCCGAAGCCGTCGGGCAGGTCGGTGGGCTGGCTGGTCCACACGACCTCGACGTCGCCGGGGGCGCGGCCCTCGAGGGGGACCCGCAGCAGCGCGCCGTTGGTGGGCAGCGCGGCACCGGTCGACAGGGTCTGCTGGGTCAGCAGGAAGCTGCGCTCCTCGGGCAGGTAGCGGATGCCTGTCGTGCCGAAGCCGAGCAGACCGTCCAGTGCCGGGTCGCGCAGCCACTCGGTGACCTTGCCGCGCCGGGTCACGCGGTGGACGACCCCGTCGCCGTAGTCGGTGACGTAGAGCCCGCCGGGGGCCCAGGTCGCGTAGTTGGGCACCGAGCCCTCGGGCAGCGTGGCGACGGTGCGCCAGCGGCCCGTGGTCACGTTCAGCGTCAGGATCCGCGACGTGGTCGTGTCCAGCACGACCAGGCGACCCGACCGGGTCTGCGCGGCGACCTGCACGCCGTGCTCGCCGCCCTCGAGGTCCTGCCCGGGTACGGCCCAGGAACGCAGCAGGGTGCCGGACCGGGTCCACTCGAAGACCTTGGACGGCTGGCCGTCGGGGGCGGCGTAGGTGCCGGCGTACACCCGCTTGTTGGTGTGGACGTGGACGTACGCCGGAGCGCCGGGTGCGGGGACCCGAGCGAAGACGGTGGTGGTCCACTTCTCCGGCGCCTCGGCGGCCGTGGTCGCGGCGGGTGGGAGCAGCAGGGCCAGCGACCCCGCCAGCAGGCCGGCCACGCCCCGGACGAGCAGCCGCTTCACAGCCGCTCACCGACCTCGATCGCGGCGCGCTGGCCGGCGCGGACGGCGCCGTCCATGTAGCCCGACCAGTACGTCGAGGTCTCGGTGCCCGCCCAGTGCACGCGACCGAACACCTGGCGGATCGCCGGGCCGAAGTCGGTCAGGGTGCCGGGGGCGTGGAAGGCGGTGGGGCCGCCCCCGGTCCACCGCTCCTTGGTCCAGTCCTGCTCGGTGTACTCGATCGGCTCGAGCGCCTTCTCGCCGAACATCGCCGCGAAGCCCTCGAGGACGGCCTTGCGGCGCTCCTTGCGGGAGAGCGGGCCGTACTGGCGCCAGGTGGAGCCGCCCACGAAGGCCAGCAGCACGCCGGGATCTCCGGAGGCGGGGGAGTTGTCGAAGACCGCGCGGGCGGCGCCGGCGTCGTTGATGCCGAACCCGTTGAGCCCGTCCTCGCGCCAGAACGGCGTCTCGTAGACGGCGTCGCACTTCATCAGCTGACCCATGTCCATGTGCCGCAGCAGCTGGGTGCGACGCACGGGCAGTCGCGGGAACCAGTCGATGTCGAGGACCATCGGCGGCGGGCAGGCGACGACCACGCGCTTCGCACGGACCGTGCCGCGCGTGGTGCGCACGACCACGCGCCCGTCCTTCTGCTCGATGCGCTTCACGGCGGCGTCGAGTGCCACCGCGTCGCCGAGCTTGCGGGCCAGGCGCAGCGGGATGAGCTGGGAGCCGCCGATGATCCGGCTCTCCTGGGCCCCGCCCGCGGTGTCGGAGTTGCGGGAGAAGGTGCCGACGTTGGTCTCGTTGCCCGAGCAGGCGATGTACCACAGCACGAAGAGCAGCGAGAGCTCGTCGGGGTCGGCGCCGAAGCCGGGCTGGGTCCAGGACTTGATGAGGTTGCCGACGCCGCTGGAGTTGAGCGCGTTGCGCCGGATGAACTCGCCCAGGCTCATGCCGTCCCACTCCAGGGCGCTGGGGTGCGACCAGGGTGCGCTGACGTCGATCTCGGCGGCCATCGAGTCCAGCCGGGTCAGCAGGATGGCCGCGTCCGGGAGGATCGTCGGGTCCGGCGGGACCGTCCCCGAGTACTCCTGGCGGCCGGTCAGCGAGGAGATGTAGACGCTGTTGCCCTCGTTGTACTCCAGGAACGTGCGGACCTTCAGCTCCTTCGCGAGGGCGAGGATGTGGTCCTGCGTGGGGCCGACGAAGGCGCCGCCGGCCTCGATGACCCCACCCGAGCGGAGCTCGTGGTTGAGCACCCGCCCGCCGACCCGGTCGCGGGCCTCGACGCACAGGACGTCCAGGCCCTGCTCGAGCAGCTCGCGGGTGGCGACGAGGCCGGAGATGCCGGCGCCGACGACCACGACGTCGACCTTCCGGGGCAGGCGCCCCTGGCGGCCCCCTCCTCCGCCGCCCGAGCGCGCGTCGGCCGCGCCCGCCGAGAGCAGCAGCCCTCCGGTCGCGGCGGCGCCGGTGGTGAGCAGGTGACGACGCGACAGCGCGGCGGGGGAGGGCGAGCCGTGCGAGGGTGTGGGGGAGTGCTGGGCCTGGGTCATGGCGCTCCGATCGTGGAAACGTGAACATGTGTCAGTTTCAGGATCGGTACCCTACACTCCGACACATGCCGGTGGAACGAGCTGAGACGCAGATCGCTGTGCCGACCGCGCGTCCCTCCGAGGCGTCCAACGAGACCGCCCCCGACCCGGTCACGGGTGCCGTCCGTCGCGTGCCCAGCCAGCAGCGCAGCCGCAAGCGCGTGGAGGCCATCCTCGACGCCGCCGAGCGGCTGGTCCTCGGAGAGGGGGTCGAGTCGCTCACCACGCGGGCCATCGCCTCGGAAGCGGAGGTGCCGGTGGCCTCGCTCTACCAGTACTTCGGGGACAAGGAGGCCGTCCTCCTCGCGCTCGCCGGGCGTGACATGGAGGAGATGGACGCCCAGGTCGCCGAGGACATCGCGACCTTGTCGGTGCTGAGCGTCGCCACCGTCGTGCGCGCCTCGATGCAGGCCTTCGTGACCGTCTACCGTCGCCGGCCCGCGTTCGTGGAGATCTACCTCCGCGGTCGCACCAACGTCGCCGTCGCGCGCTTCGGACGCGCTCACAACGTGCGGGTCGCCGACATGCTGCGCAGCTTCGCCCTCGAGCGCGGCCTGTGCCGCGAGGACCTCACGCTCGACGCGGCCACCCTCGCCGTGGAGGTCGGTGACCGGGTCTTCCAGCTGGCCTACGAGAACACCCCCGACGGCGACGCGGCCCTGGTCGAGGAGGGCATCACGATGATGACCGCCTACCTCGAGCGCTACGCCACCGACGCCGGCCTGGCGGGCGTCCCCGCGTGAGCGACCGCCCCAGCCCGCGTGCGGACCTCGCCGCCGCCGCGCGTCGGGTCGCGACCGAGGGCCTGGTCGTGGGCACCGGCGGCAACCTGTCGGTCCGCGACGGCGACGACGTCCTGGTGACCGCCTCCGGCGTGGACCTGGCGCGCTGCACCGCCGACGACGTGGTCGCCGTCGGGCTCGACGGCGCGCCCCGCGACCCGGCCGCCCCGGCGCCGACCTCCGAGCTCCCCCTCCACCTGGGCGTGTACGCCGACAGCGGCTGCGCCGCGGTCGTGCACGTCCACGCGCCCTGGTCGACCGCGGTGGCCTGCGTCCTCGACGAGCTGCCGGTCGCCCACTACCAGCAGCTGCTGCTCGGCGGGCCGATCCGCGTGGCGCCGTACGCCACCTTCGGGACCCCCGAGCTGGCCGACGGCGTCCGGGCGGCGCTCGAGGGCCGCAGCGTGGCGCTGATGGCCAACCACGGCGCCGTCGCCCACGGCAGCAGTCTCGACCAGGCCCTGGAGCGGGCGCTGCTGCTGGAGTGGCTGTGCGCCCTGCACCACCGGGCCAGCGCCCTGGGCCCGGTCCGCACCCTCACCGAGGAGCAGCAGCACGAGGTCGTGCTCGCGGCCCTCGCCCGCAACTACGGCAACCCACGATGAGCACCATGAGAGGCACGGCATGAGCACCACCCGGATCAGCGTCGTCGGCGTGCACGTCCTCGACACCCACGTCATCGGCGTCGAGTCGATCCCGTCCGGCTCCGACGGCCAGCTCGTCGAGACCATCCGGATGTCCGCGGCCGGCACGGCCGGCGGCACGGGCCTGGTGCTGGCCCGCCTGGGCGCGGAGGTGTCCTCCTTCGGCGCCGTCGGCGACGACATGACCGCCGTGACCCTGCTCGCGCTGCTCGCCGAGGAGGGCGTCGACGTCACCGGCCTGGTCCGCAGGGCCGAGCACCAGACCTCCTCGTCGGTCATCCCCGTGCGGCCCTCGGGCGAGCGCCCGGCCTGGCACTGCATCGGCGCCAACGGCGCCTTCACCCTCGAGGACCTCGACCCGGCCGCGCACCTGGCCGACCACGTCCACCTCGGTGGCCCGGAGTTCCTCGGCGGCCCGGCCGCGGGCGAGCTGCTGGCCGCCGCCCGCTCGGCCGGCGCCACGACCTCCCTGGACGTGCTGGCCCCCGGTGACCCCGACATGCTGGCGTGGATCGCCGACGCGCTGCCGCACACCGACTACCTGCTGCCCAACGACGAGCAGGTGCTCGGCTTCACCGGCGCCGCCGACCTCGCCTCCGGCGCGCAGGCGCTCGTGGCGGCCGGTGCCGGCTGCGTGGCCGTCACCCAGGGTGCCCGCGGTGCCCTGGTCGTCACCCGCGACGAGGTGATCGAGGTGCCGGCCTACGCCGTCGACGTCGTCGACACCACCGGCTGCGGGGACGCCTTCTCCGCCGGGTTCGTCCTCGGCCGTGCGCAGGGTCGCTCGCTGGCCGACTCCGCTGCCCTCGGCTGCGCCACCGCCGCCCAGGTCGCCGGAGGCCTCGGCACCGACGCCGGGGCCTACGACCTCGCGGCGGTCGAGGCGTTCATGGCGGTCACGCCCACCCGCTGAGCCGGGGTCAGCCCCGCGTCGGAGCGGTGCGCAGCTCGGCGAGCCGGCCGACGATCGCGGTCCGCAGCCGGGTCGGCGCGGCGTCGACCAGGGCGTCCAGCAGCGGGACCGGGCCGCCGAGCGGGTCGATGCCGAGCGTCGCCAGCAGGGTCCGCACGTCCTCCGCCGTCAGGTGCTCGGGGCTGAGTCGCCGCAGGTGGTCCGCCACCCGTCCCGGCAGCCGCGCCTGGCCCGCCACCTCGGCCGCGGCGGCCGACTCGCGCAGCGCGTCGAGCAGCTCCTCGACGTGGGCCCGCGTGCCGGCGCCGACGCTGAGTCGCAGCAGGGCGGGCAGGTCGCCCCACGACGGCTGGCACTCGGCGTACCACCCCCGGGAGCGGAGCTGCGCGGCCACCGTGAACACGTCGGTGCCACCGTCCGCGCGCAGCAGCAGGAGCGAGGCGTCGGGCTCGCAGGCCAGCGACAGACCCGGGATCGTCGGTACGCCGGCGACCAGCGCCTCCACGGCCCCGAGCGTCTGTGCGGCGAGGTGGAGGTAGCCGTCGTGGCCGATGCCGGAGACCACGCGGGTCGCCGCCGCGATCGGCGCTCCCGGGCGGCTGAGCCCGATCGTCGGGCTGACCAGCGGAGGACCGGGGACGTCGTCGGCGCCGAGCGCGCCGGGCTGCCGCTGCGCCGCGTCGCGGTGCAGCAGCAGTGCGGCCCCTCGGGGGGCGTGGGCGTGCGCATGCAGCTCCATCGAGATGCTGCTGACCCCGGCGACGGCGAAGGTCCACGGCGGCACGATCCGCCCGAGCCGTTCGGCGAACGCCAGCAGCCAGCCGTCCCCACCCGCGTCCACGTGCAGCGGGACCCGCTTGGCCGCGGCCGCGGTGCCGATCCAGGCCACGGGGTCGACCACCCCGTGCGCGGCGGTCGGCGCGGAGACCACTGCCAGCACGGTGTCCTCGTCCATCGCGTGGGCCATCGGCCCGACCTGCGCGCGGTGCGTCGCGTCGGTCGGGACGACGACGGCGCGGACCCCCAGCAGGTCGGCGGCCCGCAGGAACGCCGGGTGGGCGGTGTCGGGCAGGACGATCGCGGGGTGACGCACGTCGGGGCGTGCCTCGCGGGCGGCCAGCACCGCCAGCAGCGCGGACTCACTGCCGCTGCCGGTCACCGTGCCGGTCGCGTCCACGGGAGCGTCCACGAGGTCGAGGGCGAACCCGACCAGGCGCGACTCGGCCCGCGCCAGCTCCGGGAACGCCTCGGGGTGGCACGCGTCGGCGCCGGCGTACGTCGCCAGCGCCTCGGCGGCCAGTGCGTCGACGTCGGGCAGGCCGGAGTCGTGGCCGTGGGCGAGCATCCGCGGCCCGTTGGTGTCCGTGGGGCCGGACGGTGCCTCGTGCAGCGGCGTGGACACGGACGCTGGTCCGAGCAACGGCGTGGTCATGCGGCCCCTCCCAGGGTGCTCCTCGCGGGGGCGGGCCTGGCGGCCTCCCCGGGAGCACCGACCCTAGGTCCGGCGCAGGGACCTGGGCGCCGGGTGAGAGGGCCCGACGACATGGCCCGATCGGGCCACGGCGCGGCTCCTCGCGGTCGTCTGGACCGGGACGTGCCGGCTGTCGACCCGGTGCCGACCCCGGGGTCAGCGGGCCAGGCTGCGCGAGCCCTGCGAGGAGTAGCGGCGGCTCGGGTTGGAGCCGATCGCCTCCTTGCTCGCCGACTTCTTCGCTGCGGGCTTCTTGGCCGCGGCCTTCTTCGAGGCGGACTTCTTGGCCGCGGCCTTCTTCGCGGGGGCCTTGTTCGCAGCCGTCTTGTTCGCAGCCGTCTTGTTCGCGGGCGCCTTGTTCGCAGCCGCCTTCGTGGCAGCGACCTTCGTGGGAGCCTTCGGCTCCTCGTCGGTCGACCACTGGTCGATCCACTCGTCGAGCACCGCCCACGTCGTGCCGCGGGCGGCCCGGCCGGTCAGCATGCCGAGGTGCCCACCGGGCACGATCTCGAAGCGCACCTCGGGCGACCCCTTGAGCAGGGGAGTCACGGCCTTCACGGCCTGCACCGGGGCGATGCCGTCGGTGGAGCCGGCGAAGACCAGCACCGGCACGCTGATCGCACCGATGTCGATGGTGCGGTCCTCGAGCTCGAAGGTGCCGCCCTTGAGCGCGTTGGCCTTCACGAACCGGTGGTAGAGCTGCCCGAACGTCCGGCCGGGGTAGGCGATCATGTTGGCGGTGAAGCGGTCGACCGCCTCGACCTGGGCCAGGAAGTCGGCGTCGTCGAGGTGGGTGGCCAGGGCGATCGGCTTGGTCACGAGCTTCTGGAACGACGAGAGCTGGAAGGCCCACTTCACCAGCGGCTTCGGCGCCCCGCCCATCATCTGGTAGCTGCGGGTGATCGCGCCCCTCCCGCCGCCCAGGGTCAGCCCCAGGTTGAGCAGCGGGCGCAGCGGCGCCACCAGCGGCACCAGCGAGACGTCGAAGGGCGATCCGACGACGGTGAGCGAGGCGATCGGCAGGTCCGCCCCGTCCGCGGTCGCGAGCAGGCTGAAGATGCCGCCCAGGCTCCACCCGACCACGTGCACCGGCCGACCGCCGGCGTGCGCGGAGACCTCGCGGATCGCGGTCGGGACGACCTCCTCGATCCAGTGCTCCATGCCGAGGTTGCGGTTCTTGAAGGAGACCTCGCCGTACTCCACGAGGTACGTCGGTCGCCCGCTCGTCACCAGGTGCTCGACCACCGAGCAGCCGCGCCGCAGGTCGTAGCAGATCGAGGGCGCCGCCAGCGGGGTCACGAGGAGGACGGGGTCGCCCTCCACCTGGGTCGAGGCGGCGGGCCGGTAGTGGTAGACCTCGCGCAGCTCGCCCTCGTCGATGAGGGTCCGCGGCATGGGTCGCAGGTCCGCGAGTCCTCCGTAGAGCACCTTCTGCGCCACGTTGCTCGCCGCCGCGACCACCTGGTCAGGCTTGGGGATCCGATCCACCGCTTCCACCTCCACCGGTGAAAACTACCCCTGGGCCCGGGGGTTACGCGTGGGCCGGCTCACCGCCCGCTCGTGCGGGGTGCGGGGGGCGGGGTGCGGGGACGGCGTACGACGCGCGGTCCTCACTCCCCGCCGGGGGCCCGGACGTCCTTGGCGTGCCCGCCCACGTCGGACAGCTCGGTCATGAAGGAGGCCGCCCATGCCTTCACGTCGTGCTGGGTGACCTGCTTGCGCATCGCCTTCATCCGTCGGGTGACCTCCTTGTCGTCGGCCTGGTAGGCCTCGAGGAGGGCGGACTTCATGCCGTTGATGTCGTAGGGGTTGACCAGCCACGCCTGGCGCAGCTCGTCGGCCGCCCCCGCGAACTCCGAGAGCACCAGGGCGCCGTCGTCCTCGTAGCGGCAGGCGACGTACTCCTTGGCGACGAGGTTCATGCCGTCGCGGTAGGGGGTGACGACCATGACGTCGGCCGCGCGGTACATCGCGGCCATCTCCTCGCGGGGGTAGGAGGAGTGGAGGTAGTGGACCGCGGGCCGGCCGATGCGGCCGTGGTCGCCGTTGATGCGACCGATGAGGCGCTCGATGTCGTCGCGGAGGATGCGGTACTGCTCGACCTGCTCGCGGCTGGGCACCGCGACCTGGATGAACACGGCGTCCTCGACGTCGATGTGTCCCTCGCCCATCAGCTCGGCGAAGGCGCGCAGCCGGGCGTAGATGCCCTTGGTGTAGTCGAGCCGGTCGACGCCGAGGAAGACCTTGCGCGGTCGGCCCAGCGCCTCGCGGATCTCCGCGGAGCGGAAGCGCACCGCGTCCGAGCGCGCCATCTCCTCGAAGCCCGCGGCGTCGATCGAGATCGGGAACGGCGCGGCGCGCACGGTGCGCCCGTCGGGGAGGTAGACGAGGTCGCGGTGGGTCTTGTGGCCCACCCGCTGGCGGACCAGGCGCACGAAGTTCTGCGCGGCGCCGGGCAGCTGGAACCCGACCAGGTCGGCGCCGAGCAGGCCCTCGAGGATCTGCCGACGCCACGGCAGCTGCTGGAACAGCTCGGCCGGCGGGAAGGGGATGTGCAGGTAGAAGCCGATGCGCAGGTCCGGCCGCAGGGTCCGCAGCATCTGCGGGACCAGCTGCAGCTGGTAGTCGTGCACCCACACGGTGGCGCCCTCGGCGGCCAGCGAGGCGGCCTTCTCGGCGAACCGCTCGTTGACCCGGACGTAGGAGTCCCACCACTCGCGGTGGAACTCCGGCTTGGCGACGAGGTCGTGGTAGAGCGGCCACAGGGTGCCGTTGGAGAAGCCCTCGTAGAACTCCTCGATGTCCTGGGCCGACATCGACATCGGCGCCAGCTCCATGCCGTCGCTCTCGAAGGGCTCCAGGTCGGAGTCGGTGCCGCCGGGCCAGCCGATCCACACGCCGTGGTTGGCGCGCATCACCGGCTCGATGGCGGTCACGAGCCCACCGGGGGAGGTCCGCCAGCCCTTGGTGCCGTCGGCCAGCTCGACCCGGTCCACCGGCAGGCGGTTGGCAACGATCACGAGGTCGTAGGACACGCCACCCACCCTAGTGATCGACGCCAGATCCTCATCGGGGTGAGGTCGCTCCCGGACCGGCTCCCGTCGTCCGGCCTCCCACCGGGGCCTCCCGCCGGGACCTCCCGCCGTGTCGTGGCCCCCCGGCGGAGGGGAACCAGTCCTCCGCTCCTTCGTCGCTCCGGACGGCCAGGCCCATCCACCCTCCGCCGGGGGGCCACGCCCCGTCGTCCGGCCCCGTCGTCCGGCCCCGTCGTCCGGCCTCAGTCGTCGGCGGGGTAGGTGACGCCGACCTGGCGGCGTACGTCGTCGAGCTGACGCATGATCGCCAGGGTCTGGTCGTGCGGGACCAGCGGGCTCTCCCGCAGGCCGGCGCGCACGCAGCGGTCGACCTCGGCGATCTCGTGGGCGTAGCCGCGGCCCAGGACGGGCGCGCGGCCGAGGACCTCGACCGGCTCGGCCCGCCCGCTGACGTCGTTGGTCGAGCCGGGGTCGAAGGGGTGGAAGACCGCCTTGTCGGGGTGGTGGAACTGGCCGTGCAGCTCGACGCGGCCGGTGTCGGTGGCGATGGCCGCCGAGCGGTCCGACCAGCTGGTCATCGAGGCGCTCATCGTGGCCAGGGTGCCGCCGGGGTAGCGGCCGGCGATCGCGACGTCGAGGTCGATGCCGCCGTCGGACAGGGACGCGGTGGCGGTCAGCCGCTCGGGTGCGCCCAGCATCAGGTGGGCGAACGTGAGCGGGTAGATCCCCATGTCGAGCAGGGCGCTGGCGCCCAGCGCGGGGTCGAGCAGGCGGTCGTCCGGGCCGGCCGAGACCACGAAGCCGAGCTCGGCGCGCAGCTGGCGCGGCGTGCCGAAGTCGCCGGCGTGCAGGCGCTCGCGCAGCTCGCGGACGACCGGGTGGCACGCGCTCCACATCGCCTCCATGAGGAAGACGTCGTGCTGCCGTGCCAGCCGCACCATCTCCTCGGCGTCGCGGGTGTTGAGGGTCAGCGGCTTCTCGCACATCACGTGCTTGCCGGCCTCGATGGCCATCCGGGCGTGCTCGAGGTGCAGGGCGTGCGGGGAGGCGACGTAGACGACCTCGACGTCGGGGTCGGCGACCAGGTCGGCGTACGACGCGTGCGCCCGGGCGCCCGGTGCGTGCTCGGCCACGAACGCCTCGGCCGACTCGCGGCGGCGCGCTCCGACCGCCACCAGCCGCGCCGAGGGGACCAGCGCGAGGTCGGCGGCCACGGAGCGGGCGATCTTGCCGGTGGCCAGGAACCCCCAGCGGACGGGCTCCCCAGCGGGGGTGGCATCGTCGGTGCGGGGCGCGTGGGCGGGGTCCGAGGAGGTCACCGGTCCACCCTACGAACGGCCCGGGCGCGCGGGCCCACCCGCGCGGACTTGCCAGCGACATGGCCGACGGGCTAATGACACACGTGTAGTTCCGTGCACTACAGTGGGCCCGGACCACCAGACCACACGTGCGGAGAGATCGCCATGGAGCCACAGGCCCACGCCAGCCTCGAGACGCCGACCGGCGCCGACGCGCTGTCGGAGCGGGACCGGGACATCCTGGAGTTCGAGCGCCAGTGGTGGAAGTACGCCGGCGCCAAGGAGACCGCGGTCCGCGAGAAGTTCGACATGAGCTCCACGCGCTACTACCAGGTCCTCAACGCGCTCATCGACCGTCCCGAGGCACTCGAGGCCGACCCGCTGCTGGTGCGGCGACTGCGCCGGCTGCGTGCCGCCCGTCAGCGCCAGCGCTCCGCGCGCCGTCTCGGCTTCGAGGTCTGAGGTGCGCGTGCGTGACCAGCGCGGAGTGGTCCTGCCCTCGCCGCTGGTGATGCTCTCGGTCATCGCGGTCGCCATGGCCGCGATCGCCTTCGTCGCGACCCGGGGCGGGGAGCCCACCGAGCGCGAGATCACCCCGGCGGCGCGCGAGTCGGCCGAGCCGAGCGCCACCGCCGAGCCGACGAAGAAGCCGAAGCCCACCAAGGCGCCGGAGCCCGCCGTCGAGCGCGGCAAGGTCTACGTCGAGGTCTACAACAACTCCGCCGTCACCGGCCTGGCCGGACGCGTCGCCCAGAAGGCCGGCGACGTCGGCTGGCAGGTCGTGGGCGCCGACAACTGGTACGGCACCATCCCCACCTCCACGGTCTACTTCCCCCCGAAGCTCGAGAGGACGGCGAAGCTGCTGGCCCTCGACCTGGGCATCGAGCGCACCGCGCCGGCCGTCGAGCCGATGCGGATGGACCGGCTCACGCTGATCCTCACCGGCGAGCTGGGATGACCGGCGACCGCTGAGCGGGTCGCCGTCGGCGTACCCGTTCACGTGGGTTTCGGCTCACATCCCCCGCGGGGTGGGACGCCCCCGTGGTGGACTAGGGGGCATGGACTTCACCTCCGGGCAGGGTGAGCAGCGCTACGAGGCGTTCGTGCGCGCGGCCTCGAGCAGCGTCGTCGGGCTCGACTTCGACGGCACGCTGTCGCCGATCGTCGACGACCCGGAGCAGGCGCACATCCACCCCGACGCCCGCGACGTGCTGGTCGCGCTGGCCGCCGAGGTGCGCGCCCTCGCCGTGATCACCGGTCGCCCCGCGCGGCAGGCCCTGGACCTCGGCGGCCTCGAGGAGGTCGGCGCCGCGGTGGGCGCGGCGGGCAGCGAGCTCTACCTCTTCGGGCAGTACGGCAACGAGCGCTGGTCCTCCTCCCGGCGCCGGATCGTCTCCCCGCGCCCGCCCAAGGGGCTGGCGACCTTCGAGCGCGAGCTGCCGCGGCTGCTGCGCAGCCACGACGCGGGGGAGGCCTTCATCGAGGACAAGGGGCTCGCCGTCGCCGTGCACACGCGACGCCTGCGCGACCCCCAGCGTGCGTTCGAGGCCCTGCTCCCGGCGCTGCGCGAACTCGCCGGGCAGCACGACCTGATCGTCGAGCCCGGGCGGCACGTCGTGGAGATCCGCTCCTCCGGCATGCACAAGGGGGTCGCGGTCCGCGCCCTGGTCGAGGAGCTGGACGCCGGCGGGTTCCTCTTCGCGGGCGACGACCTCGGCGACGTGGAGGCCTTCGAGGCGCTCGGTGAGCTGCAGGAGACGGGGCTGCCCACGCTGCGGGTGTGCTCGGCCTCCCGCGAGCAGTCCGCGCTGGTCCCGATGTCCGACGTCGTGGTCAAGGGCCCCGACGGCGTGCTGCAGCTGCTCGCCCAGCTGACCGCGGACGCCCGCGACTTGCGCTCCTGACCTGTCCCGGCTGGACCGGCCCCAGGAGCCGGCGAGGGGGCTCGCCGCTGACAGTCCCACATCCCGAGACGCTGGTCCGCATCCCGGACGCCGGTTCGCGATCGGGTGGAACCCGCCCGTACAGTTCTGAGCAGCTCATCGAGAGGGACTGAGGGAACGGCCCGTCGAAGTCCCGGCAACCGCCACGAGCCTCCGCGCCGGCACCCGCTGGTCGTGCGTTCGTGGAAACGGTGCTAATTCCGGCCCGGCGCGAGAGACGCGGTGGGGAAGATGAGGAGGAGGACTCAGTGAGCGCTGCGACCATCACCCAGCCCGACACCACCGCGACCGAGGCGACCAGCCCGGCGGACAGCACGGCCCCCGGCCTGCGCGAGGGCGCGTTCGGCAACGCGCGCTGCCTGTCGTGCCGCGAGTGCGGCCACGAGGTCGAGCTCGGCCCGCACTACGCCTGTCCGGAGTGCTTCGGCCCCCTCGAGGTGGCCTACGACTTCCCGACGGTGACCCGGGAGGAGATCGAGGCCGGCCCGCGCAACATCTGGCGCTACAAGGCGCTGCTGCCGGTGCCGACCGACATCGAGCAGAGCCCCAACACCGAGCCCGGCTTCACCCGACTGCTCGAGGCTCACAACCTCGGTCGCGAGCTCGGCCTGGAGAAGCTCTGGGTCAAGGACGACTCCACCAACCCCACCAACTCCTTCAAGGACCGGGTCGTGGCCTGCGCGCTCAGCGCCGCCACCGAGCTGCACGCCAAGGTCTTCGCCTGCCCCTCGACCGGCAACCTCGCCAACGCCGTGGCCGCCGCCGGGGCCCGTGCCGGGATCAAGACCGTCGTCTTCATCCCCAGCAACCTCGAGAAGCCCAAGCAGGTCAACTCCGCGGTCTACACCGACCGCCTCGTCGCCGTCGACGGCAACTACGACGACGTCAACAAGCTCGCCTCGGAGATCGCCGGCGAGGAGGAGGGGTGGGCGTTCGTCAACGTCAACGTCCGCCCGTTCTACGCCGAGGGCTCCAAGACGCTGGGCTACGAGATCGCCGAGCAGCTCGGCTGGCGCCTGCCGGACCAGGTGGTCATCCCCGTCGCCTCCGGCTCGCAGCTGACCAAGGTGCACAAGGCCTTCCGTGAGCTGGTCGAGCTCGGCCTCGTCGAGGACAAGCCGGTCAAGATCTTCGGCGCCCAGGCCACCGGCTGCTCGCCGGTCTCCTCGGCCTACAAGTCCGGCACCGACGCCATCCGCCCGGTCAAGCCCGACACCATCGCCAAGTCCCTGGCCATCGGCAACCCCGCCGACGGCATCTACGTGCTCGACATCTGCCGCGAGACCGGCGGCGCGGTCGAGGACATCAGCGACGACGAGGTCCGCCAGGGCATCCTGCTGCTCGCCCGGACCGAGGGCATCTTCACCGAGACCGCCGGCGGCACCACCGTCGGCGTGCTGAAGAAGCTGGTCGAGACCGGTCAGCTCGACACCTCGCTGGAGACCGTCGTCATCAACACCGGCATGGGTCTGAAGACCCTCGACGCGGTCGCCGACGAGGTCGGCCCCGCGGCGACCATCAAGCCGACGTACGCCGCGTTCTCCGACGCCGGCCTCGTCTGACCCCCACCTCCCCAGGAGTCCCGAAGTGAGCGTGTCCGTCCGCGTCCCCACCATCCTGCGCACCTACACCGGGGGTGAGTCCGAGGTCAGCGCCACCGGCGCGACCCTCGCGGAGGTCATCGACGACCTGGACGCCTCCTACTCCGGCATCAAGGCGCGCATCCTCGACGACAACGGCGCGCTGCGCCGCTTCGTGAACGTCTACGTCGGCGACGAGGACGTCCGCTTCCTCGACGAGCTGGCCACCCCCACCCCGGCCGGCACCAAGGTCTCGGTCATCCCCGCCGTCGCCGGCGGCTGACCCACCCGTCACCCACGCCGAACCGGCGTATTGATGCGCCGGCTCGGCGTGGTGGGGCCGGTCAGGGGAGGCGGAGGTCGACCAGGACCGCGTGGCCGCGGGAGTCCACCTTGACCACCGCGACGCCGGTCGCCGAGCGCAGCGCGTCCTCGACGGCCAGCGCCTCCTCGTCGTGGGCGAACCACGACTCGATGCCGCAGTGCAGGTCCCACCCGTCGCCCTCGCAGGTGAGGTAGGGGCCGTGGTCCGGCCGCTGGATGACCGCGCGGGGTGCGACCCAGACGTCGCCGTCGTGCTCGAGGGGGAGGTACGCCGTCCCGTCGGGGACCCGGCGCCCCGACGGCAGCCCGGGGTAGTCCAGCTGGGCGTAGGCGCCGCGGAAGGGGTCGTGCGGGTCGTAGCCCGTGACCTCGAGGAGGTACTCCTCGCCGGTGGCCCACGCCGAGAGCCGGGGTGCGACCGCGAGGCCGACCAGCAGCAGCTGGGCCAGCGCGACGACGGCGATCCGCGTGGGGGTGTGGGAGAGCAGTCGCATCGGGACTCCTGGGTGTCGAGGGTGTCGGAGAACGCGGGAGGGCGTCACAGGGCGGTCGCGACCTGACGGCGCAGCCGGTCGAAGCCGAGCCCGACGGCCACGAGCAGTGCGCCGAGCAGCAGGAACAGCCAGGCGCCGGTGAGGACCGGGGCGAAGACGGTGAAGGCCTGCAGGGCGGTGGTGGCGACCAGCGCCACGGTCGCGAGGGCGACCAGGGCCGTGGACTCGCGCCAGGTGCCGACCACCGCGACGCCCACCGCGGCGGTCGCGCAGGCCGCGAGGCCGGCGATCGCACGGACGACGTCCTGGCCGGTCGGGTCGCTGGCGGCGTACGTGCCGACCTGCCAGACGACGAGCCCGGCACCCACGGCGAGCACCGCCACCCCGCCGACCAGCTCGGCGCGGGCGAGGCGGTCACCGACCAGCAGCCCCGCGCCGACCAGCAGGGCGGTGGCGACCAGGCCCACCACCAGGTCGAGGGGCAGGGACTCCGAGCCGATGTCGAGCCCGGGGATCGCGCCCACGACCAGGGCGAGGAGCAGCAGCCCGGCGCCCGCCAGCCGCCAGACCCGTGCGAACTCCGGGGTCCGTGCATCGTGGACCGCGGCCAGCCCCACCGCCGCCAGGCCCACGGTGGCGAGCGTGAGCACCAGCGCCACGCCGGACGGCGCACTGCCGAGGACCGCCCACAGCGTGTAGGCGGTGCCCGTCACGACACCCACCAGCAGCGGCGTGACGGCGGCTGCGGCGTAGGCGTGCACGAGCGCAGCGGCGGCCCAGCAGGCGAGCAGGAACGGTTCGTACGCCGGCACCTGCAGGCTCTGCGCGGCCTGGAACACCAGCGCCCCGACCAGCAGCGCCGCGAGCAGCCGCAGCGCGCCGACGACGGGCGCCGGGGCCGAGCGGACCTGCAGGACCTCGCCCCCGACCACCGCGGAGAGCCACACGACTGCCACGAGCACGACCCGAGCGGCGGGGGAGAGCGACTCGAGGTTGGCCGCGACCAGCCAGAGCACGCCGGTGCCGACGAAGCAGGCGCCGACCGCGAGCAGCAGGCGGACGAGGGAGAGGCGGTGCCCCGGGGCGTACCCCGCGAGGATCGCGTCGGCCTGGTCCTCCCCGATCAGGCCCGCGGCCTGCCAGGAGCGGACCTCACCGGAGAGCCAGGAGAGCCGGGCGGGCGTGGTGGTGGTCATGGCTCCAGGGTCGGCCCGGACCCGGAGGGGGCGCGTGAGTCGACGTACTCAGATCCTGGGGACCTCCGTCCCGACGACGGTGCCGCCGGTTCGCAGGCCAGGGGTCACAGGTCCGCGAGCCGCCCGGCGAGGTGCTCGGCCTCGGCCGCGTTGCCGCACAGCGCGAGCGCCTCCTCGTAGGCATCGCGGGCCGCCTCGACCCGGCCCAGCCGGGCCAGCAGCGCGGCTCGGACGCTCGGCAGCCGGTGCCCCGGCAGCACCAGCCCGGCCAGCGCCGCCAGGCCGGCCTCCGGTCCGTCGGCCTCGGCCACCGCGACGGCGCGGTGCAGCCGCACCACGGGGGAGTCGCCGAGCCCGAGGAGCGCGTCGTAGTGGCCGACGATCCGCGACCACGCGGTCTCGGCCGGGGTGGGGGCGACGGCGTGCTCGGCGGCGATGAGCGCTTGGAGGAGGTACGGCGCCGGCGGGCTGTGGACCCAGGGCGAGAGCAGGGCCAGCGCCTCGGTGATCGCGGCCTGGTCCCACAGCCCACGGTCCTGGTCGGGCAGCAGCACCAGCGTCCCGGTGGAGGAGACCCGCGCACGCCGGCGCGCGTGCTGCAGCAGCATGAGCGCCAGCAGCGCGTCGAGCTCCGACCCACCGGCGTACGACGCAGGCAGCGCGTCGCGCAGGACGCGCACGAGCCGGATGGCCTCGGCGGCCACGTCGTCGCGCAGCACGTCCGCGCCGGTGCCGGGTGCGTAGCCGGCGGTGAAGGCGAGGTAGGCGACCTCGCCGACCACGGCGACCCGCTCCTCCAGCTCGGCCCCGGCGGGCACGTCGAAGGAGGCGTCGGCGAGCCGCTTGCGGGCCCGCGTCAGGCGGGCGGCCATCGTCGGGGTCGGGACGAGGAACAGGCGGGCGATCTCCTCGGTCGGCACGCCCAGCACCAGTCGCAGCGTGAGCGCGGCCGCGTGCTCGCGGGCCAGCGAGGGGTGGGCGCACAGCAGCACCAGGCGCAGCCGCTCGTCGGCGACCTCGCCGTGGACCCACTCGGCCGGGTCCATCTGCTCCACCTCCTCGGTCAGGGCGCGGTCGACCGCCAGCTCGGGCAGCCGCCGGGCCGCGACCTCCTCCGAGCGCAGCCGGTCCACGACACGACGGCGGGCGGTGGTCAGCAGCCAGGCGGCAGGGACGCCGGGCACGCCGGACGTCGGCCAGGTGCGGGCCGCGGCCTCGACGGCGTCGGCGAGGCCGTCCTCGGCCAGGTCGAGGCGACGGAACTGCGCCACCAGCAGCGCCAGCAGCCGCCCCCAGTCCTCGGTGACGGCGGCTGCCAGCGCCCCGTGTGCGCCCGGGTGTGCGCCCGGGTGTGCGCACGGGTGGGTGCTGGGGTGCGAGTCGGTCAGGACTCGCCGCCGCTGTGGTCGACGCAGGGGCGGATCTCGATGGCGCCGTCGTCCTCCTCGGCGAGGATCTTGCAGACCTCCACGAGGTCGTCGAGGTCGGTGGTGCGCACGGTGTAGAAGCCGCCGACCTGCTCGGCGCCCTCGGCGTACGGCCCGTCGGTGAGGGTGTAGGCGCCGCCGCTGGCGCGCAGCACCTTGCCGGTGCCCGAGGGCTGCAGCTCGGCGCCGCCGGTGACGACGTGGCCGCGGGCGGCGAGCTGCTCGGCGAACTCCATGTGCCGCTGCATGACGGCCCCGAGCTCGGCCTCGCTGGCGGCGGCGTACGCCCTCTCGTCACCGGTCAGCAGGATCATGTACTCGACGGCGGGGGTGCTGGTCATGGTGGGTTCCCTTCGGTGGTGGATCGAGTCTGTCATCGAGATGACGGGCGTGGTGGGCCCCGATCGACACGTGCGGTGAACTTTCTCCTCGCCTGCTGTTCAGGCGCCGCCGGTAGCCATGCACCGTGGACAGATCTGCGCGAGGACGACTGGTCGCGGTGGCCGCGGTCGCGGGTGCGGTGGGCGCCGCCGGCGGAGGGCTGGGGTACGCCGCCCGCGAGCTGCTCCACCGCCAGGCCGAGGCGGCGCGGCGGGTCATCGGCAAGCCGCTGGGCGAGCAGGCGCCCCACGCGGACCGCGTGTGGAAGCCGTCGTACGGGAACCCGGTCGACCTGCTGCTCCTCGGCGACTCGATCGCCGCCGGGCTCGGTGCGGACATCCGCAAGGAGACTCTCGGCGGGCGGCTGAGCAAGGCGCTCGCCAAGACGCTGCGCCGCTCGGTGCGGCTGCGCACCGGGGCGGTGGTGGGCTCGGAGTCCTCGATGCTGGCCGGGCAGATCGACGCGCTGCCCGGCGACTACGCCGCCGACGTCGCGGTCATCGTGGTCGGCGGCAACGACGTGACCCACCGGGTGCCGGTCGCCGACTCCGTCAAGCACCTCGAGGAGGCGATCGCGCGACTACGCGAGCGGGGGACCGCCGTGGTCGTCGGCACCTGCCCCGACCTGGGAGCGCTGCGCCCGGTGCCCCAGCCGCTGCGCACCCTCGGCTCGCGGGCCTCGCGTCAGCTCGCCGCCGCGCAGGCCGCCGCGGCGGTCCGCGCGGGGGCCCACGCGGTCTCGTTGGCCGAGGTGGTGGGTCCGTTCTTCATCACCAACCCCGACGAGATGTTCAGCCTGGACCGATTCCACCCCAGCGCCCTGGGCTACAAGCGCACCGCCAAGGCGATGCTGCCCTCGGTGCTGGCAGCGCTGGGTGAACGGGCCGAGCTGCCGTTCGGGCACCTGCCGCCCGAGGCCCCTCCTGCTCCGCAGGGGGACCCTGCCTAGCCTGGGCCGCATGACGACCGTCCTCCTCGCCACCTTCGCCCTGCTCCCCGAGGGCGAGTACGGCGGTGAGCACCTCGTCTCCGCGTTCGCCGAGCGTGACGTGACGGCCCGGTGGGTCACCTGGGACGACCCGGCCGTGGACTGGTCGGCCGCCGACCTGGTGGCCGTGCGCTCGACGTGGGACTACCACCGGCGGCTGCCGGAGTTCCTCGACTGGGCGCGCGCGACCGAGGAGGTCACCCCCGTGCTCAACGGCGCCGACGTCTTCGCCTGGAACGCCGACAAGTCCTACCTGCTCGAGCTGGGCGAGCACGTCCCCGTCGTGCCCACGCGACTGCTCGAGGACCGCGGCCTGGTCCCGGCGCTGCAGGCCGCGATCGAGGAGTTCGGCACCGTCCTGGTCAAGCCGCGCACCGGCGCCGGCGGGTTGGGCGTGGTGCTGGCCGAGTCGGCGCTCGACCCCCGCCTCGAGGGGCTGACGGCCGGCCCGTGGGTGGCCCAGCCGCTTGTGCAGTCGGTGCGCACCGAGGGGGAGCGGTCGGTCTTCGTGCTCGGCGGCGAGGTCGTCAGCCAGGTCGACAAGCAGCCGGCCGGCGGGGAGGTCCGCGTTCACGAGCACTTCGGGGGCGTCTCACGCCCGGTGCCGGTCGAGCCGGAGTGCGCCGAGCTCGCGGCGGCCGCGGTCGCCGCCGGCGTACGACTGCGGGGGCGGGAGCTGCCCTACGCCCGGGTGGACATGATGCGGCTGGCCGACGGCCGCCTGGCGGTCAGCGAGCTGGAGCTGATCGAGCCCGGTCTCTACCTCGACGTGCACCCCGGCAACGCGGCGCTCTTCGCCGACGTCGTGACAGGGATCGTGGCAGGTCCGCTGACCGGTCGGCCGGACCGACCCTGACGTTTGCACTCGACCTGTGCGAGTGCTAAACATGACGGTGGCACTCTCCTGGTGAGAGTGCCAAGACACCCCGGTCCGGGGAGTCGAGGTCGCACCCCACCTCCGGGAAGGGTCCGCAGGTGGAGCGGCCGTCCGTCGCGGGCGACGAGCCGGGCCGTCCACAACTCTTTTTCGTGCGAGGAGATCGCAGGAGTTATGCCGAAGCTGATTGCATTCGACGAGGAGGCCCGTCGCGGCCTCGAGCGGGGCATGAACACCCTCGCTGACGCCGTCAAGGTGACCCTCGGTCCCAAGGGCCGCAACGTCGTGCTGGAGAAGAAGTGGGGCGCCCCCACGATCACCAACGACGGTGTGAGCATCGCCAAGGAGATCGAGCTCGAGGACCCCTACGAGAAGATCGGTGCCGAGCTCGTCAAGGAGGTCGCCAAGAAGACCGACGACGTCGCCGGTGACGGCACCACCACCGCCACCGTGCTGGCCCAGGCCATGGTCCGTGAGGGCCTGCGCAACGTGGCCGCCGGCGCCAACCCGATGGGCCTCAAGCGCGGCATCGAGGCCGCCGTGTCCGCCGTGTCCGAGAAGCTCCTCGGCATGGCGACCGACATCGAGACCCGTGAGCAGATCGCGGCCACCGCGACCATCTCCGCCGGTGGCGACACCACCGTCGGCGACGCCATCGCCGAGGCGATGGACAAGGTCGGCAAGGAGGGCGTGATCACGGTCGAGGAGTCGAACACCTTCGGCATCGACCTCGAGCTCACCGAGGGCATGCGGTTCGACAAGGGCTACATCTCGGCGTACTTCGCGACCGACATGGAGCGCATGGAGGCCGTCCTCGAGGACCCCTACATCCTCATCGCCAACCAGAAGGTCTCCAACGTCAAGGACCTGCTGCCGATCCTCGAGAAGGTCATGCAGTCGGGCAAGCCGCTGCTGATCATCGCCGAGGACACCGACGGCGAGGCGCTGTCGACCCTGGTCGTCAACAAGATCCGCGGCACCTTCAAGTCCGTGGCCGTCAAGGCCCCGGGCTTCGGTGACCGCCGCAAGGCCATGCTGCAGGACATCGCGATCCTCACCGGTGGCCAGGTCATCTCCGAGGAGGTCGGCCTCAAGCTCGAGAGCACCGGCATCGAGCTGCTCGGCCAGGCCCGCAAGGTCGTCATCACCAAGGACGAGACCACCATCGTCGAGGGTGCCGGCGACGCCTCGCAGATCGAGGGCCGGGTCAACCAGATCCGCGCCGAGATCGAGAAGTCCGACTCCGACTACGACCGCGAGAAGCTGCAGGAGCGCCTGGCCAAGCTGGCCGGCGGCGTGGCGGTCATCAAGGTCGGCGCGGCCACCGAGGTCGAGCTCAAGGAGCGCAAGCACCGCATCGAGGACGCCGTCCGCAACGCCAAGGCTGCTGTCGAGGAGGGCATCGTCGCCGGCGGTGGCGTGGCCCTCATCCAGGCCGCCGCGGGCGCGTTCGAGAAGCTCGAGCTCGAGGGCGACGAGGCCACCGGCGCCAAGATCGTCCAGCTGGCCACCGAGGCCCCGCTGAAGCAGATCGCCATCAACGCCGGCCTCGAGGGCGGCGTCGTGGCGGAGAAGGTGCGCAACCTGACCCCCGGTCACGGCCTCAACGCGGCCACCGGCGAGTACGTCGACATGCTGGCCTCCGGCATCATCGACCCCGCCAAGGTGACCCGCAGCGCGCTGCAGAACGCCGCCTCCATCGCGGCGCTCTTCCTCACCACCGAGGCGGTCGTCGCGGACAAGCCCGAGAAGGCTGCCCCGATGCCCGGTGGCGACGGCGGCATGGGCGGCATGGACTTCTGAGTCCCGTTGCTCCACAGCACCACCGAGAGGGCCCCGGTCGCGGAAGCGGCCGGGGCCTTCCCGCCTCTCTGCGGCTCGGGTGGCCCCGCGCCGGCCCTCGCCCCCGCGGGGCCCCCCGCGCCGGGGGGGGCGCGGCCGCGCGGGGGGG
>JAYYWX010000128.1:0-14191 GCA_036341255.1 Actinomycetota bacterium | reverse complement strand
GCGGAAGGGGTGGTTCCCCTCCGCCGGGGGTGTCGGCGGACGGAAGCGGCGTCGTGCGCCGCGCGGCCCTCCCCCGCCCCACCCGGGACCCGGACCGGCTACCCCACCTCGAGCGGGCGCGGGGCGCGGGGCAGCCAGGTCTTGGTGACGTGGTCGACGATGTGGACGCCGTCGGGGGCGGTGATCTCGTGGACGCCGGGGGGCAGCTGGCCCTCCTTGAGGGCGTGGAAGACCGCCCACTCGCGACGCTTGCGGCGGTTGCGCCAGGACGTCGCGAAGGACTCGGGGTCGGTCCAGTGGGCGAACTCGTCGCCGTCGAGGTACTTCAGCTCCACGCACAGGCCCTGCGGCAGGCCGATGGAGCGGCACTGCTCCGGCGTGCTGCGGATCTCCCACTCGAAGGCCTTGGTGAACACGAAGTCCGGGCCGACCGGGTAGCCCCACTCCTCGGCGTTGCGCAGGCCGAGGTCGAGGTAGCCGTGGGAGTCGGAGTCGAGGTAGAGGCCGTGGCGCGGGACGCGGATGATCGACTGGACGCCGCCGATCTGCCAGGTCAGGTCGGACAGCGAGACCTCGCCCTCGGTGGTGAGGACCATGTCGCCGTCCCACTTCCACGAGTAGCGGGTCTGCACCAGCGAGAAGCACCAGTTGTAGAAGTAGGACAGCGAGTGCACCGACAGCTCGTGCTGGCCGAGGTGCTCGGCGCCGGCACGGGCGACCTCGAAGGGGTACGACGCCTGGGTCAGCTTGTCGGCCAGGCCCGCCTTCGCGGCGGTCTCGGCAGCCACGTCGGGGGTGCCGTCGGTCGAGCCGTTGTCGACGACGATCACGTGGTCGGTGGCGCGCAGCAGCGGCGGCAGCACGAACGGCAGCGAGGGCGCCTCGTCCTTGACCCGCAGCACCGCGGTGGCACCGGCGCGCAGGCCGCCGGGGCGGTTCCACGGCCAGGTGATGTCGAAGTCGGTGTGGCCCTCGAGGTTGGTGAGCCCCTGGGGGTTGCGGATCGCGTTCACGCTGCTCCGTCCTGTGGTGGGTGGGCTCAGCGCTCGCGGCCGACGGCCTTGCGCAGCCCGCGGCGCACGCCGGGCGGGATGGCGGCGCGCAGGCCGTGGGGCAGCTTGTCGGCGGCGTACGACGGCTCGCCGGCCTCGACGGGGGCAGCGCCCTCCTTGCCGGGCTTCTCGCGGCCGCGGCGGGTCTTCTGCTCGGCGGCCACCACCGAGGAGCGCGAGATGGCCTCGGACTCCTCGTAGAGCTCGACGTAGCCCTCGCGCAGCTGGTCGAGCGCGTCGTGCACCTCGGGGGTGTCGCCACCCTCGTCGGCGAGCTTGTTGAGCTCGGTCCAGGTGTCGGCCACCAGCTCGTGGAGGCGCTTGGGGAGCCCGAGGTCGTCGAGGCTGCCGGAGACGCGGCGCAGGCCGGGGTCGACGAAGCGGTGCGCGTCGCGGATGCGCTCGGACTTGGCGTGCAGGATGTGCTGGAGGCCGAGCTGCTCGCCGGTGTACATGACGGCCTTGGTCCAGTCGTCGAGCAGGTCGCCGTAGCGGATGAAGACACGGCCGCCGTCGGCGACCGACTCGCGGGTGGCGCGCTCGGTGTGCAGCAGCATGTTGAGCCAGCTGGCGGCCAGGTGGGCCGAGCCCAGGCGGTTGGCGTAGTACTTCTGCTTGGAGCCGACGACCTCGCTGGGCGGGCGCAGCATCGTGGCGAAGACCGGCGTGGCGCCGCAGCGGATCGCGGCCACGCGCCACAGGGAGAGGAACCAGCTCAGCCGCGGGTCCTTCACGACGAGCTCGGGGTTGACCGCGAAGTGGCCCTCGAGCCACTCGGCGGTCTTGATCCGCTCGGGCTCGCGGGTGGAGACGCGGCCGGTCTCGAACCACGCGTCGGGGCGGGAGTCGCTGACCTGGACGACCGCCTCGCGCAGCAGGCGCGAGTGGTGCTCGACGGCCCACGCGGGCTCGGCGAAGCCCTTGGGGTTGGTCTCGTCGGGCTCGACCTCGGGCTGCGGGACGTGCAGCCCCATGATCTTCATCAGCCCGGCCATCGTGCTCGTGCCGGAGCGACCGGCTCCGGCGACGAAGAGGACCTTGCGGTCGTACGACATCGGGTCGGGGTCGGCGGGCACGGTGAAGGCGTCAGGCTGGGCACTCACGGGAGGGGACTCTATCCGCCTGAGGGCCTCCGGCCCGCACCGCTAGCGTTCTCGCATGAGTCTCTGGCGTCGCACCCGTCCGCTGCTGTCGGTCGTGGTGCCGGCCTATGACGTCGAGGACTACCTCGGCGAGTGCCTCGACAGCCTGCTCGCGCAGACCTACTCCCCCCTCGAGATCGTGGTCGTCGACGACGGGTCGACCGACTCCACCGGGGCGGTCGCCGACTCCTACGCCGCCGCCCACCCCGACCGGGTCCGGGTGCTCCACACCGACAACCACGGGCTCGGGGCCGCCCGCAACGCCGGGACCGAGGTGGCCACGGGCGAGCTGCTCGCCTTCGCCGACAGCGACGACGTCGTGCCGCCGACGGCGTACGACGTGATGTGGCGCCAGCTGCGCCGCGGCGCCGACTTCGTGACCGGCTCGATCGCGCGGTGGGAGGGCGACCGGCTCGAGGAGCCGCGGTGGATGAAGCGGCTGCACCCGCGGCGGATGGCCTTCATCGACCAGCACCCCGAGATCCTCGGCGACGTGTTCGCGTGGAACAAGCTGTTCCGCCGGGAGTTCTGGGACAGCGCGGACCTGTCGTGGCCGGTGGGCGTGCGCTACGAGGACCAGCCGACCACCACACGGGCCTACCTCGCCTCGCGCCGCTTCGGTGTGGTGCCCGACGTCGTCTACCACTGGCGGATCCGCGTCGACGGCTCCTCCATCACCCAGCAGCGCTCCTCGATCGAGGACCTGCGCGACCGGTGGCGCACCAAGCAGATGGCGCTGGCCGCCGTCGAGGACTACGGCGACCCGAAGGTGCTGAAGGTGCTGCGCGAGAAGGTGCTCCCCGGCGACATGCACCGCTACTTCACCGAGATCCCCGGCTGCACTGATGAGTGGTGGGCGCTGCTGCGCGACGGGGTGCTCGGGATCTGGGGCGGCGACCGGTCGCTGACGAAGTCGATCCTGCCGCCGGTGCACCGGCTCTGCGGCTACCTGGTCGAGCAGGGCCGGCGCGAGGAGGCCGAGCTGGTCATGCGGCAGCGCGCCCTCGGTCCGATCGGGCGACGGCGTACGCCGGAGGGCGAGCTGCTCGACGTGCCGTTCCTCGACCGGGCCACGCTGCCCCGGGCCGCGCTGGAGGTGCGGCCCGGGGAGTAGCGCCGGCCGCGGCGGGGTTCGTCGGCTAGCCGATGAACCCGGAAGTGGGACGACGAAGCTTTGTCGTCCAGCTCCCGGGTTTGTCGGCCAGCCGACAAACCCGGCCAGACGGCGGTTAGAGCAGCCCCTCGGACTCCAGGAAGTCGCGGGCGACGTCCTCGGTCTGCTCGCGGTCGACGGTGATGCGGCCGTTGAGCTCGGTGAGCTTCTCGGTGGTCAGCGCGGCCATCAGCGGGTTGAGGATGTCGGCGACGTCGGGGTGGGCGTCGAGGAACTCATCGGAGACGGCGGGCACGAGGTTCTGCGCGGGCTGGATCTCGCGGTCGTCGTCGAGCACGACGAGGCCGAGGGAGTCCAGGGTGCCGTCGGTGGTGGAGGTCAGCCCGAGGTCGGACTCGCCGTCGATCACCGACTGGTAGGTCTGGTCGGAGGCGTAGCCCAGCGGCAGGATCTTGGTCAGCTCGATGCCGTAGTCGTCGGTGAGGCCGGCGCCGCAGTCGAGGCGTCCCTCGCAGTCGGGAGCCGCGGCGAGCACGAGCGACTCGCCCTCGAGGTCGGACAGCGCGGTCCAGCCCTCCTCCTCGGCCCGCTCCTGGGTGACGAAGAAGGCGTTGGTGTCGGTGGCCTCCGACAGGTCGAGCAGGGTGATGCCGGCCTCGTCGAGCAGGTCGGCACCCTGCTCGGCAAGCTCGGCGCCGTCACCGGCCACGAACGGCTCGGCGGAGTCGCCGTTGGCGCGGTTGTTGAGGTTGTTGACGATGCCGCCGACGTACTCCGGGACGACGTCGACCGAGCCCGGGAAGTCGGGCATGTAGGCGTCGCGGGCGTCGACCAGCTTCACGGTGGGGTCGTAGCCGGCGTCGGAGAGCAGCAGCTCGTACATCGAGGTGACCAGCGCGGCCTCCGGGAAGGACTGGCTGGCGATGGTCACCGGGCCGCCGCCACCGGAGGGGGCGTCGTCGGAGCCGGTGTCGGAGGCGAGGTCGTCGCCGGCGCAGGCCGAGGCGAGGAGCAGGGTGCCGACGGCCAGCCCGGAGGCGGCCGTGCGAAGGAGGGAGCGTCGCAACGTCATGGGTCCACCGTAGGCGCCTGCGCCGACGGCTCGCCCTCACCCGTCCGTGCGCCCCGCGAGCCCGAGCCGGGCGCCCCCGGCGGGGTCACCGCCCGCTGCACCCACGCGGCGGTGAGCTCGAGCACCAGCGCGACCGCGGCGACCACGATCGCGCCGGCGATGCCCTTGCCGTACTGCGTGCGGAAGAAGCCGTCGGTGATCACCCGGCCCAGCCCCGGCCCGGCGACCAGCGCGGCGATGGTGGCGGTCGCCCAGACCTGCACCAGCGCCAGGCGTACGCCGGAGGCCACCAGCGGCAGGGCCAACGGCCACTCCGCGCGCCGGAAGACCTGGGTGCCGCTCATCCCCATCCCGCGCGCCGCGGCCCGGACGTCCTCGGGCACCTCGCGGACCGCGGTGTAGGCGTTGGTGATGATCGGCGGCAGCGCGAACAGCGCCAGCGCGACCAGCGTGGCCGCTCCCCCACGACCGAACGGGCCGAGGGTGGCGGTGCCGGGGAAGTAGCCGCCGGTCCAGCCCCACGGGTCGGCCGTGACCAGCAGCGCGAGCAGCGCGAAGGTCGGGATGGCGCGGCCGATGTTGGAGACGTTGACGGCGAGGAACCCGCCGCGCCCGAGGTGGCCGAGCCACAACGCCAGGGGCAGCCCGAGCGCGAGGGCCAGCGCCAGCGCGCCGGCGGTCAGCAGCAACTGCTGGGCGAGCAGCTCGAGCATGCCGCCGTCGCCGGTCCAGTTCCCGGCGTCGGTGAGGTAGCGCCAGGCGTCCTGCAGCACCCTCATGCGGCCACCCCCCGCTGCCAGGGGGTCAGCAGCCTGCGCGCCAGCACCAGCAGCGCGTCGAGGAGGACGGCCAGCACCACGCAGAGGACGGCCGCGGTGAACAGCTCGGCGCGGAAGTTGCCCTGCACCCCGTCACGGATGAGGTTGCCCAGCCCGCCGTAGGACACCAGGCTGCCGACGGTCGTGAGGGCCACGGTGGAGACGGTGGCGACGCGAAGGCCGGCGACGAGGACGGGTACGGCGAGGGGCAGCTCGACCGTGAGCAGCAGCCGACCCTCGCCGTACCCGAGCCCGCGCGCGGCCTCGCGCGCCTCCTCCGGCACCGCCCGCAGCCCCTCGAGGAGGGCGCGGACCAGGATGGTGAGGGCGTAGAGGCCCAGGCCGATGACCACCGTGGTCGCGGACAGGCCGGTGAAGGGCACGAGCAGCGGGAACAGCGCGATCGAGGGCACGGTGTAGAGGCCGGTGCTGACGCCGAGGATCGTGCCCTCCAGGCGCGGCACCCGGCGGGCCAGCAGCGCCAGGGGGAAGGCGATGAGCAGGCCGAAGGTCACCGAGGCGAGCGTCAGGGCCAGGTGCTGGAGGGTCGCGTCGACGATCTCGGGGCGGTAGTCGCGCACGTAGTCCCAGCAGAACCACTCGTTGACCAGCCGGCTGTAGCAGCGGGCGTCGGCGGTGTCGGCGGCCGTGCCGGCGGCCGCGCCCGTGGACGCCGTGCTCATCGCCAGGCTCGATCCCAGGGGGGTGGACGCCGCCGCGAGTAGGGTCACCGCATGGACGCTACCGGCTCCACGGAGACGACCCCGATGATCCGGCTCACGGGTGTCGGGAAGAGGTACGCCGACGGGACCGTCGCCGTCCACGACCTCGACCTGGAGGTCGGCCGGGGCGAGACCGTCGTGCTGGTCGGGCCGTCGGGGTGCGGCAAGTCGACCACGCTGAAGATGATCAACCGGCTCATCGAGCCGACCACGGGCACGATCGAGATCGACGGCCGCGACGTCACCGGGGTCGACCCGGTGCAGCTGCGGCGCGGCATCGGCTACGTCATCCAGCAGGTCGGGCTGTTCCCCCACCAGAAGGTCGTCGACAACGTGATGACCGTGCCCGTGCTGGTCGGGACGTCGCGGTCCGAGGCGCGCTCGCGGGCCCAGGAGCTGCTCGACCTGGTCGGGCTGGAGCCCGACGTGCACGGGCCGCGCTACCCCCACCAGCTCTCCGGGGGCCAGCGGCAGCGGGTCGGCGTGGCCCGGGCGCTCGCCGCGGACCCGCCGCTGCTGCTGATGGACGAGCCGTTCGGGGCCGTCGACCCCGTCGTGCGGGTGCGGCTGCAGGAGGAGTTCCGCGAGCTCGCCCAGCGGCTCGGGACCACCGTCGTCATGGTCACCCACGACATCGACGAGGCGGTCCGGATGGGCGACCGGGTCGCGGTCTTCGCCGAGGGCGGCCGGTTGGCCCAGGTCGGGACCCCGCTGGACCTGCTCGCCCGCCCCGCGGACGACACGGTCGCCCGCTTCGTCGGGTCCGAGACGGGGCTGCGCCGACTCAGCGTCGTACCCCTGCGGCGGGAGCACCTCGAGCCGCTCGACGGCGTCACCGGCGGTCAGCTCGGCGCGGCCATCCCGCTGGACTCCACGCTCGAGGACGCCCTCGCCGCCATGCTGCGCGAGGACCGCGCGATGGTCGGCGTGCGCGACGGGGCCGCGTTCGTCGGTGTCCTCACGCCGGCTGGGGTGCACCGGGCGTTGCGGGCGGCGCTGGCGGAGTGAGCGGTGGCAGTTTCACCGCCCGGGTGGTGAAACTGGACCTTGTCTCACGACGTTCCGGTCGACAAGCGGCGGTTTCACCAGACGACTGGTGAAACTGCCCGTCACTCGCCGGGAACGTCCAGGTGCCAGGACTGCGTGACGTACTTCGTGCGCCACCCCATCGACTCGTAGAGCTTGTGCGCGTGCGTCGAGGAGTCGGCGTCGACCTCGAGCCCGACCGAGACGCGGCCGCGACGGGCGGCGTCGGCCACCACGGTGCGCAGCAGCCCCTTGGCGACTCCGCGGCCGCGGGCGCCGTCGACGACCCCGATGTAGGAGACGTAGGAGGAGTCCGGGCCGGTGGCGTTGTGGGAGACGGTGCCGATGAGGGCACCGACCGCGGGGTGGCGGCCCTCGGGGGCCTCGAGGCCCTCGGGTACGTCGTCGACGAGCTCGGCCAGCCACCAGTGGTTCCAGCGGTGGCCCGGGTCCTCGCGCAGGCGGTGGAGGAACTCACCGAACGACTCCTCGAAGGAGTTGAAGTGGTCGGTGAACGCGGCCTCGAGCACGTCGTGGACGGCGCGGAGGTCGGCCTCGTCGGGCAGGCCCTGGCCCTCGCGGTCGACCAGCCGGAAGCGGGCGCCCTTCTTCTCCCACTCGTCGGGGTCGGGGACCAGGCCGATCTCCTCGGGCTCGACCGGGCGGCTCATCTGCCACCAGGTGCGGACCTTGCGGAAGCCGGCGCTGGTGAGCCAGGCGTGCTGGCGGTCGTCGTCCTCGAACGCGCCGGTGTCTATCTGCTGGGTCTCCAGCCCACGGGCGGCGCCGACGGCACGCGCCTGGCCCCGGGCCCACTCGAAGAGCACGTCGGAGCACTTGCGCGCGATCGGCGGCGCCAGCTCGCGGGAGACGATGTGGACGTAGAGCATCCGGCCGCCGGCGCGGTCGTGGACGCTGCCCCAGGCCTGGATCTGGCCCTCCGGGTCGCGGACCACGACGTTCTCGCGGGTGCGCAGCCCGTGCTCGGACACCTCGACCAGCACGTCGTCCACCGACGCCCCGGCCCAGCCGCGGCCGTGCCGCTCGTGGGCGCGCAGCAGGTGGGTCAGGCGGGCGACCTCGAAGCGGTCGCTGGCGTCCGGCGTACCGATCTCCCAGCCGTCAGGCAGGGGCGGGTCGGAGACGAGCTCCTCCGGGTCGCTCTCGAAACGGCTCTCCTCGGGGATCACGCCACCACATCATGCCGTAGTCGACTTCACCCCTGTGGCCGGGTGTGGCGGGAGGGGCTGGTGGGAGGCCGATCGGGATAGTCCGCTTCGCGGCCGACCTCAGGCGTGCTTGCGCTGCCCCTCGGCGGCGTGCCAGGCAGCGGTGACCGAGTCGAGCTCGGCGCGCAGGACGTCGACCTCCTGCTCGAGCTCGGCGACCCGGACGATGGCGTCGGTGGTCTGCTCGGAGGCGGCATCGAGGGCACGGGTGGCGACGCGGAGGTCCTCGTCGAGGCGGTCGGCGCGGCGGCGCTCGGAGGCCAGCTGCCGGGAGGCGTCGGCGGCCTGGCGCTGGGTGGTGGACAGGACGGCCCCGAGGTCGGTCAGTGCCTGCTCGCGCTCGGCGATGCGGGTGCGGAGGTCCTCGACGCGGGCGGCGTGCTCGGTGGCGCGCTCCTCGGCCAGGCGGCGGTAGGCCCGGGCCTGCTCGGCGCGGTCGCGGTTGGCCTCGCGGCGCGACTGCACGAGCTCGGCGTGGGTGATGCGGGTGGCGGCGGCGCCCAGGACGACGGCGCCGGCGGCGGCCACGACCAGCAGCAGCCAGGACCCGGAGGCGACGGTCGCGGCGACCAGCGCCGCGGAGAGCACCAGCAGGACGGTGGCGACCGTCAGCCGGGTCGAGCGCTGGCGGCGGCGAGCGGCCGAGCCCGTCGTGCCAGTCGTGCCAGTCGGGCCCGACGTGACCGGCGTGACGGAAGTGGCCGCTGGGGAAGTCATGCGGCCCAGGTTAGGCCCCGTCGTCGTCCAGACGGACGCGACACGCGCGCTCCAGGAGCACCCCGCCGACCACCACGGCCAGCGCGGCGACGGCCGCCAGACCCGACCACAGCACCCGATCGCCCGCCAGCTCGGCGCGGGAGTCGACCCACGACAGCGCGTAGCCGGCGTACGCACCACCCAGCACGCTCGCGACGTACGCCGCAGCCCGGCCGAACGCGAGCCGGTTGACCGCCCGGTGCGGCTCGAGCCGACGGGCCCGGTCCCGGACCGAGGCGCGGGTGTCCCACGCGAACCTCCCCAGCGCCACCGCGACGAAGCCCAGCAGCGTCGGTTGCGGCCACGTGACGACCGGCGCCGAGCCGGACAGCTCGACGGTCAGCGGGTGCAGGAGCCACCCGAGCACGAGCCCGACGATGCCCAGCACCGCCAGCAGGACCGGGGAGACGGGACGGATGGTCCCGGGACCCGAGCCCGGCGGTGGTCGCTCGTCGCTCACGACGGGCGGGTCACTCGAGCTCGAGGGTGAGGTCCTCGCGCAGGGTCAGGCCGTCGACGCCGGTGGCGGCGAGCAGGTCGGCGATGGGGCCGAAGTCGGGGATCGAGGCGTCCGGCTCGAGGTCGAACCACGGCTTGAGCACGAAGGCCCGCTCCGCGGCGCGCGGGTGCGGCAGCTGGAGGTGCTCCTCGTGGCTGCGGCGGTCACCGACGACGATCAGGTCGACGTCGAGGGTGCGCGGCGCGTTGCGGACGTCGGTGCGCTCGCGGTCGAAGGCGTCCTCGATGGCCTGGGCGCGGTCGAGCAGGCGGTTGGCCGCGAGGGTGGTGTCGATGAGCACCACGGCGTTGAGGAAGGGGTCGGAGCCGGCCGGCGAGTCCACGGGCTCGGTCTCGTAGACCGGGGAGATGCCGGTGACCCACACGTCGGGGGTGTCGGCGATCGCGTTGACGGCGCCCTGGAGGGTGGCCAGCCGCTCGCCGAGGTTGGAGCCCAGGGACAGCACCGCGCGCCGGATCGGGCGCATCTCACCGGTGAGGGTGTCGGCGTCGATGATGTGCGGGTTGGGGGTCTCGGTCACGAAAGGTCCTCGCGTGTCCTGGTCGTCGTCAGCGTGACGTCGGTGAACGTCGCGTCGATGGGGGCATTCGGCTTGTGGACCGTCACCCTCGCCCATTCAACCCGGCTGTCCAAGAGGCAGACCTCCGTGATGCGGTGGATGAGGGTCTCGATCAGGTCGACCGGATCGCGCTCGACGGCGGCCTTCACCTGCGCCACGAGACTTCCGTAGTCGACGGTGTCGCGCAAGTCGTCGGAGGCCGCCGCCGGACGGGTGTCCAGACCGAGCACGAGGTCGATCACGAAGGGCTGGCCCTCGCGCTTCTCGTGCTCGAAGACGCCGTGGTGGCCCCAGCACTCGATGCCGCTCACGCAGAGCTCGTCGACCATCTCAGCCTCCTGCCGCGCTCGTCGGATCCTCCAGCGCGGCCCGAGCGGCCAACGCGTCGCACGCTGAACCTACGTCGTGGACCCGCACCCCCCACACCCCGGCCCGGGCACAGTGCAGCACGACCGCCAGGTGGGCCGCCTCCCGAGCATCCACCGGACGCGGCTCCCCCGCCCCGTCGGCCAGCAGCGCACCCAGGAACGACTTGCGGCTGGCCCCGACGAGCAGCCGGGCACCGAGGGACGCCAGCTCGTCGAGCCCGCGCAGCAGCTCCCAGTTGTGGGCCGGCCGCTTGGCGAACCCCAGCCCGGGGTCCAGTACCAGCCGCTCGAGGGGTACGCCGGCGGCGACCGCCGCCTCCACCCGGCCCGCCAGCTCGCGGCGGACGGTCGGCACGACGCCGTCCGGGTAGTCGGCCAGGTCCGCCATCCGGTCGGCGTGGGCGCGCCAGTGCATGGCGACGTACGTCGCGTCGGAGGCGGCGACCGTCGGCAGCATGGCGGGGTCGCCGAGGCCGCCGGAGACGTCGTTGACGATGGCGGCGCCGGCCTCCAGCGCCGCCTGCGCCACCTCCGCGCGCATGGTGTCGACCGAGACCGTGGCCCCGGCAGCGGCGAGCGCGCTGATGACCGGGACCACCCTGGCCAGCTCCTCGGCCACCAGCGGGCGGGTGGCGCCGGGGCGCGTGGACTCACCGCCCACGTCCAGCACGTCCGCGCCGGCCTCGACGAGCGCGAGGCCGTGCGCGACGGCAGCCCGCGGCTCGACGTACCGGCCGCCGTCGGAGAAGGAGTCGGGCGTGACGTTGACGACGCCCATCACCAGCGGTCGGGGCATGCGGGTCCTCGAGGGGCTAGTGGGTGCCGCGGATCAGCGACATCGCCTCGGAGCGCGTGGCCGGGTTGTGCATGATCCCGCGGACGGCGGAGGTGATGGTGCGGGCGCCGCCCTTCTTGACCCCGCGCATGGTCATGCACAGGTGCTCGGCCTCGATGACGACGATGACTCCGCGTGCCTCGAGGATCTCCATCAGTGCGTCGGCGACCTGGGTGGTGAGCCGCTCCTGCACCTGCGGCCGCTTGGCGTAGACGTCGACGAGCCGGGCCAGCTTGGACAGCCCGGTGATCTTGCCGGAGGTGGCCGGGATGTAGCCGACGTGCGCGACCCCGGTGAAGGGCACCAGGTGGTGCTCGCACATCGACCACAGCTCGATGTCGCGCACCAGGACCATCTCGTCGTGGCCGAGGTCGAAGGTGGTCGTGAGGACGTCCTCGGCGCTCATCCGCAGCCCGGCGGTGAGCTCGGCGTAGGCCCGGGCCACCCGCGCCGGGGTGTCGCGCAGCCCCTCGCGGTCGGGGTCCTCCCCGATGGCCGCGAGCAGCTCGCGGATGGCCGCCTCGGCCCTCGCGTGGTCGAAGTCGGGCACGTCGCCCGGTGCACGGTCGGGGGCGGCGATGGTGTTGGTCATGACTGCTCGTTATCCACTCCGGGTCATCCGATCGGGCGAGCCCGACCGGGTGGGCGGTCAGGCGTCAGGGAGCGCCCGGCGCGGGGGGCGTCGGCGGGGTCGACCCACCGTCGGGGGCGGTGGGCCCGCCGTGGACGTCGCCACCGGCACCCGGCGGGGTGACGACGGCACCGGCGTCGGGCTCCGGGGCCGCGGGCGTGCCGTTGGCCCTGGCCCGGTCGCGGATCTCCTGCGGGATCTCGACCGGCGGCATGTCCGAGGGGCGGCGGGTCTCGGAGCCGGTCCACGCGGGGCGGGCCGGGCGCATCCGCAGCGCCTCGAAGATGCGCGCGATCTGCTCCTTGTCCAGGGTCTCCTTGTCGAGGAGCTCGAGCACGAGGGCGTCGAGGACGTCGCGGTTCTCCTCGAGGATGTCGAAGGCCTCCTGGTGGGCGGTCGCCAGCAGGTTCTTGACCTCCTCGTCCACGATCGCGGCGACGGACTCGGAGTAGTCGCGCGAGTGGCCGAGGTCGCGGCCCAGGAACGGCTGCGAGCCGGACTCGCCGAGCTTGATGGCCCCGAGCCGCTCGGTCATGCCGTACTGCGTGACCATCGCGCGGGCCAGGTTGGTGGCCTTCTCGATGTCGTTGCCGGCACCGGTGGTCGGGTCGTGGAAGATCATCTCCTCCGCCGCCCGGCCACCGAGCATGTAGGCGAGCTGGTCGAGCATCTGGCTGCGCGGCTGGGAGTACTTGTCCTGGTCGGGCAGCACCATGGTGTAGCCGAGGGCGCGGCCCCGGGGCAGGATCGTGATCTTGTGGACCGGGTCGTTGCCCGGCAGCGCCGCGGCGACCAGCGCGTGGCCGCCCTCGTGGTAGGCGGTGATGAGCTTCTCGTGCTCGCTCATCAAGCGGGTGCGCCGCTGGGGACCGGCGATGACGCGGTCGATCGCCTCGTCCAGCGAGGAGTTGGTGATCAGCTTCTGGTTGGCGCGCGCGGTGAGCAGCGCGGCCTCGTTGAGCACGTTGGCCAGGTCGGCACCGGAGAAGCCGGGGGTGCGGCGGGCGACGCTGAGCAGGTCGACGTCCTGGGCGATCGGCTTGCCCCGGCTGTGGACCTTGAGGATCTGCTCGCGCCCGGCGAGGTCGGGGGCGTCGACCTGGATCTGGCGGTCGAAGCGGCCCGGGCGCAGCAGCGCGGGGTCGAGCACGTCGGGACGGTTGGTGGCCGCGATGAGGATGACCCCACCTCGTACGTCGAAGCCGTCCATCTCCACCAGCAGCTGGTTGAGCGTCTGCTCACGCTCGTCGTGGCCGCCGCCCATGCCGGTGCCGCGGTGGCGGCCGACGGCGTCGATCTCGTCGATGAAGACGATCGCGGGGGCGTTCTCCTTGGCCTGCTCGAACAGGTCGCGCACGCGGGAGGCACCCACACCGACGAACATCTCGACGAAGTCGGAGCCGGAGATGGAGTAGAACGGGACGCCCGCCTCACCGGCGACCGCGCGGGCCAGCAGGGTCTTGCCGGTGCCCGGGGAGCCGTAGAGCAGCACGCCCTTGGGGATCTTGGCGCCGACGGCCTGGAACTTGGCCGGCTCCTGGAGGAACTCCTTGATCTCGCCGAGCTCCTCGATCGCCTCGTCGCAGCCCGCGACGTCGGCGAAGGTCGTCTTCGGCATGTCCTTGGAGATCAGCTTGGCCTTGGACTTGGCGAACTGCATGACGCCGCGTCCGCCGCCGCCCTGCATGTTGTTGAGCAGCCACAGGAAGACGATGAAGATGATGATCAGCGGCAGGAACGAGATGAGGAACGAGCCGAGCACGCTGGGGCGGGAGATCTCGGTCTCGAGCTCCTCGATCTCGCCGGCCTCGACCTGCTGCTGGGCGAGGTTGTAGAGCCGCGACTGGGTGCCGCCGATCCAGTAGGTCATCACCTCGGCGCCCTCGTCGCGCACGCCCTCGTCGAGGGTCGCGCGGATCTCCTGGTCGCCGTCGACGAACCGGATCGTCTCGACCTCGCCGGCGGCGATGTACGCGGTCATCTCCGAGGAGGTGATCTCGTCCCCGTCACCGCTGGGTGCCAGGAACTGCAGGGCCAGGACGACGCCGACCACGGCCACGGCGATCCACAGCCAGGGACTCTTGCCTATGCGCTTCACGGACTTCTCTCGTTGTGTGCACGACTGAACTGACGACGGTACCTGTCGTCACGCCGGCCCATCCTCTCAGGCGACTGGTCGCGCGGTCCCCCGAGGATGAGTCGTGGGGGGGGGGGGGGGGGGGGGGGGGGGGGGGGCGCGGCGGCCCCGGCCCGCCCGCGGGGGGGGCGGGGGCGCGGGGGGGGGGGGGGGGGGGGGGGGCGCGGGGGGGGGGGGCGACGGAGGCGGTGGCGACGGCGGTGGCGATGG
>JAYYWX010000127.1:0-17892 GCA_036341255.1 Actinomycetota bacterium | reverse complement strand
GTTGAGGTCTGCGCGAGTCGAGCAGCGAGCCGACGAGCCGGCCCGGATGCGCACCCGCGGCATCGGTCACGAGATCGCCATGGCCCGTCGGGAGTCCCCGCACCGCGGCAAGCTGCACCTGGGCCTGGCCGCGATCGTGTGCGCCGAGCTGCCCCACACCCTGGCCGCGATGGAAGCCGGCTGGTGCAGCGAGTGGCGGGCCCTGCAGGTGGTCCAGGGGACCGCCTGCCTGACCCTGGCCGACCGCCAGGCCATCGACGAGCAGCTGATGTCGGACCCGGCCACCACCAGCGGGTGGGGCGACCAGCGGTTCCGCGGTGAGGTTGACAAGCTCGCCTACGCCGCCGACCCCAAGGCCGCGGTCGAGAAGATCCGGGCCGCGGCCGGGGAGCGCCACACCAGCCTCCGCCCCGCCCCCGACGGCATGGCCCGGTTCTCCGCCCTGTTGCCGTTGGCCCAGGGCGTGCAGGTCCACGCCACCCTCCTCCGTGCTGCCGACTCAGCCCGCGCCGCCGGCGATGACCGCACCCGCGGACAGGTCATGTGCGACACCCTCGTGGACGCGATCAAGGCCCGGCCCGAGCCTGAGAAGGGCGTGGCGCCCACGCCTGAGCAGGTCGCGCCTGCGGATCCGGCTGCGCCGATCTCGGTCCAGGTCACCGTCTCCGACGCCACGCTGCTAAACGTCCCCGGCGAGGCAGGGGATCAGCCCGGCTGGATCTCCGCCCCCGGTGTCGCCGCCATTCCGCTGCCCGCGGACATCGTCCGCGACCTCGTCGCTCGAGCCAGTGCCGAGGGGCTGGCCACCCTGCGCCGCCTCTACGTCTCACCCCAGAGCGGGCAGCTCGTCGCCATGGACTCCCAGGCCCGCCGCTTCCCCGCCGGTCTCGCCGCGTTCCTCATCGCCCGTGACCGCACCTGCACCACCCCCTACTGCGACGCCCCCGTCCGCCACCTCGACCATCTCGTGCCCCACGCCCAGGGCGGTGCCACCGACGTCGAGAACGGCAACGGCAGGTGCGTGGCCTGCAACCAGGCCAAGGAAGCAACCGGCTGGCGCGGCGAAGTCACTCCTGGTCCACACCGCGAGATCCAGACCACCACCCCCAGCGGCCACCGCCACCGGTCCCGACCACCCCGACTCCCCGCACCTCTCCAGCCACTGAGACGTGCCGACTTCTTCTTCCCCCTCAGCATCGCCGCCTGACCATGCGTTCTGCTCGCCCCTAGGCTGACCCGCATGTGTGGTCGCTACGCCTCCAGCCGCAGGCCCGAGGACCTCGTCGAGGAGTTCGAGGTCGACCAGCCGATGCTCGAGACAGCGCTCGAGCCCGACTACAACGTGGCGCCCACCAAGGACGTGTACGCCGTGCTCGAGCGGCCGCCCAAGGGCGAGGAGCGGCCCACCGCCGAACGTCAGCTGCGGGTGCTGCAGTGGGGCCTGGTGCCGTCGTGGGCCAAGGACCCCTCGATCGGCAACCGGATGATCAACGCCCGGGCCGAGACCGTCGCGGAGAAGCCGGCGTACAAGCGGGCGTTCGCCAAGCGCCGCTGCCTGCTGCCGGCCGACGGCTACTTCGAGTGGTACCCCACCGAACAGCTCACGAAGGCCGGCAAGCCGAGGAAGCAGCCGTTCTTCATCCGCCCCCAGGACCAGGGGATCCTGGCGATGGCCGGTCTCTACGAGATCTGGCGCGACCCGACCCGCGACGAGGACGACCCGCACCGCTTCCGCTGGACCTGCACGGTGATCACCACCGACGCCGAGGACGACCTCGGCCACATCCACGACCGGATGCCGATGATGGTCGAGCGGGAGCGATGGGCCGACTGGCTCGACCCGACCGTCGAGGCCGGCGACCTGCTCGGGCTGCTGGCGCCTGCGGCCCCCGGCCGTCTCGAGGCGTTCCCCGTCTCCACGCTGGTCAGCAACGTCCGCAACAACGGCCCCGAGCTCGTCGAGCCGCTGCCGCTGGAGGGGGAGTCGTGAGCGCGACCGAGAAGATCGTCGACACCCCGCACGGGCCGGGGCGCCTGGTCGTCCAGCGGGCGCGCAAGGCCTCGGCCACGTTGCTGCTCAGCCACGGCGCGGGGGTCGGCATCGACACCCGCGACCTCGAGGCGCTGGCCGCGGACCTGCCCCGGCAGGGGTTCACCGTCGCCCGCTTCGAGCAGCCCTGGCGGGTGGCCGGCCGCAAGGTCGCGACCCCGCCGCCCACCCTGGACGCCGGCCTCCGCGCGGCGGCGGCCGCGCTCGGGTCGCGGCACCCGCTGGTCGTCGGCGGTCGGTCCGCCGGGGCCAGGTCCGCGACGCGCTGCGCCGCGGACCTCGGCGCCCACGGCTGCCTGGCGCTGGCCTTCCCGTTGCACCCGCCCGGCAAGCCGGAGAAGTCGCGCCTGGCCGAGCTCGCGGGCTCCGTCGTCCCCACGCTGGTGGTGCAGGGGGAGCGGGACACGATGGGGCGACCCGAGGAGTTCCCCGAGCCGCTGCCCGACCACGTGCACCTCGCGGTGGTGCCCGGCGCCGACCACGGGTTCAAGGTCCCCAAGCGCGGCGACCTCACCGATGCCGACGCGATGGCCCTGCTGGTCGAGGCGACGCTGGAGTGGCTGGTGCGCGAGGTGCTGACCGACTGAGGGGCGGCCGGGAATGCCGGCGTACGACGGTGACGTTGTGCTCCTCGTGATGGCACTGCTGGAACCTACCGACGAGCGGGTCGGACCGACCGCTCCGGGGCTAGGCTGGGACACGATGACTGACAGCCTCCTGCCGCCGGACGAGCCGGTGGACCTCGCGACCGAGTCCGACGCCGAGCGGTCCGCCCGCTTCGAGCGCGACGCGCTGCCCTTCCTCGACCAGCTCTACTCGGCGGCGATGCGGATGACCCGCAACCCCGCCGACGCCGAGGACCTGGTGCAGGAGACGTTCGCCAAGGCCTACTCCTCCTTCCACCAGTTCAAGCCGGGCACCAACCTCAAGGCCTGGCTCTACCGCATCCTGACCAACACCTTCATCAACAGCTACCGCAAGAAGCAGCGCCAGCCGCAGCAGTCGATGTCCGAGGACGTCGAGGACTGGCAGCTCGCCCGGGCGGAGTCGCACTCCTCGACGGGCCTGAAGTCCGCGGAGACCGAGGCGCTCGAGCACCTCCCCGACAGCCAGGTGAAGGACGCCCTGCAGCGCCTCCCCGAGGAGTTTCGCCTCGCGGTCTACCTCGCCGACGTCGAGGGGTTCGCCTACAAGGAGATCGCCGAGATCATGGAGACGCCGATCGGGACGGTGATGTCGCGGCTGCACCGCGGCCGCCGTCAGCTGCGCGACATGCTGACCGACTACGTGCGGGCCAACGACCTGCTGCCCGCCTCGAGCCTGCCCGGGGAGGGGTCGTGATGAGCGAGCACACCCACCACCACGACCACGAGCCCACCGCGAGCGAGTGCGCCGACTTCCTCGAGCGCATCGTCTACTTCCTCGACAACGAGCTCGACGAGGCCGACTGCGCCGTGGTGCGGATGCACCTCGACACCTGCAACCCCTGCCTGGAGAAGTACGACCTCCAGCGCACGGTGAAGTCCGTCGTCGCCCGCTCCTGCTCGGAATCCGCCCCCGACGACCTGCGCGCCCGGGTCATGATGCGCGTGCGTGAGGTACAGATCCGGATCTCCGAGACCTGACGGTCGCGCCGCACTCGCGGTCGCCGACGCAAGAACCCCCGGGCCCTGTGGGCTCCGGGGGTTCGGCGCGTCTGGCGCGGAGGTTCGTCGACCTCGCTCAGGCGTTGGGGCGCTTGCCGTGGTTCGCGCCCTTCTTCTTGCGAGCGCGGCGCTTGCGACCGGTCTTGCCCATGGTGATCTCCTCGGAATAGTCGTCGGCCCGTGCACAGGCCAGCGGCCAGTGTCCCAAATGCCGCAGCCCAGGTGAAATCGGGATCCCGCCGGGGCCGCTCAGGAGCCGGCGAGACGGCCCATGAACCGCTCGGCGTCGACGACCACCCGGGTCACCTCGCCGCTCGCCACGACCTTGCCGGGTCGCCCCTCCGGGGTGTCCGAGGCGTGCCGGGCGCTCACGGTCAGGCGGTGCAGTCGCCCGTCGACGTGGGTCACCGAGGCGGCGGCCTCCACGACCGCGCCCAGCGGGCTGGGGGCCTGGTGCTCTAGCTCGACGCGGGTCCCCACGCTGGTCTCGCCCTCGCGCAGGTCCGGCGCCAGGGCAGCGCAGGTCGCGGCCTCCAGCCAGGCGAGCAGCCGCGGGGTGCCCAGCACCGGGAGGTCGCCGGACCCCACTGCCAGGGCGGTGTCGTCCTCGCCCACGGTGAAGCGCAGGGTGGCGGTCAGGTCGGTGCGGTCGGTCATGGGGTCCCTCCCAGGGTCGTGCCGAAGGCGATCAGGTGGACGTCGGGGACCGGGCTCCAGTCCCGGTCGGGCAGCCGGGTGAAGCCGTGCCGCGCGTAGAGCCGGTGCGCCGAGGCCATCTCCACCAGCGAGGACAGCACGACCGCCCTGGCGCCCGCACGACGGTAGTGAGCCAGGACGTGCTCGACCAGTGCGGCCCCCACGCCCTGGCCCTGTGCCCCCGGGGCCACCGACAGCATCCGGAACTCGCCCTCGTCGGGTCGGGCGATCTCCCGCCACGGGGAGCCGGGTGGGCAGGTCGTCACGCTGCCGAGCACCTCTGCCGGGCCGTGCCCGTCGTCTCTGACGGCCACCCACAACTCCGCCTGCCCGGCCCGCGCCGCCGTGTCGCGCAGCCGAGCGGCGTAGGGGTCGTCGGGGCCGAGCAGGAACGGCGCGTACGCCGCCACGGTGACCTCCCCGACGACCGGCAGCTCCTCGGGCCGGGCCAGCCGGATCCGCACGCCTTCGCGCCCGCTCAGATCCCGAGGGTGTTGCGCGGGTAGGCCGCGTCGACGTCGGTCATCACGTTGACGAGGTAGGGCACCCCCGAGGCGAACGCCCGGTCCAGCGCAGGCCCGATCTGACGGGGATCGGTGACGTTCTCGCCCGCGCCGCCCAGCGCCTTGACGATCTCGTCGTAGCGCGTGGGAGCCAGGTCGGCGGCCACGTCGTAGCCGTAGAGCATCTGCATCGGGCCCTTCTCCAGGCCCCACGCGGAGTTGTTGCCCACGACCATGACCACCGGCAGGTTGTGCCGCACCAGGGTGTCGACGTCCATCAGCGAGAAGCCGGCCGCGCCGTCGCCGAGCAGCAGCACCACCTGCGAGGAGGGGCGCGCGAGGCGAGCGGCGATCGCGGCGCCGAGCCCGGCGCCGAGGCAGCCGTAGGGGCCGGGGTCCAGCCAGCCGCCGGGCCGCTGCGGCTCGACGAACTTGCCGGCGAAGGACACGAAGTCACCGCCGTCGCCGATCACGACCGCGTCGTCGGCCAGCCGGGGGACCAGCTCGCCGTAGATCCGCGCCGGGTGCACCGGGTCGGCCTCCGCAGCCAGCAGCTCGGCGTCGCGCGCGGTGGCTGCCCCGACGGTCTCCTGGAGGGAGGACACCCACCCGGCGTACGACGCCTGGCCGGCCTTCTCGACGGCCGCGAGGATCCCGTCCAGGCACGCGGTCAGGTCACCCGAGGCCCGACCGGCCAGGGTGGCGTGCCCGGAGAGCTGTCCGGGGGAGTCGGCGACGTGCACGACCTTGGCGGGCTCCGCCCCGTCCTTCCCGCCGAAGACGCCGAAGCCCAGCCGGAAGTCCAGCGGTGTGCCGACCACGACGACCAGGTCGGCGTTGCCGAGCGCCTGGCCGCGGGCCTTGGTCACGAGCAGCGGGTGGCCGCCGGGGATCAGACCACGCCCCATGCCGTTGGTGATCGCGGGGACGCCGAGCGCCTCCACGAGGCGCAGCGCCGCCTCCTCGGCGTGGTCGGCCCAGACGTCGGTGCCGAGCACCAGGACCGGCCGCTGGGCGGCGACCAGGAGGGCGGCGATCGCCTCCAGGGCGTCGGTGTCGGGGTCCGCGCCACGCACGTGACCGCCGGCGGGCACCTCGCCCGCCGAGGCGCCGAAGAGCTCGTCCATGGGCACGTCGACGAAGACGGGGCCGCGGTGCGAGGAACGCGCGACGGTGAAGGCCTCGTGCATCCCGGTCAGCATGTCGCCGGCCGTGGGGATGGTGCGCGCGAGCTTGGAGACCGGCGCCAGGATCGGCGGCTGGTCCAGCTCCTGCAGCGCACCGGTCCCCCAGCGGCTCTGCGGCGCGCGGCCGCCGAGCACGACCATCGGGGAGCCGGCGAACTGGGCCTGCGCGATGGCGCTGGTGCCGTTCGTGACCCCCGGGCCGGCCGTCAGCACGGCCAGGCCGGGGACCCGGGTCAGCTTGCCGGTCGCCTCCGCCGCGAAGGCCGCGGTCTGCTCGTGGCGCACGTCGAGCAACCGCATCGGCGGGTCGGCCTGCACCGCGCCGTCGTAGAGCGGGAACACGTGGGCCCCGGAGAGGGTGAACATGGTCTCCACGCCGTGGGCACGTGCCACGGCGACGGCCAGCGCACCGGCGTGGCCCTCGAGCTGCGTCATGTGGCGCACGTTACCCGGCGGTCACCTCCGGCGGGGGAGGGTTCAGTGCGCGTCGGGAGCCAGCGTCCACGGGTTGGAGCGGCGCAGCGCGTCGACCAGCACCAGCAGCAGGTCGCTGCGGACCGTCGGCGGACGCGGGCCGATGGCCAGCTGGAGGTAGAGCGCGCGCAGGAAGGCCTCGGGGTTGGCCGAGCGGCTGTACGGGTCGGCGTCCTCACCGGGCCCGTGCGTCGCGGCGGCGGCGACGCGATTGACCCAGGGCTCGACCACGGACAGGGGCACCAGGTCGCGCCGCAGCACCTGCACGACGGTCAGGGCCAGCCGGTCGGGCTCGCCGCTGGCCCACGAGGAGCTGGCGGGCCGCAGCAGCCGGTCGGCCACGACGTCGAGGAGGACGGTCAGCTCGGGGGTGTGCAGGTGTGGCGAGCAGGCCAGGGTGCCGAGCGCGTCCGCACCGTGCGCCACGGCGTGCGCCCAGCCCTTGCCGGGCACGAAGCCGCGCAGGTCCTCCTCGCGCAGCAGCCAGGTGGCGAGCCGGTCGCCCCACTCCAGGATCTTGCCGCCGGGCACCAGCGGACGCTGGTTGTCGCGGGCGATGCACGCGCCGAGCACCAGGGCGGAGAAGGAGCGGCGGAAGACCGAGTCGCCGCCGGTCTCACCCAGGCCGGTGGAGAGCCCGGCGGCCATGCCGTCCCCGAGCCCGCCGAGCAGGTCGTCGTAGACCCCGCGGGAGACCCAGGTCGCCAGGGTGGGGAAGGCGGTGCCGTCGCGCAGGACCGGATCGGGGTCGCCCAGCATCCGGGTCAGCTCGGCGGTCAGGTCACCGAGCGGACGGTCGGTCGGCACGGCCATGTCGTCGGCCAGCACCTGCTTCCAGTAGCTCCCCGAGACGCTCCCCGTCATGGAGCGAATCCTGCCACCCGACGACGACATCGCGAACCTCGGACCTAGGCTCGCCCCCGTGACCTCGCTGACCGAGCTCGTCCGCAGCCACACCGATCTCGACGCCACCGACGTGGCCTGGTTGCAGCTGCTGCAGGCGGACTGGCAGATCATCGCCGACCTGTCCTTCGCCGACCTGGTCCTCTGGCTGCCGGACAAGGGTGGCGCGGGCTTCTGGGCGGCCGGCCAGATGCGGCCCACGACCGCCCCGACGGCGTACGTCGACGACGTCATCGGCACCTTCGTGCCCGTCGGGCGACGCCCCCTGCTCGACCAGGCGCTGGAGCAGGGACGGCTCGTGCGCGAGGGCGACCCGGAGTGGCGCGACGAGGTGCCGGTGCGGGTGGAGACCATCCCGGTCCGCCACGGGGGCCGCGTGATCGCCGTGGTCGCCCGCAACACCAACCTGCTCGGGGTGCGCACCCCCAGCCGGCTGGAGCTGTCCTACCTCCAGACCGCCGCCGACCTGACCCGGATGATCGCGGCGGGGCACTTCCCGGCCTCCGGGCAGCGCAGCGACCACGCGGACTCCCCGCGGGTGGGGGACGGGTTCGTCCGCGTCGACGCCGAGGGCAAGGTGGTCTACGCCAGCCCGAACGCCCAGTCGGTCTTCCGGCGACTCGGTCTGCACGGCGACCTCGCCGGCCACCGCCTCGTCGACCTCACCCGGTCGCTGGTGCCCTCGCGGCGCCGACCCGACGAGGAGACCCTGAGTGCGGTGATGGGCGGGCGCGCCCATCGCGACACCGAGTTCTCGACCGACGGCGTGGCGCTCATCGCGCGCTCGATCCCGCTGCGCCCCGAGGGCGAGCACATCGGCGCACTGGTCCTGGTGCGCGACGTGACCGACCTGCGTCGCCGCGACCGCGAGCTGATCACCAAGGACGCGACGATCCGCGAGATCCACCACCGCGTGAAGAACAACCTCCAGACGGTCGCCGCCCTCCTGCGCCTCCAGGCCCGGCGCATCGAGGCCCCGGAGGCCAAGGCCGCCCTCGAGGAGGCCGTCCACCGGGTGGGGTCGATCGCGATCGTGCACGAGACGCTGAGCCAGGCCGTCGAGGAGGACGTCGACTTCGACGAGATCGCCGACCGGCTGTGCGGGATGGTCGCCGAGGTGACCGCGATGGCCGGGCGGGTGCGGATCCGTCGGCAGGGCTCCTTCGGCCGGCTGCCCTCGGAGACGGCGACCCCGCTCGCGATGGTCCTGACCGAGGTGCTGCAGAACGCCGTCGAGCACGGCTACGACGCGGACGGCTCCGTCGAGCAGGCCCCCGGGGAGGCCCTCGGGGAACAGGTGTCCGGCACGATCACCGTCGAGGTGGCCCGACGCGACGACCGGTTGGAGGTCGCGGTCGTCGACGACGGCCGGGGACTGCCCGACGGCTTCACCCTCGACGGCTCGACCAACCTGGGCCTGTCCATCGTCCGCACGCTCGTGGAGTCCGAGCTCGGCGGACGGCTGACGCTGGGGCCCGCCGGGGGTGGCGGGACCCGCGCGGGGATCGACCTCCCGGTCGAGTGAGTCCGCGGTGCGGTGCGGTGCGGGGCGAGGCGGGGCTCAGGCGGTGCGGACGCGGGCCCGGGAGGTACGACGCTTCAGGGCGCGCCGCTCGTCCTCGCTGAGGCCACCCCAGACCCCATGGTCCTGACCGGCCTCGAGGGCCCACTGCAGGCACTGCTCGCGCACGTCGCAGCGACGGCAGACCTGCTTGGCCTCCTCGATCTGGAGGATCGCGGGACCCGTGTTGCCGATCGGGAAGAAGAGCTCGGGGTCCTCGTCGAGGCAGGCGGAACGGTGGCGCCAATCCATGGCTGGGGTATCCCTCTTTCCTTCTACGTCCGGGCAAGCCAGGGGTGGCAGGGCCTGCGGCGCTGTCGCCGGGTGGTCGTGGGCACGCCGGTGGGCATGCAGGAGTTGACTCAACCTCGAGCGCAGCGACCAGCGTGGCAAGGATTGGATCGCTAAACAAGCCCTTCCCGCGCTAAGCATTGGTTTCCTACGTCACAACCGTGTTTCGCGGAGATGTCGCGCGGGCCGTGCTATGACCGGCGACTAAGGTCTCCGTCCGTGGACGACGCCGCCCCGGACCCGACCGGCCAGACCGCTCCTGACGGCCCGACCAGGCCCGCACCCCTGGTGGTGGCCGCCAGCATCGCGGCGCTGGAGGGCGTGGCGCTGCTGCTGCTCGCGGCACTGGAAGCGGCCAGCGTGGACTCCGAGCGGCTGTCCCTCGGCATCTCGACGGCGGTGTTCTTCGCCCTGACGGGGGCCGCGGTGCTCGGCTGTGCCTGGGGGCTGCTGCGCCTGGCCGGCTGGTCCCGGGGCCCGCTGCTGCTCGCCCAGCTCATCGCACTGGGCCTGGCCTGGAACCTCAAGGATGCGCCGCTGGTCGCGCTGGTGCTGGTCGGCTCGGGGCTGGTGGCACTCGCCGGGATGCTCCACCCCGACACGATGCGGGCGCTGGGGACCCTGCCCGACGACCTGCCCGAGCACGACCACCGCGACTAGACCGGCGCCACTCGGCCACTCGGCCACACGGGCTGCTCGGGCTATCGGGGCTGCTCGGCGTTCTGCAGCGCGGTCCGCAGTTGCTCCAGGGTGCGGTTGAGCAGTCGGGAGACGTGCATCTGGGAGACGCCGATCTCCTCGGCGATCTGGCTCTGGGTCATGTTCTTGAAGAAGCGCAGCAGCAGGATCTTCTTCTCGCGTGCGTCGAGCTGGTCGAGCAGCGGCTTGATCGACTCGCGGATCTCGACGTGCTCCAGCCCGGCGTCGACCTCGCCGAGCGCGTCGAGCATGGAGGCGGCGCCGTCGTCGGAGTCGTCGGAGGCGTCCAGCGAGAGCGTGGAGTAGGCGTTGGAGGACTCGATGCCCTCCACGATCTCCTCGACGGTGCAGCCGATGTGGCCCGCGAGCTCGGCGGCCGTGGGGGAGCGGCCGAGTGACTGGGTCAGCTCGGCGGTCGCGGAGCCGATCTGCATGCGCAGCTCCTGCAGGCGCCGGGGGACCCTGATGGCCCAGCCCTTGTCGCGGAAGTAGCGCTTGATCTCGCCGATGATGGTGGGCGTGGCGTAGGTCGAGAACTCCACGCCGCGGTCGGTGTCGAATCGGTCGACGCTCTTGATCAGTCCGATCGTCCCGACCTGGACGAGGTCCTCGAACGGCTCGCCGCGGTTGCGGAAGCGTCGGGCGCAGTGCTCCACCAGGGGCAGGTGCAGGCGCACCAGGGCGTCGCGGGCGGCCTCGCGGCTGGCGGCGGAGGCGTCCTCGTCGAGGAAGTCGGTGAACAGCTCGGCGCTGCGTCGGCGGGTCTCCTCGATGCTCTGCCGGCGTACGTCGGCGGCCTCGGTGGCCTCCGGCGGGTCCGGGACCTCGGGAAGGGCCACGTCGGGCAGTGGGGTGGCCGGGGTGTCCGGGCCGGGGGCCGCGGACACGGTCACGCGCCCGTGGCGGCGTCGGGGGTCATCACGAGGGTGACGACCAGCTCGCCCTCGGCGGTGCTGACGGTGGCGCTGCTGGCCAGGGTGGTCAGCACCTGCCAGGCGAAGGAGTCGTGGTCCGGGGGCGAGGGCTGCGAGGCGCGCACGGCCACCGAGACGGTGAGGCGGCCCGGCGCGAGCGCGAAGCGCCCGGTGAGGTCGGTGCCCGGGTCGGCCTCGGGCAGCACCATCGCGCAGGCCTCCCCGACCGCCATCCGGAGGTCCTCGATGTCGTCGATGGTGAAGTCGAGCCTGGCCGCGAGCCCGGCGGTGAGGGTGCGGAGCACGGACACGTAGGCGCCGTCCGCGGGCAGGCGCAGCTCGACGTCGGGGCGTGCGCCCGACGGGTCGGTGTGACCGGGCAGTGTCATGCAGCAGTCCTCAGGGCCTCGGGTGGTGCGGTGGGATGCAGTGTGAAGAGTGGTGGGGGGGGGGGGGGGGGGGGGGGGGGGGGGGGCGGGGGGGGGGGCCCCCGGGGGGGCGGCCCCCCCACCGGTCGCGTGGCGCGACTCAGGCCTTCTTGGTCTCCCAGAAGATCTCGGCGATCTCGTCGATCTTGGCCAGCAGCTGGTCGGCGACCTCGGCGTCCATCGTGCCCTTGGTGCCGGAGGCACCGGCGAGCTTGGTGGCCTCGTTCACCAGCGTGTGCAGCTGGGGGTACTTCTCGAAGTGCGGCGGCTTGAAGTAGTCGGTCCACAGCACCCACAGGTGGTGCTTGACCAGCTCCGAGCGCTGCTCCTTGATCAGGACCGCGCGGGTCTTGAAGTCGGGGTCGTCGCTGTCGTTGGCCTTGGCGATGATCGCCTTGACCGACTCCGCCTCGATGCGGGCCTGGGCGGGGTCGTAGACACCGCAGGGCAGGTCGCAGTGGGCCGAGACCTCGATCGTGGGGGCGAACAGCTTCGCGAACATGCGGATCCTCTCGTCGGGTCGTCCGTGTCGAACGCTTGGGACACTACTCTCGTGCACGTACCCCGGCGACGACGACCACCCTCCTGGGCAGGGCCACGGCTGGGCCTGGCCAGGGTCAGTGGCGCGTCGATGGCCCCGACTCTGCTCCCCGGGGACCTGCTCGTGGTCGTGCACGCCCGCCCGCCCGTCCCGGGTGACGTGGTGGTGGGGGAGCTGCCCGACGGGACGGTCGCGGTCAAGCGCGCTGTCGAGCGGCGTACGACGGCGAGCGGTGCCGCGGGATGGTGGCTGCTCAGCGACGACCCGGAGGTCGGCGTGGACTCCCGGCACCGCGGCCCGGTGCCGGAGGAGAAGGTGCGCGCCGTGGTCGTGGGCAGGCTGTGGCCGCGGCCCCGACGGCTCTGATCGGGCTGTGATCCATCGCACCCCGAGACGGCCCCCAGGGGGGTCCTCCTGCTGTGCCAGACTGCCCGCCGTGTCCGAGTCGCCGAACACCCCGCAGCCCTTCCGTGCAGACCACCACCCGCACGAGGGTGACCCCGTCTTCGACCTCCACGTCGGCGGCAAGATGGGGATCTCCTCCACGCCGCTGACCGGCAAGGAGGACCTCTCGCTCGCCTACACCCCCGGTGTGGCACTGGTCTGCGAGGCGATCGCGGCCGACCCGTCGATGACCCAGCACTACACCTGGGTGCCCAACACCGTCGCGGTCGTCACCGACGGCACCGCCGTCCTCGGCCTGGGCGACATCGGCCCGGCTGCCGCGATGCCCGTGATGGAGGGCAAGGCGGTGCTGTTCAAGCAGTTCGGCGGGGTCGACGGCATCCCGATCTGCCTCGACACCACCGACACCGACGAGATCATCGAGACCGTCGCGCGGATGGCGCCGAGCTTCGGCGGCATCAACCTCGAGGACATCTCGGCCCCGCGCTGCTTCGAGATCGAGGACCGGCTCAAGGAGCGCCTCGACATCCCGGTCTTCCACGACGACCAGCACGGCACTGCCGTCGTCGCCCTGGCGGCGCTGCAGAACGCCCTGAGGCTGACCGGCCGCGAGTACGCCACCACCCGCGTGGTGATCTCCGGCGCCGGTGCCGCCGGTGTGGCGATCGCCAAGATCCTCATCGAGGCCGGCATCGAGGACATCGCGGTCACCGACCGCAAGGGCGTCGTGCACTCCGGTCGTGACGACCTGACGCCGGTGAAGAAGGCGCTGGCCGAGATCACCGCCGACCGGTCCGGCCGCGCCGGCACGCTGGCCGAGGCCCTCGACGGCGCGGACGTCTACCTCGGCGTCTCCGGGGGCACCATCCCCGAGGAGGACGTCGCCCGGATGGCCCCGGAGGCGATCATCTTCGCGATGGCCAACCCCACCCCCGAGGTGCACCCGGACATCGCGCACAAGTACGCCCGGATCGTGGCGACCGGTCGCTCGGACTTCCCCAACCAGATCAACAACGTGCTGGCCTTCCCCGGCATCTTCCGTGGCGCCTTCGACGTCCACGCCACCGCCATCACCGAGGGCATGAAGCTCGCCGCCGCCACCGCGCTGGCCGAGCTCGTCGGAGACGACCTCAGCGAGGACTACGTCATCCCCGGCCCGTTCGACCCCCGCGTCCCCGGCGCGGTCTCCTCGGCGGTCGCCGAGGCGGCCCGGCGCGACGGGGTGGCGCGGCGCTGACCCCCTCTCGGTAGCGTCGCCCCCATGTTCGCCGTCTACGCCGACTCCTTCTCCTCCGAGGACCCGCTCTCCGCGCTGCGCGTGGGGGAGCGGCCCGATCCCGTCGCCCCCGACGGGTGGACCACCGTCACCGTCAAGGCGGCGTCGCTCAACCACCACGACGTGTGGTCGCTGCGCGGTGTGGGCCTGAAGGAGGAGTCGCTGCCGATGATCCTCGGCTGCGATGCCGCGGGGTACGACGAGGACGGCCGTGAAGTGGTCGTGCACGCCGTCGTGAGCGACCCGTCGTGGACCGGCGACGAGACCCTCGACCCGCGTCGGTCGCTGCTGTCCGAGCGCTACCAGGGCACCTTCGCCGACAAGGTCGTCGTGCCGCGCCGCAACGTGGTGCCCAAGCCGGCGTCGATGTCCTTCGAGGAGGCCGCCTGCCTGCCGACCGCGTGGCTGACGGCGTACCGCATGCTCTTCACGCGGGGCGGCCTCAAGGCCGGCGACACCGCGCTCGTCCAGGGCGCGGGCGGCGGCGTCGCCACCGCCTGCATCATCCTGGGGCGCGCCGCAGGCCTGCGGGTGCTGGCCACCAGCCGCGACGAGTCCAAGCGGGCCCGGGCGCTGGAGATCGGTGCCCACGAGGTCTTCGAGTCGGGCGCGCGCCTACCGGTGAAGGTCGACGCGGTCATGGAGACAGTGGGGCGCGCCACCTGGTCCCACTCGATCCGCTCGCTGCGCCCCGGCGGCGCCATCGTCATCTCCGGCACCACCTCGGGCCCGAAGCTCGACGACGCCGAGCTGACCCGGATCTTCTTCCTCCAGCTCTCGGTCGTCGGCTCCACCATGGGGACCCGCGACGAGCTGGCCTCGCTGGTCTCCCTGCTCGACGCCACCGGCGCCCGCCCGCTCGTCGACCGGACGCTGCCGATGGAGAAGGCCGCCGACGGCTTCGCCGCGATGGTCGAGGGCGACGTCTTCGGCAAGATCGTCCTCTCCCGGTGACCCGCACCCACCTGCTGACCGGTGCCGGCTCCGGTATCGGTCAGCTGCTGGCCCTGGCCCTGCTCGAGCGCGGGGACGAGGTGCTCGTCGTCGCGCGCTCCGCGCAGCGGGCCGAGGAGATGGCTGCCGCCCTGCCCGGCGCCCGTGCCCTCGTCGCCGACCTCGCGTCACCGGACAGCGCCGAGTCGTTGGACCTGCCGGGGCGCCTGGACTCGGTGGTGCACGCGGCGGGGGTCGTCGAGCTCGGCGCGGTGGCCGACCTGTCGGTGCACGCCTGGACCGAGCAGCTGCAGGTCAACCTGGTCGCCCCGGCGGTGCTCACGCGCGTCGCGCTCCCGGCGCTGCGGGCGGCCCGGGGGACGGTGGTCCTGGTCAACTCCGGCGCGGGGCTGTTCGCGCACCCGCAGTGGTCGGCGTACGCCGCGTCCAAGCACGGCCTGCGCGCCTTCGCCGACTCCCTGCGCGGCGAGGAGGCCGCTCACGGTGTCCGGGTGAGCTCGGTCTACCCCGGGCGCACGGCCACGCCCATGCAGGAGAAGGTGCACGCCCAGGAGGGCAAGGAGTACGACGCCGCCGACTGGGTGCAGCCCTCGACCGTGGTCCAGGCGATCCTGCACGTGCTGGACCTGCCCGGGGACGCCACGATCCCCGACCTGACGGTCAAGCCGCGCTGAGCTGCCGCCCCGCCCGAGGGGCTAGTCGCCTGGTCGGGAACGCCACTGCAGCGCCCCGATGATGACCATCCGCAGCTGGGTGCGGGCGGTGGCGGCGATCTGCTCCTCCATCGCCGGACGCCCGGCGGCCGCGATCAGTGACTCCGCGGTCGAGACCATCGCGTGCACGATGAGGTTGGACAGGATCCGCAGGTCCTCGCCGCTCCACGCGTCGGTGCCGGGGATCCGGGCGAGGTCGGTGGCCAGCTCGCGCTCGCACAGGTCGATCTCGTGCCGGATGGCGTCGCGCACCGCCGGCGGCCCGGCCGTCCGTTCGCGGGCGATGAAGGCGAAGTGCGCGCGCTGTCGGGCCACGTGCTCGACCAGGATCTCGACCGAGCGGTCCACGATGACCGCGAAGGAGCCGGAGAAGTCGCGGTCCATGCGGCGCACGTCGCGCAGCATCGCGCGCAGCGAGGCGAAGGACTCGTCGACCAGGGCCATGCCGAGGGACTCGATCGACTCGAAGTGGCGGTAGAAGCCGGTGGGCACGATGCCGACCCGTCCGGCGACCTGGCGCAGGGAGAGGGCGACGAGGCTGGAGTCCTCGCACAGCTCCAGGGCCGCGTCGAGGATCGCGCGTCGGGTGCGCTCCTTGCGCTCGAGTCGGCTCTCGGGGCGGGTCTCGCTCACCTGCCCAGCGTATCGGTCCGCCAGCCCGTCCCGTCAGTGCACGTGTGTCCACACTCACGATGCATCGTGGTCGGTGTCACTAGCGTGTTCCTTGACCTCTGCGAGACGACTCCCGCAACATTGAGTGCACATACGTTCACCCACGACAGGAGATGTCATGAGCGTCGCCGGCACCATCCTCCGCTCCCGAGCGGTCGCCGCACTCACCTCCCCGCACGGCGTGGACCGCTACCTCGAGCAGATCAACCCGATGTGGGCAGCCCACGAGGTCCGCGCCCGCGTCCTCTCGGTCCACCGCGAGACCGACGGCGAGCACCCGGTCGCCACCATCACCCTCCAGCCGACGAGCACCTGGCGCGGTCATCGCGCGGGACAGTACGTCCAGGTCGGCGTCGACCTGCCGGGCAGCCGTCGCACCACCCGCTGCTTCACGATCTCCTCGGCCGCCTCGCTGCCGGGGGAGACCATCACGCTCACCGTCCGCGCACAGGGCGAGGCCCGTCCCGGCCAGTCGGTCTCGCGCTGGCTGGTCGAGCGCGCGCAGCCCGGCGACATCGTCCACCTCTCGCAGGCCGAGGGTGACTTCGTGCTCGAGGAGAGCCCGGCCACCCCCACCAACAACCACCTGCTGTTCCTGACCGGCGGCTCGGGCATCACCCCCGCGATGTCGATCCTGCGCACCCTGCTGCGCGACGGGTACGACGGTCGCGCCGGCCGCCGCGTCACCTTCCTGCACTACGCCCGCTCGGCCGAGGACCAGATCTTCGCCGACGAGCTCGCCGAGATCGCCGCGGCCGACAACGACGTCGACGTCGTGCTGCGCCACGGCAGCGTGTTCAGCGAGTTCGAGCTGCGTCGCCTCGTGCCGGCGTACTCCGAGACCGACACCTGGGCCTGCGGCCCGGGCCCGATGCTGGACCTGGTCCGTGAGGCGTACGCCGACTCGACGCGACTGCGCACCGAGCTGTTCAACGTGGCCAGCGTGGTGCCCTCCGGCGCCGCCGAGGGTGACGTGGCCTTCTCCCGCGCCGGCAAGCAGGCCGCCAACACCGGCGCCACCCTGCTGGAGCAGGCCGAGGCGCTCGGTCTGCGCCCCACCTCCGGCTGCCGGATGGGCATCTGCTTCTCCTGCACCGCCACCAAGTCCAGCGGCACCGTCCGCAACGTCCTCACCGGCGAGGAGTCCTCGCTGCCCGACGAGGAGGTCCGGGTCTGCGTCTCGGCCCCCGTCGGTGACTGCGTCGTCGACCTCTGACGCCGAGACGTCACCCGCGCACGCTCCACCCGTCACTCCCGCACGCTCCGCCCTCGCCCTCCGATCGAAGGGAACACCTGATGACCAGCACCCAGGCAGCACCCACCACCGGCCCCACCACCGGCCCCGTCTCCAGCAAGGTCCCGCTCACGCCCGAGCAGCTGAAGGCGTTCGGTGAGGAGATGGACGCGATCCGCCAGCGCGTCCTGGCCGACCTCGGCGAGGCCGACGCGGAGTACATCCGCAAGGTCGTGAAGTACCAGCGCGGCCTCGAGGTCGCCGGGCGGGCGATGTTCTACCTGCCCCCGGCCTGGCCGCTGGCCGTCGCCGCGCTCTCGCTGTCGAAGATCCTCGACAACATGGAGATCGGCCACAACGTCATGCACGGCCAGTACGACTGGATGGGCGACCCCGGCCTGAACTCGCGGATGTTCGACTGGGACACCGTCTGCCCCGGTGAGCAGTGGAAGTACTCCCACAACTACATCCACCACACCTTCACCAACATCCTCGGCAAGGACCGCGACATCGGCTACGGCATCCTGCGGATGGACGAGGACCAGAAGTGGCGCCCCTACTACCTGGGCAACCCGGTCTACGCGTTCGCGCTGATGATGCTCTTCGAGTGGGGCGTGGCCCTGCACGACCTCGAGGTCGAGAACATCGTGTCCGGCAAGCGCAAGCTCGAGGACAACAAGCCGCTCTACCCCGGCCTGATGCGCAAGATCCGTCGCCAGGCGCTGAAGGACTACCTGCTCTTCCC
>JAYYWX010000126.1:0-23592 GCA_036341255.1 Actinomycetota bacterium | reverse complement strand
TGCCCCTGAGCGGGCCCCATGGCGCCCGCTCAGGGGCACGACCCTCCACTGACGCACGCACCGGGCTCGCACACCGGTCTCACAGCAAACCCACAGCGAGACCGGGCATGGTGCTGCCATGGAGCTCACCCGTGCCGATGGCAGCCCCCTGCGCGTCCTGGTCGTCGACGACGAGGTCAACATCGCCGAGCTGATCACGATGGCGTTGCGCTACGAGGGGTTCGAGGTGCAGGCGGCGCACACCGGCACCAGGGCGGTCGCGGCGGCCAAGGAGATGGCCCCCGACGCGGTCGTCCTCGACATCATGCTGCCCGACATCGACGGCCTCGAGGTGCTGCGCCGGATGCGGATGACCGACCCGGACCTGCCGGTCGTCTTCCTCACCGCCCGCGACGCCGTGGAGGACCGCATCGCCGGCCTGACCGCCGGCGGCGACGACTACGTCACCAAGCCGTTCTCCCTCGAGGAGCTGGTCGCCCGGTTGCGCGGCCTGCTGCGCCGGGCCGGCGCGCAGGCCGCCGCCGAGTCGACGGTGCTCACCGTCGGCGACCAGACGCTGGACGAGGACAGCCACGAGGTGCCCCGCGGCGGCGACGAGATCACGCTGACCGCCACCGAGTTCGAGCTGCTGCGCTTCCTCATGCGCAACCCGCGCCGGGTGCTGTCGAAGGCGCAGATCCTCGACCGGGTCTGGAACTACGACTTCGGCGGCCAGGCCAACGTCGTGGAGCTCTACATCTCCTACCTGCGCAAGAAGGTCGACGCCGGTCGGCAGCCGATGATCCACACCATGCGGGGCGCGGGCTACGTGCTGAAGCCGGTCTCGTGATGGCCGGTCCGGCGCGGGCCCGCCTCCTCGCCCGGGCGCGGATCGTCGCCGACCGGTCGCGGTCGCTGACCGCTCGGCTGGTGCTCACCGCGGTCGTCCTCGCCCTCGCGGTCTCGGTGCTGCTCGGCACCGCCACGACGCTGGTGATGCGCCACGCCCTCACCGACCGCCTGGAGAGCGAGGTGCAGTCCACCCTCGCCAGCGTCCTGGAGACGCCACCGACACCGCCGGGCGTGCAGCAGCAGACCCGCGTCGACCTGCGCAACCTCGCGCCGGGCACGCTGATCGCCCTCCTCGACCCCACCTCCGACCCCCAGGCCATCGTCGTCGGGGAGGGCCGGGGCGAGCGCGACAGCGTCGACGACCGGGTGGTCGAGCGGCTCGAGGACGTCGACCCCGACCGTCGGGTCGAGGAGGTCCCGCTCGGCAGGTCGGGCGACTACCTCGTGGCGGCGACCACCGTCGGCGACAGCACCGTCGTCGTCGGCCTTCCCACCCGCGACGTCGACGACGCCGTGGCCCAGCTGGTCCTGGCCGAGGTGCTGCTCGGCCTGCTGGTCACGCTGCTGGCCGCGGGCGCGGCCGGTGCCGTCGTACGCCGCCAGCTGCGGCCGCTCACCGAGGTCGCCGCCACCGCGCACCGGGTGGCCGCGCTCCCGCTGGAGTCCGGGGACATCGAGCTGGCCGAGCGCGTGCCGCAGCGGCTGACCGACGAGCGCACCGAGGCCGGTGCGGTGGGCGCGGCGCTCAACACCCTGCTCGCGCACGTGGAGTCCTCGCTGACCGCCCGGCACCGCAGCGAGCTGCAGGTGCGGCAGTTCGTCGCCGACGCCAGCCACGAGCTGCGCACCCCGCTGGCCACGATCGCGGGCTACACCGAGCTGGCCCGGCGCCGCCCCGACGACACCGGCACCCAGCGCACCGCGCTGACCAAGGTCGCCGAGGAGTCGGTGCGGATGACCTCGCTCGTCGAGGACCTGTTGCTGTTGGCCCGGCTCGACTCCGGGCGGCCGCTCGAGCAGCAGCCCGTCGACCTCACCCGCCTGCTGCTGGAGGCCGTCTCCGACGCGCGGGTCCTGGCGCCCTCGCACCACTGGCGACTCGAGCTGCCCGAGGACGTCGTGGAGGTGGTCGGCGACGACCAGCGGCTGCACCAGGTCGTCACCAACCTGTTGACCAACGCCCGCAAGCACACCCCCGAGGGCTCGACGATCACCGTCGCCGCGACGCCGACCGGCTTCAGCGTCCACGACGACGGGCCCGGCTTCGACCCCGAGCTCGCCCAGCGCGCGTTCGAACGGTTCGTGCGCGGCGACGTGTCCCGCACCCGTGGCGGCGTGGACCCCGGCGGTGCCGGGCTCGGCCTCTCCCTCGTCGAGGCGATCGTGGCCGCCCACGGCGGCACCGTGTCGCTCACGTCCGGGCCGGGCGACACGACCATCGAGGTATCCCTTCCGGCCACCGAGGACTGAGCCCGGCAAAGATCCGCCGTGGCGATTCGTCGACCGGACGAACTGGTGTCAACCTTGGTTTCCGGGCCCGCGTCTGTTCTGGTGGGGCCCGGACACCCGTACCGAGCCGAGGAGGCGCGCATGACCACCACCGCAGGGACCGCGACAGGCACCGCCCCTCGCTCCGCCGAGCTGTTCCAGCGCGCCGAGGCGCGCACGGCCCACAACTACAAGCCGCTGCCGGTCGTCGTCGAGCACGCCGAGGGCGCCTGGATGACCGACGTCGACGGCACCCGCTACCTCGACCTGCTGGCCGGCTACTCCGCCCTCAACTTCGGCCACGGCCACCCCGGCCTGCTCCGCGTGGCCCACGAGCAGCTCGACAAGCTGACGCTGACCAGCCGCGCCTTCGTGCACGACCAGTTCGCCGACTTCTGCGCCGCCCTCGGCGACCTGTGCGGCAAGGAGCTGGTGCTCCCGATGAACACCGGCGCCGAGGCCGTCGAGACCGCGATCAAGGTCATGCGCAAGTGGGGCTACGAGGTCAAGGGCGTCACCCCCGGCCAGGCCACCATCATCGTCGCCTCCGGCAACTTCCACGGCCGCACCACCACCATCGTCGGCTTCTCCGACGACCCCGACGCCCGCGACGGCTTCGGCCCGTTCGCCCCCGGCTTCACGATGGTCCCCTACGGCGACCTCGCCGCGGTCGAGGCCGCGATCGACGAGAACACCGTCGGCGTGCTGATGGAGCCGATCCAGGGCGAGGGCGGCGTCGTGCTGCCCCCCGACGGCTTCTGGAAGGGCCTGCGCGAGCTGACCGCCCGGGAGAACGTCCTGATGGCCGCGGATGAGATCCAGGCGGGCCTCGGCCGCACCGGCAGGACCTTCGCCAGCGACCACGAGGACGTCGTCCCCGACCTCTACGTCCTCGGCAAGGCGCTGGGCGCCGGCATCGTCCCGGTCTCGGCCGTGGTCGCCGACCGCGACGTGCTCGGCGTGCTGCGCCCCGGCCAGCACGGCTCGACCTTCGGCGGCAACGCCCTGGCCTGCGCCGTCGGCCACGAGGTCGTCACCATGCTCGCCACCGGCGAGTTCCAGGCCCGCGCCACCGAGCTCGGCACCCTGCTGCGCGAGCGGCTCGAGGCCCTGGTCGGTCACGGCGTCCTCGCCGTCCGCGTGCGCGGGCTGTGGGCCGGCGTCGACATCGACCCCGCCGTCGGCACCGGCCGTGAGGTCTGCGAGGCACTGATGGCCCGTGGCGTGCTCGCCAAGGACACCCACGGCTCGACCATCCGTCTCGCGCCGCCGCTGGTCATCGACGCCGACGACCTGGCCTGGGGCCTGGACCAGCTCGCCGAGGTCGTCAAGGGCTGAGGTGAAGGGCTGAGGTCGCCCGCGCTCCACCGCGCACCCAGACACCCACAGGGGCGTCGTCCGGTCACCGGACGGCGCCCCTGCGTCGTACGCCGCCAGCGACCGTCGCGGGTGCTCTTGATCGATCACATGGACTCGAGGCACAGGGGGACCTAATCTCCCCTCTTGGGAGCTACGGTTCCACCACGGCCGGCGAGTGCCGCCCCCCGGGGTCCTGAGACTCCCCCGGTGGACCGGCGGCGCTCGCCCCCGTCAGCGCGTGAGGCCCCGCCTCAGTCGGCCGGGCGCTCGGCCGGCAGCACCGCGACCAGCGCCGGCAGCGACGCCACGAGCATCTCGAGCACCTCGTCGCGCGTGATGCCCTGCGGGTCGGCCTTCCACCCGAGCACCAGCTCCTCGGCCATCGCCGCCCAGCCGCGCACCAGCAGCCGGGTGTGGGGGGTCTCGGAGATGAGCGTGCCCTGGGCGTCCTCGCGGAAGATCCGGTCGGTCAACGCGGCCCTCGCCTCGTCGTAGATCTCGCGCAGGGTGTCGTTGGCGCCGGAGGCGGCCTTGACCAGCGACCGGTAGCCGGGCTCGTTGGCATCGACGTAGTCGACGTAGGCGGTCATCGAGACCAGCAGCCGGTGCAGCGGCTCCCCCTCCACGGGCGGCGCGGTCTGGGCGATGAGGTCGTCGGCGGCCCGGCGGACGACCGCCTCGTGGAAGTCGTGCTTGTTGCCGAAGTAGTGGTAGAGCAGCCCGCGCGAGATGCCGGCCTCCTCGGCGAGCAGGTCGATGCTCAGCTCGTCCAGCGAGCGGGTCGAGAGCAGCCGCACGCCGAGGTCGAGCAGCTGGGAGCGGCGCTCCTCCTTGCTCAACCGGGTGCGGGCGGTCGCTGTGCGGGTGGTCACGCCCCCCAGTCTATTGACACTTTTTCAATAGCGCCAGTACCGTCCTTCGCATGAGCACTCCCCTCCCCGTCGACCACCTGGTCATCGGTTCCGGCTTCGCCGGCCTCGCTGCTGCCATCAAGCTCGACGAGGACGGCGAGCGCGACCTCGTCGTCATCGAGAAGGGCTCCGACGTCGGCGGCACCTGGCGCGACAACACCTACCCCGGCGCCGCCTGCGACGTGCCGAGCCAGCTCTACTCGTTCTCCTTCGCGCCCAACCCCGACTGGTCGATGTCGTTCTCCCCCCAGCCGGAGATCCACGCCTACCTCCAGCGGGTCGCCCGCGAGGCCGGCGTGCTGGACCGCTTCGTCTTCGACACCCGGGTCGAGACCGCCCGGTGGGACGACACCCAGCAGCGCTGGATCGTCGAGGTGACCGGCCCCGACGGCCCCGCGACGTACGCCGCCCGCACGCTGCTGTCGGGCGCCGGCGGCCTCTCCGAGCCCAAGCTGCCCGAGATCGAGGGCATCGAGACCTTCCAGGGCGACGTCTTCCACTCCGCGCAGTGGGACCACGACGTCGACCTGACCGGCAAGCGGGTGGCCGTCATCGGCACCGGTGCCAGCGCGATCCAGCTCGTGCCCGAGCTGCAGAAGGTCGCCGGCCACGTCGACCTCTACCAGCGCACCGCCCCCTACGTGCTGCCCCGCCACGACCGTCGCTACTCCGCGCTGGAGAAGGCCGCGCTGCGGTACGTCCCGGGCCTGCAGAAGCTCTACCGCACTGCGATCTACTGGGGCCGCGAGACCTACGTCCCCGCCTTCACCCTCCAGCCGAAGATCGCCGCGCCGGCCAAGAAGATGGCGCTGGACAACCTCAAGAAGCACGTGAAGGACCCGGTGCTGCGCGAGAAGCTCACGCCGACCTTCGAGATCGGCTGCAAGCGGATCCTGATCTCCAACGCCTACTACCCCGCCGTCGCCTCTGACAACGTCGAGCTGGTGACCGACCCGATCGCCAAGATCACCGGCAGCGGCATCGTGACCAGTGACGGCACCGAGCGCGAGATCGACGCGCTGGTCGTGGCCACCGGCTTCCACACCACCGACATCCCGATCGCGCACGCCATCACCGGCCGCACCGGTCGCACGCTGGCCGAGCGGTTCGCCGAGCACGGCATGTCGGCGTACAAGGGCACGACGATCCCGGAGTTCCCCAACCTGTTCATGATGGTCGGCCCCAACACCGGGCTCGGCCACTCCTCGATGGTCTTCATCATCGAGTCCCAGGTCGCCTACATCCGCGACGCGATCCGCCAGATGCGCACCAACCGGCTCGCCACCGTCGAGGTCAAGGAGGCCCCGACGGCCGACTTCAACGCCGGTCTGCAGAAGCGGATGAAGCGCACCGTGTGGACCACCGGCGGCTGCGCGTCGTGGTACCTCGACGCCGAGGGCCGCAACACCACCCTGTGGCCGCACGCCACGTTCACCTTCCGGCGGCTGCTGTCGCGCTTCGACCTGTCCGCCTACACCGTCACCGGCGAGACCGCCGCGGACGAGACCACCCCCTCCCGAGAGGCTGCGCACGCATGAAGAACCTGTCCGACAAGGTCGTCGTCATCACCGGGGCCGGCTCCGGCATCGGCCGCGCCCTCGCCCTGAACCTCGCCCGCAAGGGCTCGCTGCTCGCGCTCTCCGACGTCGACGAGGCCGGCCTGGCCGAGACCGTCGACCTGGTCAAGGGCGCCGGCGCCCGGGAGGTCCGCTCGGACCGCCTCGACGTCGCCGACCGCGAGGCCTTCGAGGCCTACGCCGAGGCCGTCGTCGCACAGTTCGGCCGGGTCAACGTCGTCGTCAACAACGCCGGGGTCGCCCTGGCCGGTGACCTCCTCGACCTGGAGTACTCCGACATCGAGTGGATCCTCGGGATCAACCTCAACGGCGTCCTCCACGGCACCAAGGCGTTCCTGCCCCACCTCATCGCCTCGGGCGAGGGCCACGTGGTCAACCTGTCCTCCCTGTTCGGGCTGATCTCGATGCCCGGCCAGTCGATCTACAACGCCTCGAAGTACGCCGTCCGCGGCATGTCGGAGTCGCTGCGCGAGGAGATGCTCATCGCCGGTCACCCGGTCGGCGTCACCGTGGTGCACCCCGGCGGCATCAAGACCGCCATCGCCCGCAACTCCCGTGTCTCGGCCAAGGAGGACAAGGCCAAGACCGCCAAGCTCTTCGACGAGAAGCTCGCCAAGATGACCCCGGAGAGGGCGGCCGAGATCATCGTCAAGGGCATCGAGAAGAACCAGGCCCGCGTGCTGGTCGGCATGGACGCGCACGCGCTCCACTGGTTCGCCAAGCTCTCCGGCTCGCGCTACCAGGACGTCGTCGCCAAGGTCTCCAAGAAGGTCCTGCCCCCCAAGACCCAGGTCGTCTGAGGCGGGCCTGGAGGCTCCTCGCAGCCACCGTTCCCCGTGCCGGACCGGCGCGTCGTTCCGGAAGGACGCGCCGGTTCGGCGTTTGCTGGGGGCATGGAGGTCGGGGAGGTCGGGAAGGTCGGGGAGCCGCTGCACGTCGCGATGACCAAGTGGGGCGAGCGCCCGCACTGGGAGTACGACGCGGTCCGGCTCGGCACCGACGACCTCGGCCTGTGGGTGGGCACCCCGGCCGGTGTGCGGCACCACCGGCCCGGCTTCGAGTTCGTCTCCGAGGTCGCCACGGTCACGCTGTTCCCGCGGGAGCGGTGGTGGGCGGCGACCTTCCACGCCCCCGGCATCTGGTGCACGGCCTACGTCGACATGGCCACCCCGGCGGTGCTCGACACCGCGACGGACCCGGCGGTGGTGCGCGCGGTGGACCTCGACCTCGACGTCATCCGCCGCGAGAGCGGCGAGTGGTACGTCGACGACGAGGACGAGTTCGAGGAGCACCAAGTGCTCTACGGCTACCCCGCCGACGTCGTCGAGGCGGCCGACGCGGCCCGGCACGAGGTGTGGGCCGAGGCCACGGCCGGCAAGGGCGCCTTCGACGGGCGTGCCGAGGAGTGGCTCGGGAAGCTCAGACATTTAACTTGAGTGACTCGGTCGACTTAGGCACGATGGTCATGTCCGGGGAGACTCGGGCCGAGGGGGAGTACCCACTCACCGCTGCTTCGTCACCACGAGCCGACCGGCTCCGGAGCACGGGGGCCGCGAGGTCCGGGAAGACCTTCGTTTCTCACGACACGGAAACGAGGTCCTCATGGACGTCCCCCTCTGGGCATGGTTCGCCGTCCTCGGCGTCATCGTCGCGATGCTGGCGCTCGACCTGTTCATGCATCGCGACGCGCACGCCATCAGCGTCAAGGAGGCCGCCACCTGGTCGGCCGTCTGGGTCGCCGTCGGTGTGGCGTTCGGCGGCGTCATCTGGTGGCAGTACGGCGGTGAGCTCGGCCAGCAGTACTTCGCCGGATACCTCATCGAGAAGTCCCTGGCGGTCGACAATGTCTTCGTCTGGGCGATCATCTTCGGCTTCTTCGCCGTCCCCCGGGAGTACCAGCACCGCGTGCTCTTCTACGGCGTCGTCGGCGCCCTGGTGCTCCGCGGGATCTTCATCGCAGGTGGCGCGGCCCTGATCGAGAACTTCTCGTGGGTCCTCTACGTGTTCGCGGCCTTCCTGCTGGTGACCGGCTACAAGATGCTGCGCCAGCGCGACAGCCACATCGACCCGTCCCGGTCGCGCGTCCTGGCCCTGTTCCGCCGGGTGCTCCCCATGATCACGGAGTACCGCGGGCAGAGGTTCCTCGTCCGCCACCGCGGTGTCCTCGTGGCGACCCCGCTGCTCGCCGTGCTGGTCCTCGTCGAGGTCACCGACGTCATCTTCGCCGTCGACTCGATCCCCGCGATCTTCGCCGTCACCGACGAGGTGTTCCTCGTCTTCACGGCCAACGCCTTCGCGATCCTGGGACTGCGCGCGATGTACTTCCTCCTCGCCGACCTGGTGCACCGCTTCGTGTACCTCAAGGTCGGCCTGGCCCTGGTCCTGATGTGGGTCGGCGTCAAGATGCTGCTCAAGGTCGACGTCCTCTACGTCCCCACGACGATCTCGCTGGCGGTCATCTCGACCATCATCGGCGTCTCGGTGTGGGCATCGCTCCGGGCCACCCGCGGGCAGGACCGGAAGGCCGTCAGCGTCGCCGACGCCCCGCCGTTCCGGGTCCGCGACGAGGACGGCGGCGTGCTGGCCGGCCACGAGGCGGAGTACGGCGACGACACCCCGGCCACCGTCGTGGGCGGCACGGCTCGACAGCGTGCTCGGCTGGGGCTCGGCGTCGACGCCCCGGAGGGTTCCCAGACCCGGGCGAGCCGCTAGCCCGAACCGCCGGGATCGGGGGCGGAGCGCCGCCGCCGCCACCGGTCCCGGCGCAGGGAGTGGTCGACGGGGCCGACCAGGCGCGGGCCGGTGAGTCGGGTCTCGAGCCGCTGCGCCTCGCGCTTGAGCGGTTGCGCGACGTACTCACCGAGGATCACGCCGGAGGACAGCGCGATCGCCACCGAGATGGCCGCCGTCATCGCCAGCAGGCCCTCGGGGATCGACGAACCGCCCTCGCCGAGCAGGGTCAGGCCGCGGTAGATCGAGAGGCCCGGCAGCATCGGGACGACCGCGGAGACCACCACGACCAGCGGCGGCACCCGCATCCACCCGGAGACCGAGAAGCTGACCAGACCGACGAAGAGCGCCGCGATCGCGACGCCCCAGGCGCGGCCGATCCCGGCGTTCTGCAGGGCGCTGGACAGCGTGATGGCGAGGCCGGCCACCAACGCGATCGGAAGCAGGATCCGCTTCGGGGCGTAGCAGGAGAAGGCGAAGGCGGCCGCGGCCACCGCGGAGCCGAGCCCCAGCATGCCGACGGTCTGCAGGGAGTACTCCCCCGGCTGCAGGCGGGGGATCTCCAGGCCGAGCACGGAGCCGATCGACAACCCGCCCGAGACCCCGGCGATGATGCCCGCGGTCGCCAGGAATGCCTCGGTCAGCCGAGCCGTGGCCGTGACGTAGAAGCCGGTCAGCGCGTCCTGCAGCGCTCCCATGAACCCGATGCCCGCCAGCAGCATGATGATGTTGGCCGTCACGACCTGGGAGACGTTGATGCTGATCGGGGTCGCCCCGACACCCAGGGCGATCAGCGTCGCGACGCCGCCGCCGACCACCTGCTGGTAGAAGCTCGGCATCCGGCGACGGGCCATCCGCAGCTGCAGCCGGTCGATGGTGATGGCGGCGAGGAAGGCCAGACCGATCACCGCCCAGTCACCGCCGAGCTGGATGCCGACGCCGGCGCACATCACGCCCCAGCCCAGCGTCACCGCCCAGCGGGCGCGCGGGTGCCCGGTGGAGGTGATGCGCCCCAGCTCGGTGCGCGCTCCGCGCAGGTCGAGGTCGCCGCGCAGGACGTCGCGCACGAGGTGGTCGACGCGGGTGAGGTGCTCGTAGTCGATGGCGCGATGCTTGACCTGGCGGGTGGAGACGATCGGGATGTCGTCGGGGGTGTCCTGGTAGGTCATCGCCAGGGAGGTGAAGGTGATGTCGACCGAGGCCTCGCGCAGCCCGAGCGCATAGGACAGCGACTGCATCGTCGCCGTCACGTCGGCCGCACCCGCCCCGCTGGAGAGGAGCAGCTCGCCGACGCGCAGGCACAGGTCCAGGCCCAGGTTCACCTCGCGCGCGTCCACCATGACCGGATGGTGACAGGAGCCCCTGCGGGGACCCAAGCCCGTGGCACCGCCCGGACCACGTGAGCCTCGCCACCCCGGGAGGACCCCGCGCCGACCACGGGTGTGGAACGCTGTGCGACGTGCGGATCGACTTCCGTGGCTCCCCCGAGCCCACGCTCGGGGTGGAGTGGGAACTGGCCCTCGTGGACCGGGAGACCCGCGACCTGCGCAACGAGGCCGCCCGGCTCTTCACCGCCGCCCATCCGCGGATGCCCGACCCCTCGCGGCTGCACAAGGAGCTGCTCCGCAACACCGTCGAGGCCGTGAGCGGGGTGTGCCGCACCGTCGGGGAGGCGATGACCGACCTGCGCGGCACCCTCGAGGCGGTGGTCCCTGCGGCCGACGAGCTGGGCCTGGACCTCTACGGCGCCGGCACCCACCCCTTCGCCTCCTGGACCACCCAGGAGCTCACCGAGGGGCACCGGTACGCCGAGCTGATCAACCGCACCCAGTGGTGGGGACGGCAGATGCTGATCTGGGGCGTCCACGTGCACGTGGGGCTGCCCGAGCGTGCGCGGGTGATGCCCGTGCTCTCCGCGCTGCTGACCTACTTCCCCCACCTGCAGGCACTCTCGGCGTCCTCCCCGATCTGGGCGGGGCTCGACACCGGCTACGCCTCCAACCGCGCGCTGATGTTCCAGCAGCTCCCGACCGCCGGGCTGCCCTTCTGCTTCGACACCTGGGCGGAGTACGAGTCGTTCGTGGACGACCAGATGACCACCGGTGTCATCGACGAGCTCGGCGAGATCCGCTGGGACCTGCGGCCGGCGCCGCACCTGGGCACCCTGGAGAACCGGGTCTGCGACGGGGTCTCCACGCTCCCCGAGCTGGCCGCCCTCACCGCGCTGTGCCACTGCCTGGTCGTCGACCTCGACGAGCGGGTCGCGCGCGGCGAGGCACTGCCGGTGCTGCCGCCGTGGCACGTGCAGGAGAACAAGTGGCGCGCCGCGCGCTACGGACTCGACGCGATCGTGATCCTGGACGCCCAGTCCACCGAGCGGCTGGTCACCGACGACCTGGCCGACCTGCTGGTGCGGCTCGAACCGGTCGCCGAGCGGCTCGGGTGCGCCGCGGAGCTGGACTCGGTGCGCGACATCCTCGAACGCGGTGCGTCCTACCAGCGCCAGCGGGCGGTCGCCGCCGCCACCGACGGCGACCTGGTCGCCGTCGTCGACTCGGTCGTCCGCGAGCTGCGCGAGTCCCTGTAACGCGGGGCTCAGCGCGGGGGCGGCGGCAGCGCGTCGGAGGCGCGCATCGCGTCCATGCCGGTGATCATCAGTAGGTCGACCACGACCGCGCGCAGCAGGCCGAGCACCATGTCGGCGGTCATCTCGTCGGTGCGCACCACCTCGCCGGTGCCCTTGCCGACCCCGAGCAGCGCGGGCCGCGCCGCGACGGGCATCCGCTCCTCGGCCAGCTCGGCCACCATCACGTCGACGGCGAAGGCGAGGTCCTCGGCCAGTGCGGCGTACGCCGGGGGCACCGGCCGTCGCCGGTGGGCGGCGACCGCGGCCTGGCGCACCAGCACCCGGCACGAGCGCATCGACCGGTCCAGCGGCACGACCAGGTCGCTCATCCGCCGCACCGTCGGCTTGTGCCGGATCCGGAACGGCGAGGAGGTCACCACCGCCATCCCCTCTGCTGCGGCGTCCTCGAGCTCGCGGATCAGCGGCTCGGTCGAGCGCGCCTCGGCCAGCAGCTCGGCGCCGAGCTCGGCGTCGCCCTCGCGCAGCACCACGGCCACGCCCCGCAGCAGCCGGGCCTGCTTGCGCAGGACCACCGAGGCCTGCTCGCGCGGGCGTCGCAGCGCCGCGGCCGGCACGATCGTCGCGGCCACCAGCGCCACGGCGCCGCCCACCAGGGCGTCGGTCCACCGGGTGAAGGCGCCGCCGGTGCCCGGGAGCAGGGCGACCACGAAGATCGACTGGATCGCCGCCTGGTTGACCAACATGGTGCCGCCGTCGAGCAGGATGCCGACCGTCATGGCCAGCGCCACGACGAGCCCGAGCTGCCAGGCGCCGGCGCCCAGCAGGGCGACGAGCAGGTCGGCCACCAGGACCCCGACCGCCACCCCGGCGGTGATCTCCACGACCCGGCGCAGCCGCTGGCCGTAGGAGGTCCCGAGCGCGAGCAGCGCCGCGATCGGCGCGAAGACCGGGACGTCGTGGCCCAGCGCGTGCTTGGCCACCAGCCAGGCGACCGCGGCGGCCACCGCGCACTGGGCGACCTGCCACCGCTTGGCGCGGAAGCGGGCCACCCGGGCGCGGTAGGAGCTGCGGCCGATGGTCAGGCCCCGGGACAGTCGCCGGGACCGCAGCCGGTCGAGCGAGGCGAGGTCCACGTGGCGATCCTGCCAGCGGCGTACGTCCCTGCGGGTCGCCCGCCCGGGTCAGGAGCGGTGGGCGTACTTCAGCGCACGCTTGGTGGCGACCAGGTCCCGGTACCAGGTCTTGACCTCGACCCGGCAGCGGATGCGCCCGACCTTGGCGGAGTACTCCTGGCACTCGGCCATCGCCTCGGAGTGGGTCGGCGGGAAGGTCGAGCTGCCGTCGTAGTGCTCGATGCCGAAGCCCTCCGAGGCGTTGCCGGTGACCTTGACGATGGTCTCCGGCGCCGGGGCCTTGGCGTCCGGTGCGGCGCCGACCGACGCGGCCGTGACGAGGAGGGCGACGAGCGCGGCGGCGAGCACGACGAGCAGCCGAGCCAGTGGGCGGTCGAGCGGGCGGGCGAGGGTGCGGGCGAGGGTGGGGACGGTGCGGTGCATGGGTGCCTCCCGAGAGGTGGCGCCGGCGGGTCCGGCGCGGACGGGACGAACCTAGGGACGACGGAGCCGGCGGCGGGCCGCTCGTCGTCGACCTGGGGAGGACCAGACCAGGGGTCCGCCCTGTGGACGACCGGCGGGCCGCGCGTCACCTCCGCCGTGCTGGGCCGTTCTGCCACTGTTGCTTGTGGCGTGCGTCACGCACGCGGCAGGATCGTGGGCCACCGTCACCGGGCAGGTTCACGAGAACCCGTTCCACCGAAAGGCTCCTTCGTGGTCTCCGTCATCGATCCTCCCTCCGCAGCGTTCCTCCTCTCGGAGAACCGCTCCATGCCGATGCACGTCGGCGGGTTGCAGCTGTTCGAGAAGCCGGAGGGGGCCGGTCCCGACTACATCCGCGAGATGTACGAGTCGATGCGCGACATCGACGAGGTGGCGCCGCTGTTCCTCAAGCACCCGCACCGCTCGGTCAAGACCGGCGCCCAGCTGGTCTGGCGCCCCGACGAGCAGTTCGACATCGAGCACCACGTCCGGCACAGCGCGCTGCCGGCGCCCGGCCGCTACCGCGAGCTCTTCGAGCTGTGCTCGCGACTGCACTCGACCCGGCTGGCCTGGGAGCGGCCGCTGTGGGAGTCGCACGTCATCGAGGGCCTCGCCGACGGCAAGGTCGCGCTCTACACGAAGATCCACCACGCACTGGTCGACGGGATCTCCGCGATGCGCCTGATGCAGAGCGTGCTCACGACCGACCCGGACGAGCGCGGCATGCTCGCGCCGTGGGCACGGCACTCCCGGCCCCAGCGCAAGCCGGTCGAGGACGCGCCGACCACGCTGCCCGAGGTCCCCGTCGCAGCCTTCCGTACGGCGCTGGGCGTGGCCGCCGAGGCGGCCGGCATGCCCGGCGCGCTGGTCCGCACCCTGTCCAAGGGCGTGCGCAACCAGACCTCGGCGGTCTCCTTCCACGCCCCGCGCACGATCTTCAACCAGTCGATCACCGGCGCCCGCCGGTTCGCCGCCGACGACTGGCCGATCGAGCGTCTGAAGGCGATCGCGAAGGCGTCGGGCACCACGCTCAACGACGTGGTGCTGGCCATGTGCGCCGGTGCGATGCGCACCTACCTCCTCGAGCTCGACGCGCTGCCCGAGGACCCGATGGTCTCGATGGTGCCGGTCGGCCTCAACGCCAAGCAGTCGCAGATCGCCTCGGCCGAGGGCGGCAACGCCATCGGCTCGGTGATGGTGCAGCTGGCCACCGACCTCGGCGACCCGGCCGAGCGCCTGGACCGCATCCACCTCTCGATGCGTGACGGCAAGGAGGCGTTGTCGTCGATGACCCAGACGCAGATCCTCGCGATGAGCGCCCTGGGGCAGGCCCCCGCGATCCTGGCGCCGCTGCTGCGGATGCAGGGCATCGTGCGGCCGCCGTACAACCTCATCATCAGCAACGTGCCCGGCCCGCGCACCAGCCACTACTGGAACGGCGCGAAGCTCACCGGCACCTACCCGCTGTCGATCCCGATCAACGGCATGGCGCTCAACATCACCTGCACCTCCTACGACGGCCAGATGGGCTTCGGCCTGACCGGTTGCCGCCGCACGGTCCCCCACCTGCAGCGGCTGCTGACCCACCTCGACGACGAGGTCGCCAACCTCGAGAAGGCGGTCGGCGTCGGCTGAGGAGCGCTCCTCGGGGCGGCCGGTCAGCGCAGTGCGAGCCCACCGCCGTACGCCTCGGCGACGGCGGTGAGGCGTGCCCGGGTGATGTCGGCGACCGTGGCCAGACCGGCGATGGCCGCGGGTGAGCCAGGGGGCACCGGCTCGGGGTGGTTGATCGACAGGCAGGTCCGGCGCCCGCCGTCCTCGGCGTTGAGCATGGCGACCGCGTGCCCGGTGGTGCCGCTGCCGGCGAACGGGTCGAGCACCCGCGCGTCGTCGGGGTAGGTGCCCAGGATGCGACGCAGCAGCCCGGTGGGCTTGGGCGAGGCGAAGACCGGCCCGACCAGTGCCTTGAGCTCGGCGACGGCGGTGTCGGTGGAGCCGACCTCCTCGGCCAGCCAGACGGTGCGCAGCTTCTTGCGGCGCCCGGCGTGCAGCCAGTCGCGCTGGTAGACGTCGACCCGTTCGCCGCCGCGTCCCTGGACCACCCGGCAGACCAGATCGGCGGGGCGCTCCTCGACGCGCGGCGCGCTCCACCGCCAGACCGCCGGGGTGCCGTCGCCGAAGACCGGCTCGATCTCGTGCGCGTCGTCGAAGGGAGCGGTCGCGACCCGCCCGGTCACCGGGTCGCCCCACAGCGGGTAGTGCAGGGTGCGCGCGGTGGTGGGGTTGAACTTCTTGTTGGTGTTGCGCAGCGGCAGCAGCCGGAAGGCGCGGCCGCTCGCCTCGTCGTGGTGCGGGAAGTCGGCGGGGTCGACCGTGTCGGGGGTGGAGGCGTCGAGCGCGCAGGTCGAGCGGTCGACGGCGTACACCAGGAGGTACTCGTGGCTGGTGGCGAAGCCGGGCCCGAGCTGGCGCCCCTTGGGGTTGAGGTTGACCACGACCTGCGCGAGGAACTGCTCCTCGCCGAAGACCGCATCGAGCAGCAGCCGCAGCCGCGCCACCTCGTGGTCGTCGATGCTGACGAAGACCGCGCCGGTGGGCGCCAGCACCGCACGCACGGCCTCGACCCGCGGCCGCAGAGCCGCGACCCACTCCTCGTGCGAGGGCGTGCGGTCGCGGTAGGTCAGCGCGCTCCCGGTGTTGTAGGGCGGGTCGAGGTAGGCCACGTCGAAGCGCACGCCCTCCGCGGCGAGCCCGGTGAGCACCGCGAGGTTGTCCCCCACGGCCAGGGAGTTCCAGGTGCCCACGCAGGAGAAGGTACGCCGCCGGCGACCCGGTCCGCGGCAGCCCGTGACCTGTGACGACCGTCTCTCGTTGTCCCCGGCAACCGAACCCGAGGAGCACCACCGTGCGTCGCACCACCATCGGCCGGGTCGTCCTGGCCGCCGTCCTGAGCAGCACCGTCGGCCTGAGCACGCTCGGCCTGACCTCCCTGGCCCCCGCCGGCAGCGCGCCCGCCCCCGCCCGTGCCGGAGGGGCGTCGGTCAGTGACGGCTGCCTGCAGAGCGTGCCGGAGCCCGGCGAGACCGAGCAGGTCGACATCTGCTGGACGCTCTTCCGCCCCGCCGGGGCGACGCGCAAGCGACCGGTGCCGCTGGTCTTCCAGTCCCACGGCTGGGGTGGCTCGCGCTGGACCGACGCCGCGCAGGCGCAGCGCTTCACCGACCGCGGCTACGGCGTGCTCTCCTTCGACCAGCGCGGCTTCGGCGAGTCCGGCGGTCACGCCCACGTGGAGAATCCCGACCTCGAGGGCCACGACGTCCGCGCCCTCGTCGCGATGGTCGCCGGGCTGCCCTGGGTGATCCAGGACCGCAAGGGCGACCCCCGGATCGGCGCCATCGGCGGGTCGTACGGCGGTGGCTACCAGTTCCTGATGGCCTTCGAGGAGATCCGGGCGACCGGACGGCAGGTCGTCGACGCGCTGGTCCCGGAGATCACCTGGCACGACCTCGAGGAGAGCCTGGCCCCCGAGGGCGTCGTGCGCACCGAGTGGGCCCTCGCGCTGTCCGCCGGCTCGCTGCCCAGCGACGCGCTGCCGCCGAACGTCTACAAGGCCCTCGTCGAGGGCGCGGCCACCGGCACCTGGCCGGACGGCTCGGTGCCCGGCACCGAGGACATGGTGACCTTCATGGAGAAGAACGGCCCCAAGTGGCAGGTCGCCCAGGGTGCGAGGCTCGACGTGCCGGTGCTGTTCGGCCAGGGCACCACCGACACCCTGTTCCCGCTCGAGCAGGCGCTGACCAACTGGCAGACCGCACTGACGAAGAAGGCGCGCAAGCGCAGCATCTTCACCGCCTACAACGGCGGCCACGTGCTCCCTGCGGTCCTGCCCGCGGGCGTCAGCGTCGACTCCGACCCGTGTGCGCAGAAGCTCTCCGGCGGCGACTTCACCGACCTGACCCTCGCCTTCCTCGACCGCGCGCTCAAGGGTGCGAAGAAGAAGGTGCGCGGCTACGGCCGGTTCCACGTCGCCACCCCGGAGTCCGGGTGCGTGTCGACCCGCAGCGTCGCCCGCCGCCTCGAGCTGCCGGTCGGCACCGTCGCCACGACCGCCGCCGCGGGCGTCCCCATCGCCCACGAGGTGGCCGAGGGCCCGCTCATGGTGGCGGGCGGGTCCCACCTCACTGCGCTGGCCACCACCGTCGGGGCCGACGCCCGGGCGTTCTACGGCCTGGCGATCGGCACCTCGCCCGCCGACGCGACCCTGGTGCAGAACAACGTGCTCCCCTTCCGCGCCGCGCTGCCGCTGGTCGGCGAGGAGGTCCGGATCGAGCTCCCCGCCGTCGGGGTCGAGGTGCCGGAGGGGCAGTCGCTGTTCCTGCTCGCCAGCCCGATCAGCGACACCTTCGTCGGCATGGGCAGCCGGACCCCGGGCGTCGTGCTCCTCGAGGACGCCGTCCTGCACACGGCCGGTCGCCTGGGCTGAGTCGGCCGGGCTGAGTCGGCCGGGCTGAGTCGGCCGGGCTGAGCCGGGCTGAGTCGGCTCGGCTGCGCGAAGGTTCATCGGCGCCCCGATGGACCTCACCCCTCCGCCGCCGGCCCTTCCGTCACACCAGTCACTCCTTTAACATCGACTGGTGCGTTCTCGGTCCGTCCTCGCTGCCCTCGCGCTGAGCTGCGTCGTCGTCGCGCCCGCGGCGGCGGTGCCGACCGCGGACCGGCCGGCCGACGCGGTCGCCGAGGAGCACGCTGCGAGCCCCGCCGACCAGGTGGTCGACCTGGGGCCGGCCGAGCCGACGTGGCACAGCTCCGACGGCGTGGTCGGCGAGACGGCGCCGTACGTCGCGGCCCGCAGGGCCATGCCCGCGCAGCGCTCCGCCACGACCCAGCGCCGCCTGGGCCCCGGCGTGGTCCACACGACCTGGACCCAGACCGATGCGCGCGGCCCGGTCGTCGCGCACCTGCTGGCCGTCGACCTCGACCGTGACGACATCCGCCTCGACGTGGTCAACCCCGGCAAGGTCGCCTCCGTCGAGGACGTCCTGACCATGGCGCGCGACGCGGGCGCGGTCGCTGCCGTCAACGGCGACTTCTACGACATCGGTCGCACCGGGGCGCCGCTCGGCGTCATGACCTCCCCGCGTCGCGGGCTGCTCAACGCCCGTGAGACCGGCTGGAACCAGGCGTTCTTCCTGACCAGGAAGGGCCGGCCGCAGTTCGGCGAGGTCGACTTCCGCGGCAGCATCAAGCAGCGCCCCGCCGCCGACGTCACCAACATCAACAGCCACTTCGTGCTCCCCGGCGGCATCGGGATCTACACCCGCAAGTGGGGGCGCACCCCCGGCTACGAGGTCACCCAGGGCCAGCAGCAGGACGTCCGGATGGTCGAGGTCCGCGGCGGGCGGGTCGTGGCCAACCGGGGCAAGCTCAAGCCCGGACGCAGGATCGACGGGCTGGTGCTGATCGGCCGGGGCGAGGGTGCGAAGCAGCTGCGCAAGCTCAAGCGGGGCAGCGCCGACGTCTCGTGGGGGCTGCGCGGTCGGCCCCGCCTGGTCATCACCGGCTCCAAGCTGCTCATCGACGACGGCGTCGTGCAGGTCGTGGACGACTCCGAGATGCACCCCCGCACCGCCGTCGGCATCGACCGCGACACCAACGAGGTGCTGCTGCTCGCCGTCGACGGCCGCTCCGACGACAGTCGCGGCTACACGATGGTCGAGCTGGCGCGGATGATGCAGGACCTCGGCGCCGACGAGGCGCTCAACCTCGACGGCGGCGGCTCGACCACCATGGTCGGCGGCAAGCGCGGCGTGCTGAAGGTGCTCAACGACCCCTCCGACTCCGTGCTGCGCAACGTCGCCAACGCGCTCGTCGTCCGGCGCGACTGAGGACCTCCCTCAGCAAGGCGCCCGGAGGAGCCCGGCGGCGCGACCGACCTCGGCGTACGCCGCTGCGAGGCTCTCGACCGTCTCGTGCGCGTTCAGCCCGCTGGGGTTGGGCACCACCCACAGCTCGGCCGGCCCCATCGGCTCCGGCTGCCGCCCGGGCACGGCCCTGGGCAGCGCGAAGGCCTGTCGGTAGGCGGTGATGCCGGCGACCGCGACCACCCGTGGCCGCACCCGCTCGACGAGCGAGACCAGCTCCACTCCCCCGGCCCGCAGCTCCTCGGTCGTGAGCTCGGAGGCCTTGGCGGTGGCGCGGCGCACGAGGTTGGTGATCCCGATGCCGCGGGCCCGGAAGCGGGCACGGTCGTCCTCGCTCATCCCGGCGGCGGCGTCGACCGGGTCGCAGATGACGCCGCCGCGCAGCAACGCCGGGTAGAACCGGTTGCCGGGGTGGGCGAAGTGGGTCTGCGTGGCCGCGGTCCACAGGCCGGGGTTGATGCCGACGAACAGCAGCCGGACCGGCGGGTCGTCCGGTCCCCCGAGCAGGTCGGGCACCTCCGCGTCCCGGAAGGACTCCAGCTCGGCGCGGCTGAAGGAGCGGCTCACGCGTCGGTCGGGAAGGGCTGGTCCTTGCCGAGGACCGTCAGGCCGTCGGTGACGAGGAAGCCGCGCGCCCGGTCGGCCTCGGCGTCGACGCCGATGCTCGCGCCCGGCGGGACGACGACGTTCTTGTCCAGGATGGTGTTGCGCACGACCGCGCCGGCGCCGATCGTGACGCCGTTGAGGAGCACCGAGCCGGTGACGTCCGCACCGTCCTCGACACGCACGTCCGGGGAGAGCACCGAGCGGGTCACCGAGCCGCCGGAGACCACGACGCCGGGCGAGAGCAGCGCCTCGTCGGTGGCCGCGTGCGAGCCGTTGGCGCCCTGGACCAGCTTCACCGGCGGCTGCGGGCCGTAGGAGGTGTAGACGGGCCACTCGGTGTTGTAGAGGTTGAAGATCGGCATCGGCGAGACGACGTCCATGTGGGCGGCGTAGTAGGAGCCGAGGGTCCCGACGTCGCGCCAGTAGCCGGCGTCGCGCTCGGTCGCGCCGGGCACCACGTTGTCCTTGTAGTCGTAGACGCCGGCCTGCGAGCGGCGTACGAAGGCCGGCACGATGTCGCCGCCCATGTCGTGCTTGGAGCCGGTGGTGCTGGAGTCGCGGGTGACCGCCTCGACCAGGGCGTCGGCGTCGAAGACGTAGTTGCCCATCGAGGCCAGCACCTCCCCGGGGCTGTCGGGCAGCCCGACCGGGTCGGTGGGCTTCTCCAGGAACTCCCGGATGCGCGACGGCTCGTCGGGCTGGACGTCGATGACCCCGAACTGGTCGGCCATCGCGATCGGCTGCCGGATCGCCGCCACCGTGCACGCGGCACCGGACTCGACGTGCTGGTCGACCATCTGGGCGAAGTCCATCCGGTAGACGTGGTCGGCACCGACGACCACGACGATGTCGGGCTTCTCGTCGCGGATGAGGTTGAGCGACTGGTAGATCGCGTCGGCCGAGCCGAGGTACCAGTGCTTGCCCACGCGCTGCTGCGCCGGCACCGGCGCGACGTAGTTGCCCAGCAGGTTCGACATCCGCCAGGTCTGGGTGACGTGGCGGTCCAGGCTGTGCGACTTGTACTGCGTCAGCACGACCACCTTGAGGTAGCCGGAGTTCACGACGTTGGACAGCGCGAAGTCGATGAGCCGGTAGATGCCCGCGAAGGGCACCGCCGGTTTGGCGCGGTCCGCGGTCAGCGGCATCAACCGCTTGCCCTCACCGCCCGCCAGGACGATGGCGAGGACCTTCTTGCGGCCGGCGCTGGCACTCATGACGCTCACGTTAACCACATCTCCCCAGCCCCGGGAGGTGGCGAGTAGGTTCGCGGTGTGCGAGTCGACGTGCTGAGCAAGGAGTACCCGCCGGAGATCTACGGAGGGGCCGGGGTCCACGTGGCCGAGCTGGTGCGCGCGCTGCGCGACCGCGACGACCTCGAGACGCACGTGCACGCGTTCGGCGCGCCGCGCTCGGAGCAGCTGACGTCGTCGTACGCCGACCTCGCGGAGCTGTCCGCGGCCAACCCGGCGCTGCGCACGATGGGGGTCGACCTGGCGATGGCCGACGCCTGCGCCGGGACCGACCTGGTGCACAGCCACACGTGGTACGCCAACCACGCCGGCCACCTCGCGGGGCTGCTGCACGACGTGCCGCACGTGGTGACCGCCCACAGCCTGGAGCCGCTGCGGCCGTGGAAGGCCGAGCAGCTCGGCGGCGGCTACCGGCTCTCCTCGTGGGTGGAGCGCACCGCCTACGAGTCGGCCGCCGCGGTGATCGCGGTCTCGGCCGCGATGCGCGAGGACGTGCTGCGCTCCTACCCCGCCGTCGACCCGGCACGGGTGCACACCGTGCACAACGGGATCGACACCGGGCTGTGGGCACCGCGGCCGGACGCGGAGGCGTGCCGCCGTCTCGGGGTCGACCCCGGGCGCCCGTCGGTGGTCTTCGTCGGGCGGATCACCCGGCAGAAGGGGCTGCCGCTCTTCCTGCGCGCCTGCGCCGCGCTGCCCCCGGAGGTGCAGGTCGTGCTGTGCGCCGGGGCTCCGGACACCCCGGAGATCCTCGCCGAGGTCGAGGACCTGGTCGCCGGTCTGCGGGAGTCCCGCGGCGACGCGGGCGGGGTCGTGTGGATCCCCGAGATGCTGCCGCGTGCTGAGGTGATCGCGCTGCTCACGCAGGCCACCGTCTTCGCCTGCCCGTCGGTCTACGAGCCGCTCGGCATCGTCAACCTCGAGGCGATGGCGTGCGAGACCGCGGTCGTCGCGACCGCCACCGGAGGCATCCCCGAGGTCGTCGTGCCGGGATCGACCGGCGTCCTGGTGCCCATCGAGCAGGCCACCGACGGCACCGGCACCCCGCTGGACCCCGAGCAGTACGTCGCGGACTTCGCCGACGCGATGCTGCGCGTCGTCTCCGACCCCGACGCGGCCGCCGCGATGGGCCGGACCGGCCGCGAGCGTGCCATCGAGTCCTTCGGCTGGCCGGCCATCGCCGAGCGGACCGTCGAGGTGTACCGCTCGGTGCTCTGAGCCTGGCTGGCGGACTCGGCCGGGTTCGTCGGCTGGCCGGCAAACCCGGGAGCTGGACGACAGAGGTTCGTCGTCCCACGTCCAGGTACGTCGGCCGGCCGACGAACCTTGCCGCGCCGGCCGACCGCCTCGGTCCGCCTACCGTCCACAGCCGGCCCCGGCCCCGGAGCCTGTGGAGGAGCACCGACGGCCGGGCACGGATCGGTGCAGCCTGGGGCCATGGACATCTCGGACCTCCCCGACCACCCCGACTGCGACCCCGCTGCCGACCCCGACTGGGTCGCCGGTGACGGTGCGCCCGACGTGCTCGTCCTCGACGACCAGGTCTCCCTACTGCGCACCTGGCGCCACCTCGTCGGCCCGCACGACGCCCACCGCGGGCACAGCCTCTGGCTGATGCTCATCGACGAGGACGACCACCCCATGGCCGGCGTGCTGGAGGTCGAGCACTGCGTCGACCTGCCCGACGCCGACCAGCTCGACTCGATGGTCGCGATGCTGCGCGGCGTGCTCGACGACGCGGCACCGGACGGCCGGGTGGCCATGCTCCGCTCGCGACCCGGAAGGCACCCCGTCGACGCCGAGGACCGCCGCTTCGCCGCGGGCCTGCTCGCAGCCTGCCGACGCGGTGGGCTCGCCACCGACCTGGTCCACCTCGCGACCGCGGACCGGGTGGTCCCGCTGCCGCCCGACGACCTGCCGATGAGCGCCTGAGCCCGAGCGCCACCCCTCCCGCGACGAGAACACGTTCTACTACTGTGTCCGGGTGACCACCTGGCTGCCCGCAGGCACTCCCAAGGCGATGTTCCTCGTGTGGGGCGAGGGGCTCGGCCCCGCGCTGATCGCCCCCGCCCTGCGCGAGGCGCTCGCCGCGACCGGGGCGCTGCGCCTGCAGGTCAACCTTGACGACGAGCACGTCTCCGACGCCCTGCGCTTCGGCACCGGTGACCCGATCGGCGCCGTCCTCAGCGTGTGGGGCCCGGAGCCGGAGCGGGCGGCCCGAGCCCTCGCCGAGCACCTGGCACAGACCGCCCCCGGCGCGACGACGGCCGGCTGGCTGGTCGAGGAGCGCCGCCGCGTCGACCCCGCCGAGACCTACGACGGCACCCGCGCCGACGTGCTGGCCAACACCGCCGTGCTGAGACGCCCAGCCGAGCTCGACGAGGAGACCTGGCTGCACCGCTGGCTGGTCGAGCACACACCGATCGCGATCCGGACCCAGGCGACGTCGGCGTACCTCCAGCATCGCTGCCTCGCACCACTGCCCGGCAGCCACCCCGACCCCCCGCACGTCGACGCGATCGTGGAGGAGCTCTTCCCCACCGCCGGCATGCACGACGTGCACGCGTTCTACGGCAGCGGCGGCGACGACGCCGAGCTCTCGCGCCGGATGACCGAGCTGATGGCCAGCGTCAGCCGGATCGGCGCCGACCGCGACCTCGACCTGGTCCCCGGCAGCCGGCACCTCTGGGACCTCTAGACCCGGCTCGGGACCCAGATCCGCACGCAGTCGTGGGGC
>JAYYWX010000125.1:0-20166 GCA_036341255.1 Actinomycetota bacterium | reverse complement strand
ACGCCGTCGGGCCGGACGGACACCCGCCAACCGAAGGTCACGAAGGAGTGCGTCATGGGCAGGACCCTTGCCGAGAAGGTCTGGGACGAGCATGTCGTCCGATCGACCCCCGGGGAGCCGGACCTCCTCTACATCGACCTCCACCTCATCCACGAGGTCACCTCGCCCCAGGCCTTCGACGGCCTCCGGCTGGCCGGTCGGCAGGTGCGCCGCCCCGACCTCACGCTGGCGACCGAGGACCACAACGTGCCCACGCTCGACTGGGACAAGCCGATCGCCGACCCCGTCTCCCGCACCCAGGTCGAGACGCTGCGCAAGAACGCGGCCGAGTTCGGTGTCCGGCTGCACCCGCTCGGCGACCTCGACCAGGGCATCGTCCACGTCGTCGGGCCGCAGCTGGGTCTGACCCAGCCCGGCATGACGATCGTGTGCGGGGACAGCCACACCTCCACCCACGGCGCGTTCGGAGCGATCGCCTTCGGCATCGGCACGTCCGAGGTGGAGCACGTCCTGGCGACGCAGACGCTGATGCAGGCCAAGCCGAAGACGATGGCCGTGACCGTCAACGGGACCCTGCCCGAGGGCGTCACCGCCAAGGACCTGATCCTCTACCTGATCGCGCAGACCGGCACCGGCGGTGGGCAGGGCTACATCGTGGAGTACCGCGGCGAGGCCATCGAGGCGCTCTCGATGGAGGGCCGGATGACGGTGTGCAACATGTCCATCGAGTGGGGAGCCAAGGCCGGCATGATCGCGCCGGACCAGACGACCTTCGACTACATCGAGGGCAAGCCCGAGGCGCCGAAGGGTGCGGAGTGGGACGCTGCCGTCGCGCACTGGAAGAGCCTGCGCACCGACGACGACGCGACCTTCGACAAGGAGATCGTCATCGACGCGGGCGACGTCACGCCGTTCGTCACCTGGGGCACCAACCCCGGTCAGGGCGTCCCGCTGGGCGCGCACGTCCCCTCGCCCGACGACTTCGAGGACGCCTCGGACAAGGTGGCCTGCGAGAAGGCCCTGACCTACATGGGTCTCGAGGCCGGCACCCCCATGCGCGAGGTGAAGGTCGACACCGTCTTCGTCGGGTCGTGCACCAACGGTCGGATCGAGGACCTGCGCCTGGCCGCGGAGATCATCAAGGGGCACAAGGTCGCCGAGGGCACCAGGCTGCTGGTCGTGCCCGGCTCGGTGCGCGTGCGGCTGCAGGCCATGGAGGAGGGTCTCGACAAGGTCTTCCTCGAGGCCGGCGCCGAGTGGCGCGGTGCGGGGTGCTCGATGTGCTTGGGCATGAATCCCGACACCCTGGACCCGCAGGAGCGCTCCGCCTCCACGTCCAACCGCAACTTCGAGGGTCGCCAGGGCAAGGGTGGTCGCACCCACCTGGTCTCGGTGCCCGTCGCCGCCGCCACCGCCGTCAAGGGCACGCTCGCCTCGCCCGCGGACTTGGTCTGAGAGGAACGAGAACCATGGAGAAGTTCACCTCCCACACGGGAACGGCGCTTCCGCTGCGCCGCAGCAACGTCGACACCGACCAGATCATCCCGGCTGTCTACCTCAAGCGCGTGACCCGCACCGGCTTCGAGGACGGGCTGTTCGCCGCGTGGCGGAACGACCCCGAGTTCGTGGCCAACAAGCCGGAGTACGCCGGTGTCTCGATCCTCGTCGCCGGTCCCGACTTCGGCACCGGCTCCTCGCGCGAGCACGCGGTGTGGGCACTGATGGACTACGGCTTCAAGGTCGTGCTCTCGAGCCGTTTCGCCGACATCTTCCGCGGCAACTCCGGCAAGGCCGGTCTGCTGTCGGTGCCCGTCGAGCAGGACGTCATCGAGCAGCTGTGGGCCGCGGTCGAGGCCGACCCGACGACCCGGATCACCGTGGACCTCGAGGCCCGCACCGTGACCTGCGGCGACCTGGTCGCGCCCTTCCAGATCGACGACTACACCCGCTGGCGTCTGCTCAACGGACTCGACGACATCGGCATCACGCTGGGCAACGAGGCCGACATCGCCGCCTTCGAGGCCACGCGTCCGAGCTTCAAGCCCGTCACGCAGTAGGGGCTTCGTGCTCTGGTCGACCACAAGCACTGACGAACCGACGCCGCGATCATCGTGAGGAAAACACGAAGTTCGCGGCGTTGGTCATTGTGACCCGGGCCACGAATCCCTAGCGTGCATGGGAAGTCCGAGCGCGTGCTCGGCGCACCGAGGTTTGCACGAAGGGAAATCCTGTGAACAAGACCCAGCTCATCGAGGCGCTCTCCACGCGCTACGAGGGGAACAAGAAGGCAGCGGCCCACGCGCTCGAGTCCGTCCTCGACACGATCACCCGTGAGGTCGCCAAGGGCGAGAAGGTCGCCATCACCGGCTTCGGCTCGTTCGAGAAGAAGGTCCGCGACGCCCGGTGGGTGCGCAACCCGCGCACCGGCGAGCGGATGAAGGCCAAGAAGACCGCGGTCCCGAAGTTCACCCCGGGCCAAGATCTGAAGAACGTCATCTCCGGCGCCAAGAAGCTGCCCAAGCTCACGGTGGCCAAGGCCGGCTCGGCCGCCAGTGCGGCCGCCGCGCCGGCGGCGAAGGCCGCCGGTGCGGTGAAGAAGGCCGCGCCCGCCAAGAAGGCGCCCGCGAAGAAGGCACCGGCGAAGAAGGCACCGGCGAAGTCCGCCGCTCCCGCCAAGTCGGCGCCCGCCAAGAAGGCCCCCGCGAAGAAGGCTCCCGCGAAGAAGGCTCCGGCGAAGAAGACACCGACGGCCGCGAAGAAGGCCCCCGCCAAGAAGGCTCCCGCGAAGAAGGCTCCCGCGAAGAAGGCTCCGGCCAAGACCGCGACGGCTGCCAAGAAGGCTCCGGCGAAGAAGACCACGACGGCCGCCAAGAAGGCCCCCGCGAAGAAGGCCCCGGCCAAGAAGGCTCCGGCCAAGAAGACAGCCTCGAGCTCCTGAGCCTCCGGCTCATCCACGTCCGATCGGGCCCCGCCGCAGCAGCGGACGGGCCCGATCGTGCGTCAGGACAGGGGCGACGCCGACCGGCCGCCGGTCAGAACAGTCCGAGCTGGTCGAGCACCCGTCGTGTGTGCCCACCGACGCCGAGCGCGGCCGCGGCCTGCAGGTCGGGCAGGTCGTCGACGTCGCGACGCAGGCTGGTGAGCGGACCCGTGACCTCGACGGCTCCTGCGTCGAGGTGGGCGAGCCGGGAGCCCTCGCCGTAGCGGGGGTCGAAGGCCTCCCAGGACGCGGAGTACAACGTGGTCCCGATGCCGGCCGCGTCGGCGACGAACCCCGCGACCTCGCCGGCGAGGACGGGGGAGGCGAGCGCCGCGTCCAGGTCGGCGGGGTCGAGCGCCGGCAGGTCGGCGCACAGGGCCACAGGACGCATCGAGGGCCAGCGTCGGTGTGCCTCCGCCGCGGTCTGGCGCAACGTCGCGTTGAGGTCGGAGGAGTCGCCGTCGGGGATGCACGGAGCCCCCGTCGCGGCCAGCGCCGCGGAGAAGCGGGCATCGTCCGTGGCGACCAGCACCGCGCCGACGTGCTCGGCGGCCAGGCACGCGGTCACGGTGTCCAGGGCGAACGCGGCAGCGAGCTCCTCGCGAGCACTGTCGGCGATCCCGACCAGCCGTGACTTGCCGCGTGCCGGCGGCTTCACGGGCACCACGACGGCGTACGTCGGGGTCTGGGGGGTGGCGGACATCGACGTCATCCTCCCAGGCTGCTGTGGACAGCTCCGACGAGGTCCGCCCCGCGTCCGGCACGCGCCCGCCCGCCTGTCGTGGCGTCGGTCACCAGCCGAGTAGCCTGCCCCGGTGACCGTGCGGAAGCTGCAGCAACGACGAGGATGGGCCTTCAGCCTGGGCGTGGGCATCATCAAGCCCCTGCTCCTGGCCACGACCATCCACGACTGGCGGCACGGCGAGCGGATCCCTGCCACCGGCGGGTGCGTCCTGGCGATGAACCACATCTCCCACCTCGACCCGCTCACGGCCGCGCACATCGTCTACGACCACGGCCGGCTGCCGCGATACCTCGCGAAGTCGGGCCTGTTCGAGAACGCCTTCCTGCGCCGCTTCCTCACCGCGGCCGGCCAGATCCCCGTCGAGCGCGAGGGCAAGGGCGCCGTCGCGTACGCCGCTGCGGTCGAGGCCGTCCGCCGGGGCGAGTGCGTGGTGGTCTACCCCGAGGGCACGATCACCCGTGACCCCGACATGTGGCCGATGACCGGCAAGTCCGGCGCGGCGCGGATCGGTCTGGAGACCGGCGCACCGGTGCTCCCGGTGGGGCAGTGGGGCGCGCAGCAGCTGCTGCCGCCGTACTCCAAGCGGCCGCACCTGGTCCCGCGAAAGCGGGTCACGATGTCGGTCGGTGAGCCCGTCGCCCTCGAGGACCTGCGGCAGCGGGAGCTGACCCCCGAGGTGGTCAAGCAGGCCACCGACCGGATCCTGGCCGCGATCACCGCGCAGCTCGAGGAGATCCGTGGGGCCCAGGCACCGACGGAGAGGTACGACATGCGTGTTTCCGGAGACCCCTACAAGGACAGGAAGTCGGCATGAGCGAGTACGGCAAGGTCGCGGTCTTCGGCGCGGGGTCGTGGGGCACCGCGTTCTCCATCGTGCTGGCCGACGCGGGCAACGACGTCACCATCTGGGCGCGTCGCGAGGAGGTGGCCACCGCGATCAACGAGAGGCGGGAGAACGCCGACTACCTCCCCAGCATCGAGCTGCCGCCGAGCGTGAGCGCCACGCACGACGTCGAGGCTGCGCTGGACGGTGCCGACGTCGTCGTGTGGGCCACGCCGTCGCAGTCCTTCCGCGAGAACCTCCGCACCTGGGCGCCGCACGTGCACCCCGACGCCGTGATGGTCTCGCTGATGAAGGGCGTTGAGCTCTCGACGCTGAGCCGGATGAGCGAGGTCATCGCGCAGGAGACCGGTGCCGGCCCCGAGCGCATCGCCGTGGTCAGCGGGCCCAACCTCGCCAAGGAGATCGCGCGCCGCGAGCCGGCGGCCGCGGTCGTGGCCTGTGCCGACGAGGACGTCGCCACCCGGCTGCAGCAGCGGGTTCACAGCCCGGCGTTCCGCCCCTACACCTCCGTCGACGTCCTGGGCTGCGAGCTCGGCGGCGCCTACAAGAACGTCGTCGGCCTCGCCGTCGGCATGGCGGTGGGCCTCGGCTTCGGGGACAACACCACCGCCTCGATCATCACCCGGGGGCTGGCCGAGACCGCGCGCCTGGCGATGAAGCTGGGTGCCAACCCGTTGACCCTCATGGGCCTGGCCGGCCTGGGCGACCTGGTCGCCACCTGCTCCTCGCCGCTCTCGCGCAACCGCACCTTCGGCGAGAAGCTCGGCCAGGGCATGACGACCGAGGAGATCTACGCCAGCACCCGCCAGGTCGCCGAGGGGGCGAAGTCCTGCTCGTCGCTGCGCGCGCTGGCCGAGCAGTCCGGCGTCGACGCGCCCATCGCGACGTACGTCGACGAGGTCGTCGCCGGCAACCTGACCGCCCAGGGGATGATGGACGCCATCCTCGCCCGCGACACCAAGCCCGAGACCGCCTGAACGCCGAACCGGCGTATTGATGCGCCGGCTCGGCGGGCCGGGTGGGTCGAACCGGCGTATTGATGCGCCGGCTCGGCGGGAGTGGGGTCAGTCGGTGAGGCCGTCGAGGGCGCGGGAGAGGTCCGACCAGAGGTCCTCGACGTCCTCGACGCCCACGGAGAGGCGCACGAGGGCGTCGGAGACCGTGGTGGGCTCCGACTTCCAGCGGCGGCGCCGCTCGAGGGTGGACTCCACGCCACCGAGGCTGGTGGCGTGCACCCATAGGCGGGTCTTGCGCGGCAGCAGGTCCGCGGCCAGCGCGCCCGCGGCGAGCTCGACGCTCACGATCGCCCCGAACCCGGGGTAGCGCACCAGCTCCACGGCTGGGTGCTCCCCGAGGCGACGGGCCAGCTCCGCGGCGTTGGCCTGGGCGCGCTCGACCCGCAGGTGCAGGGTGCGCATGCCGCGCACCGCCAGCCACGCCTCGAGGGTGCCCGGCACGGCGCCGAGCAGGTCGCGGCGCTGCTTGAGGACCGTGAACAACTCGTCGTCCCGGGTGACCAGGGCGCCGAGGAGGGCGTCGGAGTGACCGGCGAGGTACTTCGTGGCCGAGTGCACGGCCAGGTCGGCGCCGAGGTCGAGCGGGCGCTGGAGCAGCGGGGTGGCGAAGGTGTTGTCGACGACGACGTACGCCCCGGCCTCGTGCGCCGCCGCGCAGATGCGCTCGATGTCGGCGACGTCGAGGTTGGGGTTGGTCGGCGACTCGATCCACACCAGGGCCACGTCCTCGTCGCAGGCGGCGACCACCGCGTCGGTGTCGGCGATGTCGACGAGCTTCGAGCGCAGGCGTCCCCGCATCTCCAGGTCCGCGATCTGGGACAGGCTGCCCTGGTAGGCCGCATCGGGGGCGAGCACCAGCGCGCCCTGGCCGACCAGGTCCAGCACGACCGAGACCGCCGCGAGCCCCGAGGAGAACGACAGGGCCCGACCGCCCTCGAGCTCGCCGAGCACCTCCTCGAAGGCCTGCCAGGTGGGGTTGCCGTAGCGGCCGTACTCCCGGTCACCGCCGGCCACGTAGGTCGAGGCCATCGTGATCGGGGTGTTGAGCGGCTGGTCCACCTCGTGCGGCGGTCGTCCCGCGGTCACGGCGATGGTCGAGGGGCGCAGGGAGTCGTCGGCCATGCGCACACACTAGGGTCGGCCCGGTGATCGCCCTCAGCCTGGCCCGGGTCGCCGAGATCGTCGACGGGGAGCTCGCCGGCACGACCCCGGACACCGCGCCGGTCGTGGACGGCCCCGTGGTCATCGACGGCCGCGAGGCCGCGCCCGGCAGCCTCTTCGCCGCGTTCGTCGGTGAGCGGGTCGACGGCCACGACCACGTCTCCCAGGCCGCGGCTGCCGGAGCGGTGGCCGTGCTCGGGTCGCGTCCCACCGAGCTCCCGACGGTCGTGGTCCAGGACGTGCGCGCCGCGCTCCAGCGCCTCGCGTCGTACGTCGTCAGCCGGGTCCGTGCGGAGGGGGACCTGACCGTCGTGGCACTGACGGGGTCCCAGGGCAAGACGTCGACGAAGGACCTCCTGGCGGCCGTGCTCGGCCGGTCGGCAGCCACGGTCGCGACCCGCGGGTCGTTCAACAACGAGCTCGGCATGCCGCTGACCGCGCTGCGCGTGGAGCCGACCACCCGCTTCCTGGTGCTCGAGATGGGCGCGCGGGGCATCGGGCACATCGCCGAGCTCACGGGGCTGGTCCGACCGGACGTGTCGGTGGTCCTCAACGTCGGGCAGGCGCACCTGGGGGAGTTCGGCTCGCGCGACGCGATCGCGCAGGCCAAGGGCGAGCTGGTCGAGGCGCTGACCGCGGACGGCACGGCGGTCCTCAACGCCGGCGACGCGCGCGTCTCCGCGATGGCGGCACGCACCGCCGGGCGGGTGCTGTCCTTCGGCGACGTCGCGGCAGCCGACGTGCGGGTCGAGGGTCTTGCCCTCGACCGCCTCGGGCGACCCGCGTTCCGACTCGCCCACGGCGAGGAGCAGGCGGAGGTGGTGCTCCGGCTCGTGGGTGCCCACCAGGCGCTCAACGCCGCCGCCGCGGCCGCGGCGGCACTCGCGTGCGGGGTACCCATCGCCGACGTCGCCACCGGGCTCAGCGAGGTCGAGACCCTCTCGCAGTGGCGGATGGAGCTGCGCGAGCTCGACCGCGGGGTGATCGTGCTCAACGACTCCTACAACGCCAACCCCGACTCGGTCCGCGCCGCGCTCGACGCACTGGCGGCGATCGGTGCCGACGCCGACGTGCACCGCACCATCGCGGTGCTCGGGGAGATGAAGGAGCTGGGGGAGACCCACGACGAGGAGCACCGCGGGATCGGCGCCCACGCCGCCGACCTCGGGGTCGACCACGTGGTCGTGGTGGGCGAGGCGGCGCGGGGCATCCACGACGGCGCGGGAGCGTGCTCGACCTGGCTCCCGGACAACCCCGCGGCGGTCTCCTGGCTGGCCGAGAACCTCCGCGAAGGTGACGCGGTTCTCCTCAAGGCCTCCCGTGGCGCGCGCCTCGACGAGGTGGCCGCGACGCTGAAGTAGCGTCCGGTCCATGACCGACAGCCCCTCCCGCAAGGTGCGTGTGGCCCTCGTCTTCGGGGGTCGCTCCGGCGAGCACTCGATCTCCGCGGCGACCGCGGCCGGGGTGATGAAGGCCATCGACCGCGAGAAGTACGACGTCCTCCCCGTCGGCATCACCCGCGACGGCGAGTGGGTGCTGCCCTCGGGTGACTCGGCCCGCTTCGAGCTGACCTCCGGCTCGCTGCCGGAGGTCACCCCCGAGGCCGGCCGCGAGATCGCCGGGCTGGCCGAGGCCGGTCCCGTCGACGTGGTCTTCCCCCTCCTGCACGGCCCCTACGGCGAGGACGGCACCATCCAGGGCCTCCTCGAGCTCGCGGGGCTGCCCTACGTCGGCGCCGGCGTGCTCGCCTCCGCGGTGGGGATGGACAAGGCGTACATGAAGCTCGTCTTCGCCGGCCACGGCCTGCCCGTCGCGCCGTACGTCGTGGTGAAGCCGCGGGAGTGGGAGGAGAGCCCGTCTGCGGTCGTCGACCGGGTGCAGGACCGGCTGGAGTTCCCGGTGTTCGTCAAGCCCGCCCGCGCCGGCTCCTCGCTCGGCGTCACGCGGGTCGACGACCTGACCGGTCTGTCGGAGGCGATCGAGGAGGCCCGGACCCACGACCCCAAGGTGCTCGTGGAGCAGGGGGTCGAGGGCCGTGAGATCGAGTGCGCGGTGCTCGGTGGTCGTGCCGGTGGTCGGCCGCGCGCGTCGGTGCCCGGGGAGATCGTCGTGGATCACGAGCAGGCCGGCTTCTACGACTTCGAGTCGAAGTACCTCTCGGCCACCCACGCGCGCACCGACGCCCCCGCCGACCTGCCCGAGGAGGTCGCCGAGCGGGTGCGCGAGCTGGCCGTCGAGGCCTTCGAGGCGATCGGCGCCGAGGGGCTGTCCCGGGTGGACTGCTTCGTCACACCGGCGGGCGAGGTGCTGCTCAACGAGATCAACACGATGCCCGGGTTCACGCCGATCTCGATGTACTCCAAGATGTGGGAGGCCTCGGGCCTGCCCTACACCGAGCTCGTCGACGAGCTCATCCAGCTCGCGCTGGAGCGACCGACCGGCCTGCGCTGAGCCGGCCCGCCGGCCGGCCGGTCGGCGGGCCGGAGGCGTCTCAGGCGAGCACGCGCCGCACCAGGTCGAGGGTGACCTCGCCCAGCGAGGTGCCCGACAGCGTGCAGGCGAACGGCATCACCGAGGTCTCGGTGGTGCCGGGGGTGATCGCGGTCTCCAGCACGACGAACGAGCCGTCGGGGGAGACGATGAAGTCGCAGCGCGAGACGTCGGAGAGGCCCAGCACGCGGTGCGCCTCGCAGGCGGTGCGGCTCAGCTCCTCGAGCACCTCGTCGGCGAAGGCCGGCTTCTCCAGGGAGACGAACTCGGCGGTGTAGCGCGCGGAGAAGTCGAACTCGTGGCCCTTCTCGTAGTAGACCGCCACCGGGGTCAGCGCGCGAGGGCCGTCGGCGTCCTCGACGACCACGACGCTGACGTCGACCCCGTCGTGGAAGCGCTCGATCACCGCGTCCTCGCAGTAGGCGTAGGAGCGGACCAGGGCCGAGGGGAGCGCGCCCATGCCGTCGACGCCGGTGACGCCCAGCGCGCTGCCGCAGCGGGTCGGCTTGACCACGACGCGCTCGCCGAGGCGGTGCATCACGTGCTCCATCAGCGCGTTGGCGCCGATGTCGCGGAAGGTCTGGGCGGAGAGGCCCACGCTCTCGGGCACCGCGATGCCCTCGCGGCGCAGCAGCTCGCGGGCGGTGGCCTTGTCCCAGGCGACGCGGCAGGCGCGGCTGCCGGAGCCGACGAAGGGCAGGCCGATGAGCTCGAGCAGCGTCTGGATCTCGCCGTCCTCGCCGAACTGCCCGTGCAGGGCGGGCACGGCGGCGACGACCTTGTCCTGCTCCAAGCGGGTCAGCAGGTTGCGGTCGAAGTCGTAGGCCTCGGCCTCCACGCCGAGTTGGCGCAGCTCGCGCACCAGGTTGCGACCGCTGGCCAGCGAGACGTCACGCTCGTGGCTGAGCCCGCCGGCGATGACGGCGACCGGACCGGACAGCTCCTCGTGGGTGCTCATGGCAGCAGGGTCCCACAGCCCGCCGACGCTCAGCGACAGCGGCTGACCCGCTCGAGGTGCTCGCGCACCGGGTCGGCGAGCGCCGAGAGCACCTCCAAGGAGCGCTGGCCACGCTCGTCGGCGGTGAAGACCACCGCCACCCGGGGTCGTACGCCGATGGCCGTGGCGGTCACGGGGGACTCGGCGTCCGAGAGCTCGTCGGGGTCGATGAACCACCCGACGCCGCGCACCTCGTCGCACTCCGACGTCGCCTCGAGCGTCCCCGGCTCCGGGGCCCCGCACGTCACCAGGGCATCGGCGGCGGCCGACGGCAGGTCGGCGAGGAACGCGTCGCAGGCGGTCCGGCCGGCGGCGTCCAGCGGCTGGGCCTCGACCGGCTCCACGGACGTCCCCGAGCATCCGGCCAGCACGACCGGCATCAGCAGAGCGACGGCGCACGCGACGACGCCCCGACTCCGGCGGGAGACGGGGCGTCGGACGCGAGCGGCGCTCAGCGGGGGAGCGCTCAGATGTGGACGACGGGGCACGTGAGCGTGCGGGTGATGCCGTCGAGGTTCTGCACCTTCGAGACGACCAGCTTGCCCAGCTCGTCGACGTTGCGGGCCTCGGCACGCACGATGACGTCGTAGGGGCCGGTGACGTCCTCGGCGAGGGTCACGCCCTTGACCTGCGCGATGGCAGCGGCGACCTCGGCGGCCTTGCCGACATCGGTCTGGATCAGGATGTAGGCCTGGACGACCATCGTTGTCTCCCTCTGGGTCGGTTGCGCGGCGACGCTGCCGCGGACACGTCACCCGGATGTGTCGGGCAGCAACCTACCCGCATCGGCGGCGCGGCACGACAGCGGCCGGTGTCCCCGGACACCGTGGCGGGTGGTGGGATGGGGCCATGTCGGACGCACCCCAGGCCCGCCCCGAGGACGCCACCGTGGAGGAGCTCGGCGAGTTCGAGCTGATCGACGCCCTCACCGCCGCCTTCGAGCAGGGCGAGCAGGTGCTCGTGGGTCCCGGCGACGACGCTGCGGTGCTGCGCATCCGCACCGGACACGTGGTGGTCTCGACCGACATGCTGGTCGAGGGGCGCCACTTCCGGCGCGACTGGGTGCCGGCGCGCGACGTGGGTCACCGCGCGGCTGCTCAGAACCTGTCCGACATCAACGCCATGGGCGGTCGCGCGCACAGCCTCACGGTCGGCATGGCGGTCCCGGCCGACCTGCCGGTGGCCTGGGCCACCGAGTTCGCCGAGGGCTTCGCCGAGGAGTGCCGCCTGGTCGGGGCGAGCGTGGTCGGGGGAGACCTGACCCGGGGGGACCAGCTGGTCGTCTCCGTCACGGTGCTCGGTGCGTGCACGGTCTCGCCGGTGCTCAGGGGCGGCGCGGAGCCGGGCGACGTGCTGGCGCTGGCGGGGCGACAGGGCTGGGCCGCCGGGGGTCTGGCGGTGCTCGGCCGCGGCTTCCGCTCGCCCCGGGTGCTGGTGGAGGCCTACCGACGGCCCGCTCCGCCGTACGACGCCGGGCCGGAGGCCGCGGCGGCCGGTGCGACCTCCATGATCGACGTCTCCGACGGGCTGCTGTCCGAGGCGGGACACCTCGCCCTGGCCTCCGGTGTACGCATCGACGTGCGCACCGAGACCCTGGAGGTCCCCGAGCCGCTGCACGCCGTCGCCGCGGCGACCGGGTCCGACCCGCTGCGCTACGTGCTCGGCGGTGGCGACGACCACGCGCTCCTGGCGACCTTCGCCGACGCCGCGAGCGTGCCGGCGGGCTGGACGGTCATCGGTGCGGTCACCGAGGGGGAGGGCGTCACCGTCGACGGCGCGCCCTACGACGGACCGGCGGGCTGGACGGCCTTCTGACGCCGGACGCGCCGGCGGACCCGGTCAGGTGTCGGATCGGCCGGCTCCGACAAAGAAGAAGACCGCCACCCCTCCAGGTGACGGTCTTCCCTGCATGCTCCGTTGGTCTGGGTGCTCCTCAGACCGGTCGGGCGGCTCGCGTCAGCGCGAGACCTTGCCGGCCTTGAGGCAACCGGTGCAGACGTTCATCCGCTTCGGGGTGCCGTTGACCACGGCACGCACGCGCTGGATGTTGGGGTCGAAGCGGCGCTTCGTGATCTTGCGCGACCACGGCCGGTTGTTGCCGAAGCCAGGCTTCTTGGCGCAGATGTCGCAGACGGCAGCCACCGTGAACTCCTGAGGATCGATGTGTTGGAACGAGTCGAGAGGGCCCGGGAGGCCGTGAGCGGCCCCGGGCAACCGCACAAGAGTATCGCCACACCCCCCGATCACCGAATCGACGTCGGAGCGGCCCACTACCCTCGGGGCCGTGCCCGACCCGCGACACGACCAGCCGACCCCCACGATGCCCGACGGTGTCGAGGTGCTGCCCCGGGGGGTGAGCCTCGAGGGGGTGCTGCGGTTCACCGAGGTCGCAGCCCGTGCGCTCGAGGCCGCACGCGAGGAGGTCGACGCGCTCAACGTCTACCCCGTGCCCGACGGTGACACCGGCACCAACATGTACCTCACCATCGCGGCTGCCCGCGACGCCGTGGAGACCGCGGTCGCGCAGGCAGGGGGGCCGCAGCAGTGCGGCGTCGGGCCCGGCCTGGACGCCCTGGGCCGGGGCGCACTGCTGGGCGCTCGTGGCAACTCCGGCGTCATCCTCAGCGAGATGCTGCGCGCCCTGGCCCGACGGCTCGCGGAGGCCGGTCCCGACGACCGTGCCGCCGCGGTGATGGCCGAGGGGATGCGCCTGGCCGCCGATGCCGCGTACGCCGCTGTCGGCACGCCCGTCGAGGGCACCATGCTCACCGTGGCCAGGGCCGCGGCCGAGGCTGCCGGCGAGGCCGTGGTCGACCCGGCCGCCCGCACCCGCGACGTGCTCACCGCAGCGGCCGCCGCCGCCCGCGAGGCGCTGGCCGCGACGCCCCAACAGCTGCAGGTGCTCGCGGACGCGGGCGTGGTCGACGCGGGGGGTCGGGGCTTCAGCGTCGTCCTCGACGCCGCCGAGACCGCCCTCACCGGACGGGTGCCACCGCAGGTGCGCACGCGCCTGGGCAGCCACCAGATCCCGGTCCCCGTGCTGCCCGTCGGGACCACGGGCGCCGGCGCCGACCCCGAGCAGGCCGGCGGCGACCTGAGCGAGGACGGGCCGTCGTACGAGGTGATGTACCTCCTCGACGCGCCCGCGGACCGGGTGCCGGCGCTGCGCGAGGCGCTGTCCGGCCTGGGCGACAGCCTGGTCGTCGTCGGAGACGAGCCGCTGTGGAACGTCCACGTCCACGTCGACGACGTGGGTGCCGCGATCGAGGCCGGCATCGAGGCCGGCCGCCCGCACCGCATCCGGGTGACCCACTTCGCCGAGCAGGTGGCCGAGCAGCGGGCCGCCACGGCGCCGCGCTCGGGCCGGGCGGTCGTCACCGTCGCGGCCGGCCCCGGCCTGGCCGCGCTGTTCACCGAGGCCGGTGCCGTGGTGGTCGAGGGCGGCCCCGGTCGCCGCCCCTCCACCGGCGAGCTGCTGGAGGCCATCACCGGCTGCGGCGCCCAGGAGGTCGTGGTCCTGCCCAACGACCCCGACTCGGTGCGCGTGGCCCAGGTGGCGGCGCACACCGCCCAGCAGGACCTCGGTGTGCGGGTCGTGGTCGTGCCGACCTCGGCCCAGGTCCAGGGCCTGGCGGCCCTGGCCGTCCACGAGCCGGGCCGCGCCTTCGACGCCGATGTCGTGGAGATGACCGCGACCGCCCGGCACGCCCGCCACGGCGCGGTGACGATCGCCGCCCGCACCGCCATGACCATGGCGGGTCCTTGCGAGCCCGGCGACGTGCTCGGCGTCGTCGAGGGTGACTTCGCGGTGGTGGGCAACGACCTCGACGAGGTGGCCGCCCAGGTGGCCGACAGGCTGCTCGGCGGTGGTGGGGAGCTGGTCACCGTCGTCTCCGGCGCGGAGGACCCCGACGGCGCGCTCGCGCACCGCCTGGCTGCCTGGGTCGAGGAGCACCGACCGCACGTCGACGTGATGGTCTACGACGGAGGCCAGGAGCGCTACCCGCTCCTGCTCGCCGTCGAGTAGCCCCGCCACTAGCCCCGCCACTGGCCCCGCCACCACCCATCAGCCCTCGGACAGGAGACGAGCAGTGATCACCGTGGACTCGCCGGTGCAGACCGTGCTCGGCGACGCCAAGAAGAAGACCGTCGAGGCCGTCGTCGAGGGCCTGGGGCTGCGCACGGTCGGCGACCTGCTGCGCCACTTCCCGCGCAAGTACGTCAAGACCGGTGAGCTCACCGAGGTCGGCGCGCTGCGGGAGGGGGAGATGTTGGTCGTGGTGGGCCGCATCGGCGAGAGCCGGCGCCGCACCTACACCGACCGACGCACCAACCGGAGGGCCTTCCGGGTGGAGGCGGTGCTCGAGACCGACGGTCCGCCGCTGTCGATGACCTTCTTCGCCAAGGCCGAGCACATCGCCGCCTGGCACGAGCGCCGCCTCACCGCCGGCCGACGCGGGATCTTCCAGGGCAAGGTGGGCCGGTTCCGCGACACCTGGCAGCTGACCAACCCCCAGATGGTGCTCATGGGCACCCCCGGCGAGGACGCCGCCCAGCTCGCCCTGGAGACCCTCGGCGACCTCTACCCGATCTACCCCCTCACCGCGAACGTCGAGTCCTGGGACCTCCAGCGAGCGATCTCCTTCGCACTCTCCGTCGTCGACGACCTCCCCGAGCTGCTCCCCGGCGAGCTGCGCGAGCGCGAGGGGCTGCTCGACGTGCGGCAGGCGTTCGAGTGGGTGCACCACCCCGAGGACCGCGGCCAGGTCACCCGGGCGCTGCAGCGGTTCCGCTTCGAGGAGGCGCTGACCACCCAGCTGGTGCTCGCGCGCCGTCGCCGAGCGCTGCAGGCCCAGGGCGCCCGACCGCGCACCGGGGGTGGGGGACTGCTGGCGGCCTTCGACGAGCGGCTCCCCTTCGAGCTCACCGGCGGCCAGCAGCAGGTGGGCGCGGAGATCGAGGCCGACCTGGCGCGCCCACACCCGATGAACCGGCTGCTCCAGGGTGAGGTCGGCTCGGGCAAGACGCTCGTGGCGCTGCGCGCGATGCTGCGCGTGGTCGACTCCGGAGGCCAGGCCGCGCTCCTGGCGCCCACCGAGGTCCTGGCCCAGCAGCACCACCGCTCGCTCAGCGCCATGCTCGGCGACCTCGCCGGCGGCGGGATGCTCGGCGGGCACCCGGAGGCCACGACCCTGGAGCTGCTGACCGGGTCGATGACCAGGTCCCAGCGCACCGAGCCGCTGCTGCGGCTCGCCTCGGGGGAGGCCGGTCTGGTCGTCGGCACCCACGCCCTGCTCGAGGACGTCGTCCAGTTCGCCGACCTCGGCCTGGTCGTCGTCGACGAGCAGCACCGCTTCGGCGTCGAGCAGCGGGCGGCGCTGACCGACAAGGCGGGCAGCCCGCCGCACGTGCTGGTGATGACCGCGACGCCGATCCCGCGCACGGTCGCCATGACCGTCTTCGGCGACCTGGAGACCTCCACGCTCTCCGAGCTCCCGGCCGGCCGCGCCCCCATCCAGACGACCGTCGTCCCGCTCGTGGACGCCCCGCACTGGATCGAGCGGGTCTGGCAGCGCGCCCGCGAGGAGGTGCACAAGGGCCACCAGGTCTACGTCGTGTGCCCGCGCATCTCCGGCGACGTCACCGAGCAGGGGGAGGGCGATGCCCCCGCCGTGGAGGGGGAGACCCGGCCGCAGCGTCCGCTCGCCGCCGTCGAGGAGGTCGCCGCCGAGCTGGCCGAGGGCCCGCTCGCCGGGCTGCGCGTCGGGTTGCTGCACGGGCGGCTGCCGGCGGAGGAGAAGGACCGCACCATGCGCGCCTTCGCCGGGGGCGAGGTCGACGTGCTCGTCTCCACCACCGTCATCGAGGTCGGCGTCGACGTCGCCAACGCCACCACCATGGTGCTGCTCGACGCCGACCGGTTCGGTGTCTCCCAGCTCCACCAGCTGCGCGGCCGGGTGGGCCGAGGTGGCCTGCCCGGCCTGTGCCTGCTCGTGAGCCACGCCGAGGTCGGGAGTCCCGCACGCGAGCGGCTCGACGCCGTGGCTTCGACCACCGACGGCTTCGAGCTCAGCCGCGTCGACCTCGAGCAGCGCCGCGAGGGCGACGTGCTCGGCGCCTCCCAGTCCGGGTTCACCTCCAGCCTGCGCGACCTGCGGGTCCTGCGCGACGAGAAGACGATCCTGCACGCACGCGAGGTCTCCTCACGGGTCCTGGACGAGGACCCCGACCTCGACTCGCTGCCGCTGGTCCGTGACCTCGTGCTCGACCTCGAGGAGTCGGTGCGCGCGGAGTTCGCGACCCGCTCCTGAGTCGAGGCCGGTGCCCCTAGGGTGTGGCCCCATGACGCGCATCATCGGCGGCAGCGCAGGAGGACGGCGCCTCGAGACGCCGAAGGGGGACGCGACCAGGCCCACCAGCGACCGGGTCCGCGAGGCGCTCTTCTCCGCGGTGGAGTCCTGGTGCGGCACGCTCTCCGGGCTCCGCGTCCTCGACCTGTACGCCGGCTCCGGGGCGCTCGGCCTCGAGGCGTGCAGTCGGGGGGCGTCCCACGCGCTGATGGTCGAGAAGGACCGGCGCACCGCCGCGGTGATCGCCGCCAACGCCCGGACCCTGGGCCTGGCCGGGGCTCGCGTGGTGACCGGCTCGGTCCGCACGGTCCTCGCCGCGGCACCGGACCAGCCCTTCGACCTGGTGCTGGCCGATCCGCCGTACCCGCTGGCCGTCGAGGAGGTCGAGGCCGACCTGGCCGCCCTGGTCGAGCAGGGCTGGCTGGCGCGGGACGCCCTGGTCGTCGTGGAGCGCGGCCGTCGCAGCCCCGAGCCCGCGTGGCCGGTCGGGTTCACCGGTCAGCGCCGCCGCAAGTACGGTGAGACGACCCTGTGGTCGGCCGAGTGGCCCGGCCCGTCAGCCCAGCCGGAGGAGTAGCGCGTGCGCCGAGCCGTCTGCCCGGGGTCCTTCGACCCGGTCACCAACGGACACCTCGACATCGTGGGGCGGGCCGCCTCCCTCTTCGACGAGGTCGTCGTCGCGGTCGGTGTCAACAAGTCCAAGTCGAGCAGCCGCCTGTTCTCCTCCGACGAGCGGATGGACATGCTGCGCCAGGCGTGCGCGCCGTGGGCGAACGTCCGGGTGGAGGGCTTCACCGGGCTGCTCACCGACTTCTGTGTCGAGCACGACATCCAGGCCATCGTGAAGGGCCTGCGGGCGGTCAGCGACTTCGACTACGAGCTGCAGATGGCGCAGATGAACGCCTCGCTCACCGACGTGGAGACCGTGTTCGTCCCCACGAGCCCGGAGTGGTCGTTCCTGGCCAGCAGCCTGGTCAAGGAGGTGGCGACCTACGGCGGCGACGTGTCCACGTTGGTCCCCGACTTCGTCCACGAGCGTCTGGCTGAGAGGATCGCCCAGAACGCCGCACGCAACGCCGCGCGGGGCTGACCGCACCACGGTCCTCGGGGAGCCCGCTCCACCGCTGACCTGCCCCGACGTCGTTTTGTCGCCCACCCGCACGACGGTTACGCTTCTACGCGATCTGTTGTGCCCGGACCCGGAAGTGATCATCTGACCAGCCTGGACCCGAGAGCGCCGCTCGTGCTCGACACCCGCGAGCTCGGCCGCCGCCCGGGGTCCCAGCGTGAGGTGTCACGGACGGTGCCGGCCCCAGCGGATCTGGGCATCGACGTCCTCCGTGTCCCCGAGGGCTCGCCGGTCGAGATCGACCTGCGGCTCGAGGCGGTCATGGAGGGAGTCCTGGTGACGGGCACGGCGCGAGCCGCGCTCGAGGGCGAGTGCGCACGGTGCCTGGAACCCATCGACGACGACGTCGAGGTGCGGTTCCAGGAGCTGTACGTCTACGCCGAGCACCAGACCTCCCACGACGAGGACGACGAGGTCAGCAGGCTGCAGGACGACCTGGTCGACCTGGAGCCGCAGCTGAGGGACGCGGTGGTGCTGGAGCTGCCGTTCCAGCCCATGTGTGAGCCGGACTGCCCCGGTCTGTGCCCCGAGTGCGGGGCGCGACTGGCCGAGGACCCGGACCACGCGCACGAGGCACCGATCGACCCCCGGTGGGCCGGACTCGCGGGCCTCCAGCAGGACCAGCAGGACCCAGACCAGCAGTAGTCGGCCCCGCCAGCGCAGGGTCGGCCAGCAGAGCCCGACTAGCAGAGCTGGGCCGGACCTCCCGGCCCCGGTACAAGGAGAGAACAGTGGCTGTCCCGAAGCGGAAGATGTCGCGCAGCAACACCCGGCACCGTCGTTCGGCCTGGAAGACCAGCGCCCCGACCCTGGTGACCTGCGCGAACCCCGCGTGCGGTGCCAAGCACCTCCCGCACCGTGCGTGCGGCGAGTGCGGCCAGTACGGCGCCCGGTCCGACCGTCGTCAGGTCCTCTGAGCGGCCCTGCTGCCCTGACCGGCACCATCGACGACTACAGCGGGCTGCGCTCGGCGCTCGGGGACCCGGAATTGGACCCCGAGCTGCTCGAGCGCGCCCTCACGCATCGGTCCTACGCCTACGAGAACGGCGGCCTGCCGACCAACGAGCGCCTGGAGTTCCTGGGTGACTCGGTGCTCGGCGTCGTCGTGACCGAGACGCTCTACCGCACCCACCCCGACCTCTCCGAGGGGCGGCTGGCCAAGCTGCGGGCCGCGGTGGTCAGCGCGCGCGCGCTCGCCGAGGTCGGCCGCAGCATCGGGCTGGGCGAGCACGTCAAGCTCGGCCGCGGCGAGGAGGCCACCGGCGGGCGCAACAAGGCCTCGATCCTCTCCGACACCGTCGAGGCGGTCATCGGGGCGGTGCACCTCTCCGGCGGAGGCATGCAGACCTCCGCCGAGGTGGTCCACCGGCTCTTCGACCCGCTCATCGAGGCCGCCTCGGCCATGGGGGCCGGGCTGGACTGGAAGACCTCCCTGCAGGAGCTCTCCGCCGAGCACGGCCTCGGCGTCCCGGAGTACGTCATCGAGGACTCCGGGCCCGACCACATGAAGACCTTCACCGCCAAGGTCCGCGTCGGCGAGCGGCTCTACGGCAACGGCAGCGGTCGGTCGAAGAAGGAGGCCGAGCAGGCCGCCGCCGAGACCGCCTACGGCGAGATCGTCGGCCAGCTCGGCACCACCTCCGGCGGCTCCTCGGTCGCCCCCTCCGGCGACACCGCGAGCGCCGCCGGCAGCGACTGAGCCTCGGTGCCCGAGCTCCCCGAGGTCGAGGTGGTCCGCGCCGGCCTCGAGCGCCACGTGGTCGGCGCCCGCGTCGTCGCCGTCGACGTCCTCCACGACCGCCCCGTACGCCGGGATCCTCGCGGTCCCGAGGGCTTCGCGCTCGCGCTGGCAGGCCGGACGATCACCGGCGCCAGCCGCCGCGGCAAGTACCTCTGGTTGCCGCTCGACGACGGCGACGCGCTGCTGTGCCACCTCGGCATGAGCGGCCAGATGCTGGTCCAGCCGGCCGAGGCCGAGCCGGAGAAGCACCTGCGCGTGCGTCTGCGCCTCGACGGCGCAGCCGAGGGTCGGCACCTGCACTTCGTGGACCAGCGGATGTTCGGCGGGCTGCTGGTCTCCACCGGGGGAGCGGTGCTGCCCCCGGAGATCGCCCACATCGGCCGTGACCCGCTCGACCCGCTCTTCGACCTCGACGACGTCGTCGCCAGAGTGCGCCGCCGCGGCTCGGCCATCAAGCGGCAGCTGCTCGACCAGAACCTGGTCTCGGGCATCGGCAACATCTACGCCGACGAGGCCCTGTGGCGGGCGCGCATCCACGGTGAGAGACCGGGCGACCGGCTCACCCGCGCCCAGGTCGTCGAGCTCCTCAGCCACGCGCGTGACGTCATGCTCGACGCCCTGGCACAGGGCGGCACCTCCTTCGACGCGCTCTACGTCAACGTCAACGGGGAGTCGGGCTACTTCGACCGCTCGTTGCACGCCTACGGCCGCGA
>JAYYWX010000124.1:0-6054 GCA_036341255.1 Actinomycetota bacterium | reverse complement strand
CAGCAGCACCGGCAGCGTCGGGAGCAGGTGCGGCACGTCGAAGGCCTGGACGGCCACGCGCAGGCGGTGGCCCTTGCGGATCTTCGCCGCGGTCGGGAAGACCTCGACGTCGACCGGCTCGATGCCCTCCAGCGGCGCCTGGGACTCCTCGGTGAAGGGGTGCCAGGGCTGGATGATCTTCCCGTCCAGCTTCCGGCTGCGGCGCCGGTCGGTCTCGGCGAGCGAGAGCACCTGCCAGCCGCCGGTCAGCCGGCTGACGGTGCCGTCGGGGGCGACGTCCTCCACCGACACCGAGAGCATCCCGTCGCCGGCCCCGGCGACCGAGGTGTAGAGCCGGGCGTTGATGGGGCCGCGGAAGGCCGTCGCCCGCTTCATCGGCTCGGTCTCGAAGACCACGCCGGTCAGGTCGTTGACGCGGGTGTCGTCGAAGCACGGGTTGGGGAAGGGGAGCTGGCCGGCCCCGGCGTTGACGATGCCCGCGGTCCACTGGTTGGCCGAGCGGGTGCAGGCGCCGGACACGGGCACGGGCAGCACCGCGGCGGTGCCTGCCTCCGGCGTACCGGTGGTGAGGGAGCCGTTGACCAGGGCGGTCGTGGAGCTGCCGGACAGGTGGTAGGAGCGGGCCCGCAGGTCGCGGTCGATCCAGCGCTTCGACCGCGTCCAGCGTCCGCTGCCCTGCTCGTAGTAGGTGAGGTTGGCGATGTCCTTGTGCAGCCGCTTGTCGCGCTTGCCCTTGACGTAGTGGTCGAACCACCGCAGCTGCAGCTCCTCGAGGGTGCCGTAGCCGGCGTCGCCGATGTCGGCGGCCGAGGAGCCCTCGAGGTGGTCCCAGGGCCCGGTGATCAGCTTGGTGGGGACGCCGTTGCGCTGCAGCGCCTCGAAGAGCAGCGGGGTGCCGCGCTGGAAGAGGTCGTACTCCCCGGAGACGAAGAAGGCCGGCACCTCGACCTGGTCGATCACGTTGATGACCGAGCGCTGCTCGTAGAACTCGCCGTCGTACGCCGGCTCCTGGGCCAGCAGCGCCGCCGGGATCACCTGGGCGGTGAACCCGAACGCCCCCATGATGTGGTCGAGGTAGATCGACAGTGCGCTCTGCGGCTCGCTGGCGCCCACCGCAGGGGGGATGAGGCCGGTCGTGGTCACGAGGCCGAGCCACAGCGGGATGAACCCGACGTCGATCGCACCGCCGCTGGCCACGACGTCGCGGTAGACGTCGGCGCCCGGCACCTGCGGGAAGATCGCCTTGAGGCCCTTGGGCTGGGCGGCGGCCGCCCAGAGCTGGGAGATGCCCATGTAGGAGGGGCCGGTCATCGCGGTCTTCCCGTTGCTCCACTCCTGGGAGGCGGCCCACTCCATGATCTCGCCGGCGTCGGTGTTCTCCCGGGTGTCGAAGGCGTTCCACTGGCCGTTGCTGGAGCCGGTGCCGCGGGCGTCGACGGTCAGCTGTGCGTAGCCCCTCTTGACGAGGTAGGCGCCGTCGCTGCCACCCAGGCCGGTGCTGGCCAGCACGGTCTTGTTGTACGCCGTGATGGTCACGACCACCGGGAACCGCTTGTCGACCGGTTCGCCGTCGGGGCCGGCTGGCAGCGTCAGGTCGCCGCGCAGGATGACTCCGTCGGACATCGGGATCTCGAGGTCGGTCAGGGTCACCGTGTCGGCGTACTGCTCGGGCCGTGCCGTCCAGGCCTTCCTGTCCTTCGTCCCGGCCTTCCTCGTGGCCTTCCTCGTGGCTTTGGTGGCGAGGTCCACGGCCCCCGGGGAGGCTGACGTGGCGGGCGCGGTGTTCGAGGACCGCGTCGGGCCGGTGGCGGTCGCGGTGACCGGGGTCGCGACGAGCGCCAGCGTCAGCAGCCCACCGAGGGCACGGCGGGCGCGGGTGAGGGGGGAACGAGCGGGCACGACGGGGACCTCCGGTGTTGACGGTGCGTCAAGAAGGCTAACGAGGCACGGTGACGGTCGTCACGGACGTCCACGCCCGGCGGCCGGTTGTCCACAGGCTCCTGCGATCGAGGTCGCGGGAGCGCGCCGGTCGGGAAAGGCTGCCCGCATGGACGACCTCGCCGGGCTGCTGCGCGACCAGGACGGGGTCGTCGCGCGCCGCCAGCTGCTGTCGCTCCCGGGCACGGATCGCACGGTGGTCGCACGTCTCGTGCGGCGGCGCGAGCTGGTGGAGGTGTTGCGTGGGGTGTACGTCGAGCACACGGGCCCGCCCTCGTGGCAGCAGCGGGCCTGGGCTGCCGTGCTCTGGGCCTGGCCGGCTGCGCTGGCCGACCAGTCCGCCTGGCGTGCCTTCGAAGGGCCCTGATCGGCTCGGTGCTGGACGACGTGGAGGCGGGCTCGTGCTCGGTGCTCGAGCGGGAGTACCTCGCCCGCGTCGAGCGCGCCCACGGGCTCCCGGTGGGACGCCGCCAGGTCAGGGCGGAGCTTCGCGGCCGGACGATGTGGCAAGACGTCGCCTACGAGGACTGGGGACTGGTCGTCGAGCTCGACGGCCGGGTGGACCACGTGGTGATGACCGACCGGGACCGCGACCTCGATCGCGACCTGGCCGCCGCTGCCGAGGGTGGGCTGACGCTGCGCCTGGGGTACGGCCAGGTCCTCTCCCGCCCCTGCGACACCGCGCACGGCGTGGCGCGGGTGCTGGCGTCCCGCGGCTGGGGTGGCACGGTGCAGAGGTGCGGAAAGTGTGGAGCCCCGGATCAACCAGGTTGATCCGGGGCTCCACACTGTCGTCCTCGCGCTGACTCAGAGGTCGAAGAGCGACTCCGTGCCGTCGATGTCGGCGTCCGTGCGGGGCTGGTGGGCCTCGCCGCTGGAGACCGGCTTCGGCTTCTCCTCGACGGGGGCCGCCTCGGTGGACGCCTCGGGCTCGGGCTCCTCGGTCGACTCCGCCTCGACCGACTCCGCAGCTGCCGGCTCCTCGGTCGCGGCCTCGGGCTCGGCCTGCGCCGGCTCCTCGGCAGCGGGTGCCTCGGCCGGCTCCTCGGCGACGGGCGCCTCCGGAGCGGCGGCCGGGGTCTCCGGAGCCGCGGGGGCGGCCGGGGCCGGGGCGTTCGCCGGGGCGGCGATGTCGAACAGCGAGCCGGCCGCGTCCAGGTCGACCGCAGGGGCCGCCGGGGTCGCGGGCTTCTCCGCCGCGGCCTCGGGCTCCTCGGCCGTGGTGGCCTCGGCCTTCTCCTCGACCTTCTCCTCGACCTTGTCGTCGGCCGGGGCCTCGGCCGCCGCGGGGGCAGCCGGGGCCGGCTCGTCGGCCGGGATGTCGAAGAGCGAGCCGCCGCCCGAGAGGTCGACCGACTCCTTCGGCTCGGAGGTCTCGGCCGGCTTCTCAGCCGCCGGTGCCTCAGCCGCCGGTGCCTTCTCCTCAGCCTTCTCCTCGACCTTCTGCTCGGCCTTCTCCTCCGCCTTCGGGGCAGCCGCAGCGGGCTCGTCGGCGGTCAGGTCGAACAGCGAGCCACCCGAGCCCAGGTCGGTGGACGGCTCGGGGTCGGCCTTCGCGGGCTCGGCCTTCGCCGCGGGCTCCTCGGCCGGCTTTGCAGCAGGCTTCTCCTCGGCGGGAGCGTCGTCCCCGCCCAGGTCGAAGAGCGAACCGCCGCCCAGCGACTCCTCGGCCGGTGCGCCCTTCGCCTCCGGAGCGTGCTTCTCGTCGGTCTGGGGGGCCGGCTTCTCGGCGGGCTCGTCGAACATCGAGGAGGCGTCGTCGAAGAGCGACCCGCCCTTGTCCCCGCCCTGGTCCTCGGACTTCTCGGCAGGGGCCGCCTTGGCCGCGGGCTCGTCGTCGAGCATCGAGGAGGCGTCGTCGAAGAGCGAGGAGCCGCCGGAGGCCTTGGCGGCCGGGCCGGCGTCCGCGGTGTCGGTGACGGTGTCCTCGGTGATCGTGACGTCACCGGCCTCGGGCTCGGCCTTGGTCGCGACGTCGGTGTCGTCACCCGCGCCGCCCGCGGGCGCCGCCTTGGCCTTCGCCGGGGCAGCGGCCGCACCCTGGCCGGGCGCGAGCTTGGTGGCCTGCTCGCCCTTGACCGAGGCGAGCAGCATCTGCGCGACGTCGAGGACCTCGACCTCCTCGCGGGCCTCGCCCTTGGACTGCTTCATGGTCAGTCCGTCGGAGAGCATCACGCGGCAGAAGGGGCAGCCGACGGCGATCTGGTCCGCGCCGGTGCCGACGGCCTCGGTGGTGCGGTTGATGTTGATCCGCTCGCCGAGGTTCTCCTCCATCCACATGCGAGCACCGCCGGCGCCGCAGCAGAAGGAGCGCTCGTTGGCGCGCTCCATCTCGACGTACTCCGCGCCGGGCAGGACCTGCAGCAGCTCGCGGGGCGGGGTGTAGACGCCGTTGTGGCGGCCGATGTAGCAGGGGTCGTGGTAGGTGATCGAGCGCTTGTGGGCGCCGGCACCGTCCTTGACCGGGGTCAGCTTGCCCTCGCGCACCAGCCGGTTGAGCAGCTGGGTGTGGTGCACGACCTCGAGCTCGACGCCGAACTCCTTGTACTCGTTCTTGAGCGTGTTGAAGCAGTGGGCACAGGTCGAGACGACCTTCTTGACCTTGTACTCCTTGAAGTTCTCCACGTTCTGCTGGGCCAGGCCCTGGAACACGAACTCGTTGCCCGCGCGGCGGGCGGGGTCACCGGTGCAGGTCTCGCCGTTGCCGAGGACGCCGAAGGTCACCCCCGCCATGTCGAGCAGCTCGGCGACCGCGCGGGTGGTCTTCTTCGCACGGTCCTCGTAGGCGCCGGCGCAGCCGACCCAGAACAGCCAGTCGACGGAGTCGAGGTCCTCGATGTCGTCGCCGACGACCTTGACGTCGAAGGGCAGGTCCTTGGCCCAGTCCATGCGGGCCGAGCCCGACATGTTCCACGGGTTGCCCTTGTTCTCCAGGCCCTTGAACAGGCCGTTGAGCTCGGCGGGGAAGTTCGACTCCACCAGGATCTGGTGACGACGCATGTCCATGATGTGGTCGACGTGCTCGATGTCGACGGGGCACTGCTGGACGCAGGCGCCGCAGGAGGTGCAGTTCCACAGCACCTCGGGGTCGATCACCGCGGCGCCGTTGGCCGGGTTGTAGAACCACTCGCCGTCCTCGAGGCCGTCGAGGCGGCCGCCGGTCTCGCCGACCAGCGGCTTCTCCACCTCGGTGGCCAGCGCCGTGTTGCCCTCGAGGAGCGCCTCGCGCTCGCCCTCGGGCGCCTTGAGGTAGGGCGCCTTGGCGTAGGCGTGGTCGCGCATGGCGGTGATGAGCAGCTTGGGCGACAGCGGCTTGTCGGTGTTCCACGCGGGGCACTGCGACTGGCACCGACCGCACTCGGTGCAGGTCGAGAAGTCGAGGATGCCCTTCCAGGAGAAGTCCTCGATGGCGCCGACGCCGAGCGTGGCGTCCTCGTCGAGGTCGTCGATGTCGTCGAGGGTGACCGGCTTGCCGTTGTTCATCAGCGGCTTCATGCCGCCCAGGGCCGTGGTGGCGCCGTCGGTGTCGCGGCCGACCGACTCGCGCTTGAAGAAGATGTTGAACCACGCGGTGAAGCGGTGCCAGGCGATGCCCATGGTGAGGTTGGAGGAGATGACGATCAGCCAGACCATCGCCAGGACGACCTTGATCATCGCGATGACCACGATGGTGGTCTCCAGCGCGCTCTCGTTGCCCTCGACGCCCGCGGGGAACAGCGCGTCACCGACGAACCCGGAGATCGGGAAGTGGAAGCGGTTGAAGTCCTCGGGGTGGTCGGAGTCGAGCTGGCCCAGGTTGTACTCCGCGCCGCGGATGAAGAGGATCGCGGCGCTCTCCACGAGCACGAACGCCTCGACGAAGTAGGCCTGCCACTGGGTGGAGCCGAAGAACCGGCTCCTGCGGCCCTTGTCGCGCGGGTGGTTCAGCTGGCGGTAGACCGCGAGGAAGATGATGCCGATGGTGCCGAGCAGGCCGATGCCCTCGCTGGCCCACTCGAAGAGGAAGAAGTGGCCGATGATCGGCAGCGCGAAGTCGGGCTTGAACAGCTGCACGTAGCCGGTGGCCACCGCGGTCGAGAGCAGCAGGAACGCGGCGTACACGAACCAGTGCATCGC
>JAYYWX010000123.1:0-19185 GCA_036341255.1 Actinomycetota bacterium | reverse complement strand
GCGTCGGCGCCACGTTGGTAGTCGAGGTCGAGGGTGGTGCGGATCGTCAGGCCACCGGTGTTGAGGAGGCTGCGGCGCTCCTTCTTGTTCTTGCCGAGCGCGTCGTCCTTGAGCAGCCACTGGATGACGTAGTCGCAGAAGAACGGCGCGGCGGAGAACACGCAGCCGTTGCTGAACTTCTGCACGTCCAGCTTCAGGGGCTTGGACTGCAGGCGGTCGACCCGCTTGGCGTTGAGGATGCCGACGTCCTTCATCCGCTGCAACACCACGTTGCGCCGCTGCAGGGCCCGCTCGGGGTTGTCGGTGGGGTCGTAGCCCTCGGGGTTGCGCACCAGGCCGGCCAGCGTCGCCGACTGCAGGATGTTGAGCTTGCTGGCGTTGGTGTTGAAGAAGTGCTTGGCCGCGGACTGGATGCCGTAGGCGCCGTCGCCGAAGTAGGCGATGTTGAGGTAGCGCTCGAGGATCCAGTCCTTGGTGTGGTTCTGCTCCAGCGCCACCGCGTAGCGCAGCTCCTTGAGCTTGCGCGCGTAGGTGTCGTCGGTGGCGGCCGCGCGCTCCTCGTCGGTCGCGGCCTGGTTGACCAGGGTCTGCTTGACCAGCTGCTGGGTGATCGAGGAGCCGCCCTGGACCGTGCCGCTCTGGGCGGTGTTGGTGATGAAGGCCCGGATCGTGCCCTGCAGGTCCAGGGCGCCGTGCTGGTAGAACCGGGCGTCCTCGACGGCCACGATCGCCTTGACCATCTTGCGTGAGACCTGCGTGAGCGGGACCTCCACGCGGTTCTGGTCGTAGAGCGTGGCCAGCACGTTGCCGTCGACGTCGAGGATCGTCGAGCGCTGGGAGAGCTGCTCGGTCTCCAGCTCCTCGGGCAGGTTGTCCATGGTGTCGGCGACGTTGCGCGCGCTCACGCCCACCACACCGGCGAACGGGATGGCCAGACCGGCCACCAGCACCCCGAGGACGGCCGAGACGACGACCATCACCCCCAGGTGGGAGAGGACGCGAGTGCTCGTGGGACGCTCCGACATGGCGCCCAGGGTACGGGAGCGCCCCTACCACCCCGCCCCGCCGTGGTCAGCCCGGACTAGTCATTTCGGGCCATGCCACTTGGGCTGAACGTGTCTGCCTGAGATCTGTGACACGAATTAACTTTGGTGCAGGGACATGGGGGCAGACGTCATGGGGACGGGTTCGCTGCCTCCACAACAAGATGTGGGGACATCATTATGTGGGTTGAGGACTGGACTCCGCGCGCTGCGTGCAAGTCGGCGTCGCCGGATCAGCTGTTCGTTCGAGGTGCTGAGCAGAACAAGGCCAAGCAGGTCTGTCAGGGCTGCCCGGTGCGCACCGAGTGCCTCGCGGAGGCGCTGGACAACCAGATCGAGTGGGGCGTCTGGGGCGGCATGACCGAGCGGGAGCGCCGCGCGCTGCTGCGTCGCCGCCCGAACGCCTCGTGGCGACAGGTGCTCGAGACCGCGCGTACGCAGACGCCGGGCCAGCAGGCCCCGGCGCCCGCCGCCGCGCCCGTCCGCGCGATCCGCTCTGCCTGATCGCAACTGGTCGCGGGTGATCGCGGCCTGATCGCCGGCTGACGCTCGCCCCCCGCCGCGGCGGGCGGGCAGTTCGCCGACCCTGCGCAGACCGCGCAGGTCGTGCACGTCGCTGGCCAGGGCCGGCACCACGGCCGTGGCCACCCCCGGGTGCGCCGCGGTGAACCGGGCGCGCAGCGCGGCCTCGCGGGCCAGGCTGCGCATCCGGTCGGCGTGCAGTCGCAGCAGCCCGGCGGTGAGCTCGGCGCTCGAGCCGGCGCCCTTGCGTGCGTCGATCCGTTCGGCGGCCGCCAGCGCCTCCTCGGCGGAGAGCCTGCCGCGCGGCTCGGGGCTGGCCCGATTCACCACGAGCCCGGCCAGGGGCATCCGGTCGCCGTTCAACCGCTCGACGAAGTACGCCGCCTCGCGCAGGGCGTCCGGCTCCGGTGCCGCCACGACGACGAACGCCGTGCCCGGCGCCTGCAGCAGCGCGTAGGTGCGCTGCGCCCGTGCCCGGAACCCGCCGAAGACCGTGTCCAGGGCGGCGACGAAGGTCTGCAGGTCGGTGAGCACCTGCGCGCCGAGCACCTTGGTCAGCGCCCCGGTGACCAGGCCGAGCCCCGCGGTCATCAGCCTGGCCGGCCCCTTGGCCGGCGCCAGCATCAGTCGGATGAACCGGCCGTCGAGGAAGCTGGAGAGCCGCTCGGGCGCGTCGAGGAAGTCCAGCGCCGAGCGTGACGGCGGAGTGTCGACCACGATCAGGTCGTAGGTGCCCCGCTCCTGCGCGTCGGCGTGGATCTGGCCGAGCTTCTCCATCGCCATGTACTCCTGCGTCCCCGCGAAGGACGTCGAGAGCACGATGTAGAAGGGGTTCTCCAGGATCGCCTTCGCCTTCTCCGGCGTGGCCTGGCTGAGCACGACCTCGTCGAAGGTCGACTTCATGTCCAGCATCATCGCGTCGAGGCTGCCGCCGGCGGTCGCGTCGACGTCGGCGACGGGGCGCGGGGTGTTGTCGAGCTCCTCGATGCCCATCGACTGCGCCAGCCGCCTGGCCGGGTCGATGGTCAGCACCACGACCTTGCGGCCGCGCTCGGCGGCCCGCAGGGCCAGCGCGGCCGACGTGGTCGTCTTGCCGACTCCGCCGGAGCCGCAGCACACGATGATGCGCGTCGTCGGGTCGTCGATGAGCGCGTCGACGTCCAGCGACGGCGACTCGGCGGGGTGGGCCGCCAGCGGCCCCACCCGACCCTGGCGGGAGCTCGCGGGGCTCATGCCAGCCCCTGGTCGCGCAGCGTGGCGGCGAGGTCGTAGAGCCCGCCGAGGTCGATGCCCCCGGCGAGCCGCTCGAGCTCGTACGTCGGCACCCCCAGCTGGTCGACCAGCGCCCGCTGGGACTCCTCGAGGCCCCGTCGTTCCGCGTGGTCACGCGCCTCGGCGGCGAGCCCGTCCACCAGCGTCTTGGTGGTGCTGACGCCCACGGCGTCGAGCTCGGCGCGGACGGCGTCCTTGTCGAGCCTGCCGGCCGCGGCCAGCGCGAGGGCGTCGTCGGGGAGGTCGCGGGGGCGGACGAGGTTGACGATGACGCCGCCGACGGGCAGCCCGGCGGCCCGGAGCTCCTCGATGCCGTCGGCGGTCTCCTGCACGGGCATCTCCTCCAGCACGGTGACCAGGTGCACGGCGGTGCGCGGGGACCGGAACAGCGTCATCATCGTGTCGGCCTGGCTCTTGATGGGCCCCACCTTGGCCAGCCCGGCCAGCTCGTCGCTGACGTTGAGGAACTGGGTGATGCGGCCGGTCGGCGGGGCGTCGAGCACCACGGCGTCGTACTGGATGGCGCCCTTGTTGCGGCTGTTGCGCTGCACCGCCTCGAAGACCTTGCCGGTCAGCAGCACGTCGCGGACACCGGGGGCGATCGTGGTGGCGAACTCGATGACCCCGAAGCGGTCCAGCGCCTTCCCGGCGCGACCGAGGCGGTAGTACATCGCGAGGTACTCCAGGAGCGCCGACTCCGGGTCGATGTGCAGGGCGTGCACGGTGCCGGGGCGCGCCCCGGCCCCGTCCGGACCGGTGCGCAGCCCCGTGGCGATGCGCGTCTCGGCGTACGGCAGGGGGTCGACGTCGAACATCCGGGCCAGTCCCTGACGACCCTCGACCTCGCAGACGAGGACGTTCTTGCCCTGGGAGGCCAGCGCCAGCGCCAGGGACGCGGCCACCGTCGTCTTGCCGGTGCCGCCCTTGCCGGTGACGACGTGCAGTCGCACGCGCGGCCAGTCGCTGCTCACGGCTCCCGACCCTAGGGCACCCCGACCCACCCCATCCGGTCGTCCGCGGAATCCGGGCAGCGACGGACGTGAGCCTCCCCTCGCCCGAAGGGGTGAGCCCCGACACGTGTGACGGCGACCTGATGGGGCAAGGTGACAGACGGCCCTGATCGACACCGCCCCACAGGAGACGACATGACCACCACCGCACCACCGTCCAGCCAGGGAGGCGCGGCCGAGCCGCCCTCGACACCACCCACGTCACCGGGGGGCAAGCAGCCCCTGATGCGCGCCCCGCGGGTGTTCCTGCCCGCCGCCGGGCTGCTCGTGGTCTTCGTGGCCCTGGCCGCAATCTTCCCCGACCGGATGTCCGACGCGCTCTCGACCGCCAACACCACGGTCGTGCAGGACCTCGGCTGGTTCTACGTCGCCGTCGTGACCGGCTTCGTCGCGTTCTCGCTGTGGGTCGCCCTCTCGCCGATGGGTGACATCGTGCTGGGCAAGGACGACGAGGAGCCCGAGTTCGGGCTGGGCTCGTGGTTCGCCATGCTCTTCGCCGCCGGCATGGGCATCGGGCTCGTCTACTGGGGCGTCGCCGAGCCGTTGTTCCACTTCAACTCCCCGCCGCCGGGCTCGGCCGCCGGGGACGCCGCGCAGACCGCGCGCACGGCGATGGACACCACCTTCCTGCACTGGGGCCTGCACGCTTGGGCCATCTATGTCGTGGTGGGACTGGCGATCGCCTACGCCGTGCACCGCAAGGGCCGCCCCATCTCGATCCGCTACGCGCTCGAGCCGCTCTTCGGCAAGCGCATCCTCGGCTTCTGGGGTGATGTCGTCGACATCATCGCGATCGTCGGCACGCTCTTCGGTGTCGCCACCTCGCTCGGCTACGGCGTCACCCAGGTCGGTTCGGGCCTGTCCTTCCTCGGCGTCGTCGACGAGGCCGGCACCGGCCTGCTGGTCGCCCTGATCGCCGGCATCACCGCCATCGCCCTGATCTCGGTGGTCTCCGGCGTCGACAAGGGCATCAAGCTGCTGTCGAACGTCAACATGGGCGCCGCAGCCATCCTGCTGCTGCTCGTCCTCGTGCTCGGACCGACCGTCTTCCTGCTCTCGGACTTCGTCACCCAGATCGGGTCCTACCTGCAGAACTTCCTGCGGATGTCGTTCAACGTCCGCCCGTTCCAGGGCGAGGACGGCGAGGCCTGGCTCTCGGGCTGGACCACCTACTACTGGGGCTGGTGGATGAGCTGGGCGCCGTTCGTCGGCGTCTTCATCGCCCGCATCTCCCGCGGCCGCACCGTGCGCCAGTTCGTGATGGGCGTGCTCCTGGTCCCCACGATGGTCACCTTCTTGTGGTTCTCGGTCATGGGTGGCTCGGCCATCTACCGCGAGATGTTCGGCGAGGGCGGCATGATCGTCGACGGCGCCGTCAACAAGGACACCGCGCTCTTCGAGCTGCTCGACGGCCTGCCGGCCGGCACCATCCTCAGCGTCGTGGCGATCTTCCTGATCGTCGTCTTCTTCGTGACCAGCTCCGACTCCGGCTCGTTCGTGGTCGACATGCTGGCCGAGGGCGGCGACCTGAACCCGCCGGTGTGGAGCCGCGCGTTCTGGGCGACCATGGAGGGCGTCGTCGCCGCCGTGCTCATCATGGTCGGCGCAGGCGGCCTGGCCGCCCTGCAGACGATGTCGATCCTCGTCGCCGCACCCTTCAGCATCGTGATGGTGCTGATGGTGATCGCGACCGCCAAGGCGCTGCTCGCCGAGCACAAGTGGTACCAGCGCAAGCGCCGCAAGTGGTTCGCCGAGCAGGTGGCCGACGAGCTGCGCGCCACCGGCGACCTGCCGAAGGTCGACTGAGGCACCACCGCACCACCGCACGGCCGGGGTCGGGACCGCTTGGTCCCGACCCCGGCCGTCGTCGTCGGACGCGGCGGCGGGGGTGGGCGCGGGTCCGCGCGCGTGAGTAGGGTCGGCCCCATGACGAAGTGGGAGTACCAGGTCGCACCGATTCCGCTGCACAACGAGGCGCTGATGCTGAACAACTTCGGCGAGGACGGCTGGGAGCTGGTCACCATCCAGACCAACGCCCAGGGCGGCCTCGTCGCGTTCCTGAAGCGGCCGAAGGCATGAGCTCCCCCGAGGAGCGCCTGGCCGAGATGGGCCTCGCCGTCCCTGAGGTCGCCAAGCCCGTCGCGGCGTACGTCCCGGCGGTCCGCTCCGGTGACCACGTCTTCACCTCCGGCCAGCTGCCGATGCGCTCCGGTGAGCTGATGGTGACCGGCAAGGTCGGTGGCGAGGTGACGGCCGAGGAGGCCTACGCCTGCGCCCAGCAGTGCGTCCTCAACGCGATCGCCGCGGTGAAGTCGGAGATCGGCGACCTGTCCCGCGTCGTGCGGGTGGTCAAGGTCGTCGCCTTCATCGCCTCCACGCCCGACTTCACCGGCCAGCCGGGTGTCGCCAACGGTGCCTCCGAGCTGCTGGGCGAGGTCTTCGGGGACGCCGGCGTCCACGCCCGCTCCGCGGTCGGCGTGCCGGTGCTGCCCCTCGATGCGCCCGTCGAGGTGGAGCTGCTGGTCGAGGTCAAGTGAAGATCCCGCTCCCGCCGGTGCCGCTCCCGGAGGCCGTGGTCGACGTCGCGCGGGAGTACGCCGACGGCACCCGCACCGCCGCTGAGCCCCGCGACGCGGCGACGGTCATCCTGCTGCGCCCCTCCGACTCCGGAGCCGGGCCCGAGGCCTACTACCTGCGCCGCCAGCTCTCGATGGACTTCGCCGGCGGCATGGCGGTCTTCCCCGGTGGGGGCGTCGACAAGCGCGACTTCGACCTCGAGGACGAGCACTGGGCCGGGCCGTCGGTCGCGACCTGGGCCGAGCGGCTGGGCTGCACCGAGCCCGAGGCCCGCGCCCTGGTCTGCGCCGCGGTGCGCGAGACCTTCGAGGAGTCCGGCGTGCTGCTGGCCGGCCCGTCGGCCGATGAGGTCGTCGCCGACACCAGCGGCGAGGACTGGGAGGCCGACCGGGTCGCCCTGGAGGGCAGGGAGCTGTCGCTGACGGAGTTCCTCGACCGCCGCGGGCTGGTGCTGCGCACCGACCTATTGGGGGCCTGGGACGCCTGGCTGACGCCCGTCTTCGAGCCCAAGCGCTACCGTACGTGGTTCTTCGTGGCCCGGCTGCCCGAGGGGCAGGTGACCCGCGACGTGTCCACCGAGTCCTCCTCGGTCACCTGGCTGCCCGCGGCGCTCGCCGCGGACCAGGCGGACAGCGGTGACCTGGCGATGATGCCGCCGACCTACCTGGTCTCGATGGAGGTCGGCACGTACGCCGACCCCGACGCGGTCCTCGACGCCGCCGCCGACCGACGGTTGGAGATGTTCTGCCCCTCGGTCGAGCCGCTCGACGACGGCTGGACCCTGTCGATGCCCGACCGGCTGCGGCCGGTGCTGGCGGCCCGGCGGGCCTGAGGGGCGGAGGCGTCTGCGATGACCGATGGGAGCTGGGCCGGGGGTGCGTTCGGCGAGCGGGGGCAGTGCGTGCTCGCCCCGAACCCGAACATCATGACGCTGGACGGCACGAACTCCTGGGTGCTGCGCGAGCCCGGCGCCCGGCGGTCGATCGTGATCGACCCCGGCCCGTCCGACCCCGGGCACCTCGCGGCGCTCGCGGAGGCGGCCGGTGGGCGGGGCAACGTGGCTGCCGTCCTGCTCACCCACCACCACGCCGACCACTCGGAGGCGGCGCGGGAGTTCGCGGAGTCGGTCGGCTGCGGCGTACGCGCCCTGGACCCGGCGTACTGCCTGGGCTCGGAGGGCCTCGGCGACGGCGACGTCGTGGAGGCCGATGGGCTGGAGGTGCACGTCGTGGCGACGCCGGGGCACACCGCCGACTCGCTGTCGTTCCTGGTGCCGGCCGAGCGGGCGGTGCTGACCGGCGACACGGTGCTGGGCCGTGGCACCACCGTCGTGGCGCACCCCGACGGCCAACTCGGCGCCTACCTCGACTCCCTCGACCGGCTGCACGCGCTGGCCGAGCGCGAGGAGGCCGCGGCCGTGTGGCCCGGGCACGGGCCGGTCATCGGCGACGCCCTGGCGGCGCTGACCTACTACCGCGACCACCGGCAGGCGCGCCTCGCTCAGGTCGAGGCGGCACTGGAGCACCTCGAGGACGAGCAGCTCGACGCCGAGGCGCTGCCGCGTCGCGTGGTCGAGCACGTGTACGCCGACGTCGACCCGGTGCTGTGGGGTGCGGCCGAGCTGTCCGTGCGGGCCCAGCTGGCCTACCTGCGCGGGCGCTGAGCTAGCACGAGAAGGTCCCCGGGTTCCTCGGCGGAACCACGGGGACTGCTCGTGGAAGGCGTCAGCGGGCGCGGCGCGAGAGCCGCTCGACGTCCATGATGACGACCGAGCGGGGCTCCAGGCGCAGCCAGCCCCGCGAGGCGAAGTCGGCCAGCGCCTTGTTGACGGTCTCGCGGGAGGCGCCGACCAGCTGGGCGAGCTCCTCCTGGGTGAGGTCGTGGTGGACGTGGACGCCGTCGTCGGCGGTGCGGCCGAAGCGGTCGGCGAGGTCGAGCAGCGCCTTGGCCACGCGGCCGGGGACGTCGGAGAAGACCAGGTCGGCGACGACGTCGTTGGCCTTGCGGAGCCGGCCGGCCAGCTGGGCCAGCAGGCCGCGGGCGACGACGGGGCGGCCCTCGAGCCAGCGCAGGAGGTCCTCGTGGGACAGCGAGGCGAAGGAGCAGTCGGTGACGGCGGTGACGGTGGCCGAGCGCGGACCCGGGTCGAAGAGCGAGAGCTCGCCGAACATCTGGCCGGGACCGAGGATCGCGAGGAGGTTCTCCCGACCGTCGGAGGAGGTGCGGCCGAGCTTCACCTTGCCGTCGAGGACGATGTAGAGCTTGTCGCCGGAGTCGCCCTCGTGGAAGAGCACGTCGCCGCGGCGCAGGCGGTTCTCGCTCATCGAGGCGCGCAGCGCCGAGGCCGCCTCGTCGTCGAGGGCGCTGAAGAGCGGTGCCTGGCGGAGCACGTCGTTGTCCACGGGGGCCTCCTGGTGGGACGTCGCGGGCGTGGTGGTTCCCTGGCGCAGAGCTGCGCGTGTGGTGATCCTATCGAGTGGAATTCATCACAGGCACCACCGGGGCGCCACCGCGTGGCGGCGCGGGGGGCCGGTGCGCCGGTCGCACGGGCTGTGAGCCACATCCCCCGGGGGTGTCCCCGCCGTCTCGTAGGGTGTCAGCGTGCCTGCGCCGGAGTCCCCCCTCGCCCTGACCCGGCGGGCCCGTCGCATCGAGCGGGTGCTGGCCGAGACCTACCCCGACGCCCGCTGCGAGCTGGACTTCGACGACCCGTTCCAGCTGCTGGTCGTCACCGTCCTCTCCGCACAGACCACCGACAAGCGGGTCAACGCGGTGCGCCCCACGCTCTTCACGGCCTACCCCGACGCCCGGGCGATGGCCGCGGCCGACCGCGGGACCCTCGAGGGGATCGTCGGCCCGCTGGGCTTCTTCCGCGCCAAGACCGAGTCGCTGCTCAAGCTCTCCGCCCACCTCGTGGAGCACCACGACGGGCAGGTGCCCGCGCGGCTCGACGACCTCGTCAAGCTGCCCGGGGTCGGCCGCAAGACCGCCAACGTCGTCCTCGGCAACGCCTTCGACGTTCCCGGCATCACCGTCGACACGCACTTCGGCCGCCTGGCCCGCCGCTTCGGCTGGACCGAGGAGACCGACCCCGTGAAGGTCGAGCATGCGGTGGGGGCGCTGTTCCCCAAGCGGGACTGGACGATGCTCTCGCACCACCTGATCTGGCACGGGCGGCGGCGCTGCCACGCCCAGAAGCCGGCGTGCGGTGCCTGCCCCGTCGCGCGGTGGTGCCCGGCGTACGGCACGGGGCCGACGGACCCGGTCGCCGCCGAGAAGCTCGTGCGGACCGAGGGGCGCGCGTGAGGCGGCTGGTCGCGGTGGGGCTCCTGGCGATGGTGCTCACCGGGTGCTCGGACCCCGAGGCCGCCTTCGTGCCCAACCCGCCGGACATCGACGTCGACACCCCCGCGCTGCGCGAGGCCAAGACCGAGGCCGGCATCGAGGACTGCGTGCCGGGCGACGGCGACCCCGTCGAGGGTGGTCTGCCGGCCGTGACCCTGCCCTGCCTCGGCGGCGGCCCCGCGGTCGACCTCTCGACGCTGCGCGGCCCGATGGTCGTGAACCTCTGGGCGTCGTGGTGCGGCCCGTGCCGCGAGGAGATGCCGGTGCTGCAGGAATTCCACGCCACCCACGGCGAGGAGGTCCCGGTGCTCGGCGTCGACTTCCAGGACCCCAACACCGGGCTCGCGATCCAGCAGCTCGCCGAGCGCGGCGTCACCTACCCCTCCGTGGCCGACACCGAGGCCGTGCTGAAGGCCGAGCCGCTGCGCGCGACCGCGCTGCCGTTGACCGCCCTGGTGGACGAGGACGGGGTGGTCGTGCGGGTGCTGCCTATGGAGCTGGAGTCGGTCGGCGAGCTCGAGGCGCTGGTGCGCGAGCACCTGGGGGTGGACCTGTGAGCGAGCCTGCAGAGGCGCCCGTGGAGCTGCCCGACTGGTTGCAGGAGGTGCGCGCCGGCGCCGAGGCGATCGACGCCCTCGACCTCACGCGCTTCACGCCACCGGAGGACGGCTCGGCCCGTCCCGGGGCGGTGCTGATGCTCTTCGGTGAGGGGCCGCAGGGCGGTGAGCTGCTGCTCACCGAGCGCGCCCACGACATGCGCTCCCACCCCGGGCAGGTCTCCTTCCCCGGTGGCTCGCTGGACCCCGGTGAGACCGTCGAGGAGGCCGCGCTGCGCGAGGCCGAGGAGGAGGTCGGGCTCGACCCGTCCGAGGTCCGGCTCTTCGGCCGGCTGCCCGAGCTGTGGCTGCCGCCGTCCAACTTCGCCGTCACCCCCGTGCTCGGCTGGTGGGCGCACCCCTCGGGCGTCCACATCGCCTCCCGCGCCGAGGTGCACGCGATCCACCACGCCCCGATCAGCGAGCTGCTCGACCCCGAGCACCGCGTGACGGTGCGGCACCCGCGCGGCTACCAGAGCCCGGGCTTCCTCATCGGCCCCGACAAGGACGTCATCCTCTGGGGCTTCACCGGAGGCATCATCGCCCGACTCTTCGACTACCTCGGCTGGTCGCAGCCCTGGGACGAGTCGCGCATCCAGGACCTCCCCGACTACATGCTCTCCGCCGACCACCGGGTCTCGGATGCGGCCCGGATGCTCGACATCGAGGAGGATCTCTGACGGTGAACCTCCTCGACTGGCTCCTGCTGCTCCTCGTCCTGGCGTACGCGCTCTCGGGCTACTGGCAGGGCTTCATCACCGGAGCGGCCGCCACGGCGGGCCTGCTGCTCGGCGGTCTCTTCGGCATCTGGCTGGCCCCGATCGCGCTCGGCGACGCGAACCCCTCGCTGGTGGTCTCGCTGGGCGCGCTGTTCATCGTGATCGTGGCGGCCTCGCTGGGGCAGGCCATGTTCCAGTACGTCGGCGCGCGGGTGCGCTCGCGCATCACCTGGCAGCCCGTGCGTGCCCTGGACGCGGTCGGAGGTGCCGCCCTGAGCGCGGCGGCGGTGCTGCTGGTCGCCTGGGCGCTCGGTGTGGCCGTGTCCGGCTCGCGGATCGCGGGCATCACCCCGCTCGTACGCTCCTCGACCGTCCTGGCCAAGGTCGACCAGGTCCTGCCGACCTCGGCCGACGGGCTGCTGCAGGCCTTCAACGGCGTGGTCGGCACCGGCTTCTTCCCGCGCTACCTCGAGCCGTTCGCCCCCGAGCGCATCGTGGAGGTGGCGCCGGGCAACGAGAAGGTGCTGCGCAAGCCCGCGATCCAGGCGATCCAGCCCTCGGTGCTCAAGATCCGGGGCACCAACCGCTGCGGCTCGGGCATCGAGGGCAGCGGCTTCGTCTACGCCGAGGACCGGCTGATGACCAACGCCCACGTGGTCGCCGGCGTCGACGCGCCCCAGGTGCAGGTGGGCGACCAGACGGTCCAGGGCGAGGTCGTCTACTACAACCCCGACGTGGACGTCGCGGTGATCGAGGTCGAGACCGGCACCGCGCCGGTCCTGGACTTCGCCGACGCCGCTCCGCAGGACGCCGTGGTGATCGCCGGCTACCCCGAGGACGGTCCCTACGACCTGCGCGCCGGCCGCATCCGGGCCGAGCAGCGGCTGCGCTCGCCCAACATCTACGGCAACGGCACCGTCATCCGCGAGGTCTACTCCCTGCGCGGCCTGGTGCGGCCCGGCAACTCCGGCGGCCCCATCGTCAACCCGCGTGGCGACGTGGTCGGCGTGGTCTTCGCGGCCTCGGTCACCGACGCCGACACCGGCTACGCCCTCACCACCGACCAGGTGGCCCAGGCCGCTGCCCAGGGCCGCGCCGGCACCCAGCCGGTGTCCACCGGTGGCTGCGCGAGCTGAGCCTCACCCGACTGGCGGGCGGACCCGGCTCCGGGTTCGCTAGGGTCGTGTCGTCAGCCAGCGTCGAGACCCGGGAGCAGCACGTGGCCATCGAAGAGGTCAAGGAGACCGACCCCACCATCGGTCGACTGGTCGCCGACGCCAGCCGTGACATCTCCACCCTGATCAGCAAGGAGATCGAGCTCGCGAAGTCCGAGCTCAAGGTGAGCGCCAAGTTCGGCGGGGTCGGGGTCGGGCTGTTCGCGGCCGCGGGCTTCATCGCCGTGCTCGCGATCATCATGTTCTCCGTGGCGCTGGCCTACTTCATCCACTGGAACGGCAGCGGTCTGTCGCTGCACTGGGCGTTCCTCATCGTGTTCGGCCTCTACCTGCTGCTCGCCGGCGGCCTCGTCTTCGCCGGCATCCGCAGCGTCAAGAAGGTCAAGGGTCCCGAGCGGGCCATCGCGCAGGGCAAGGAGATCCCCCGCGCGCTCAAGGGCCAGGCCTGACGCGGCCGACCTCGGCGACCTGCGGCAGTTTCACCACCCGGGTGGTGAAACCGGCGCTGGTCTCACGAAGTTCCGGTCGACAAGCGGCAGTTCCACCACCTGAGCGGTGAAACTGCCTGCCGACCCTCGCCCAGCGCGGCCTCAGGCGGGCGGCGTAGACGGGTCGTGGTCGCCGGCCTGGAAGACGTCCGGGATGCCGTCGAGGTCGGAGTCCCGCTCCTCGTCCTCGGTGATCCTGCGGTAGACCCGGTTGCGGGTCCGCAGGATCGCGCTGGCCAGCAGGGCCGCGGTGAGCGAGCCCACCAGGACGCCGACCTTGACGTGCTCGTCGCGCTCGGAGCTGCTGCCGAAGGCCAGCTCGCCGATCAGCAGCGAGACGGTGAAGCCGATGCCGGCGAGCATGGCCATGCCCACGACGTCGATCCAGGCCAGCTCGTCGTCGAGTTCGGCCTTGGTGAACTTCGACAGCAGCCACGTCGACCCGGTGATGCCGACGGTCTTGCCGATCAGCAGACCGGAGACGATGCCGAGGGCGACCGGGTCCTTGAGGGACTCCACGAGGCCGCTGAACCCGCCCACGGTCACGCCAGCGGCGAAGAAGGCGAAGATCGGCACCGCGACGCCGGCGCTGATCGGGCGCACGAGGTGCTCGAGGTGCTCGGCCAGGCCGGGGCCCTCCGCGTCGTCGCGGCGCAGCACCGGCACGGTGAAGCCGAGCAGCACGCCGGCGACGGTTGCGTGGACACCGGACTCGTGGACGAGCACCCACGCGATGAGCGCGAGCGGCAGCAGCAGGAAGCCCGAGCTGATCCGCTTCTGCACCAGCAGCGCGAAGATCGCGATCGGCACCAGGCCGAGCGCGAGGAAGAGCAGGTCGAGCTCCTCGGTGTAGAAGACCGCGATGATCGTGATGGCCAGCAGGTCGTCGACGACGGCCAGCGTGAGCAGGAACGTCCGCAGGCCCGAGGGCAGGTGGGTGCTGATCACCGCGAGGATGGCCACGGCGAAGGCGATGTCGGTGGCCGTGGGGATCGCCCACCCCGAGAGCCCGCCGTCGGCACCGAGGTTCCACGCGACGTAGATCAGCGCGGGCGCGACCATGCCGCCGACGGCCGCGGCCATCGGCAGGGCCGCGCGGCGCGGGTCGCGCAGGTCGCCGGCGACGAACTCGCGCTTGAGCTCGAGGCCGACCACGAAGAAGAAGATCGCCAGCAGACCGTCCGCGGCCCACTTGCCCAGGCTGAGGTCGAGGTGCAGCGAGACGCCGAGCAGCTCCACCGGCTCGGAGATCGGCTTGAAGTCGCGGATCGACTCGTAGGTGCCGGAGAAGGCGGTGTTGGCCCAGATGATCGCGATGGCCGCGCCGACGATGAGGAGCAGACCGCCCGTGGTCTCAGCACGCAGGACCTCGGCGATGCGGCTGGACTCCAGGAAGGAGCCGCGGCTGAAGAGCCGCGGGTTCGCGTCGGACCCGTGGTCGCCCACCCCGGCGGGGTCGGGCTCGCGTGGGTCGGCCGGGGTTCCGGACGGGTCGGTAGGGCTCACTGGACTCCTTGGAGGGTCACGGGGTCGACGACGTACGCGCCGACCAGACTTCCCGGCTCACCAGCCTTCACCCTACCGAGCGAGGGGGTCACCCCGGTGGGGGGGGGGGGGGGGGGGGGGGGGCCCCGCCGCCCCCCCCCCGGGCGGGGGGGCCCCCGGGGGGGGCGCGGCCCCCCGGCCGCCCCCCCCCCCCCAGCGGGGGCTGGCCCGGCGGGGGCTCAGTCCTCGCCCGCGCCCGAGCCCTGCTTCTGCGAGATCAGGTCCATCACCGAGGAGTCGGCCAGGGTGGTGACGTCGCCGACCTCGCGGTTCTCGGCGACGTCGCGCAGCAGGCGGCGCATGATCTTGCCCGAGCGGGTCTTGGGCAGCTCGGGGACGATCATGATCTGGCGCGGGGTCGCGATGGGGCCGATCTCCTTGCGGACGTGCTTGCGCAGCTCGGCCACGATGTCGTCGCCTCCGTCCCCGGCCTCGTCGCGCAGGATCACGAACGCGCAGACGGCCTGGCCGGTGTCCTCGTCCTTGGCGCCCACGACCGCTGCCTCGGCGACCTTGGGGTGGGAGACGAGGGCGGACTCGATCTCGGTGGTGGAGAGGCGGTGGCCGGAGACGTTCATGACGTCGTCGACGCGGCCCAGCACCCACAGGTCGCCGTCGGTGTCCTTCTTCGCGCCGTCACCGGCGAAGTAGAAGCCGAGCTTCTCGAAGCGGGACCAGTAGGTCTCCTTGAACCGCTGGTCGTCGCCCCAGATGGTGCGCAGCATCGAGGGCCAGGGCTCGGTGAGCACGAGGTAGCCGCCCGAGCCGTTGGGCACGGCGTTGCCCTCCTCGTCGACGACCTCGGCGGAGACACCGGGGATGGGGTTCATCGCCGAGCCGGGCTTGCCGGCGGTCACGCCGGGCAGCGGGCTGATCATGATCGAGCCGGTCTCGGTCTGCCACCAGGTGTCGACGACGGGGGTGCGGTCGCCACCGATGACGTGGCGGTACCAGACGTAGGCCTCGGGGTTGATCGGCTCACCGACCGAGCCGAGGATGCGCAGCGAGGACAGGTCGCGGGCGTCGGGGATCTCGCGGCCCTGCTTCATGAAGGAGCGGATCGCGGTGGGCGCGGTGTAGAAGAGCGTCACGCCGTACTGCTCGATGATGTCCCACCACCGGCCGCGCTCGGGGGAGTCGGGGGTGCCCTCGTAGAGCACCTGCGTCACGCCGTTGGCCAGCGGCCCGTAGACGATGTAGGAGTGGCCGGTGACCCAGCCGATGTCGGCGGTGCACCAGTAGACGTCGTCGTCCTTGAGGTCGAAGACCGCCCAGTGGGTGTAGGACGCCCCGACGAGGTAGCCGCCGGTGGTGTGCAGGATGCCCTTGGGCTTGCCGGTCGTGCCGGAGGTGTACATGACGTAGAGCGGGTGCTCGGCGTCGAAGGCCTCGGGGGTGTGGGAGGTCGAGGCGCCGTCGACGGCGTCGTGCCACCACACGTCCACCGAGTCGTCCCAGGCGACCTCCTGGCCGGTGCGCCGGACCACGAGCACCTTCTCGACGGTGTGGCCCAGGCCGGCGGCCTTCTCGCGCGCCTCGTCCACGGCCGGCTTCAGCGAGGACGCCGAGCCGCGGCGGTAGCCGCCGTCGGAGGTGACCACGACCTTGGCCTGGCAGTCCTCCAGCCGGGAGGCCAGGGCGTCGGAGGAGAACCCGCCGAAGACCACGGTGTGCGGGGCGCCGATGCGGGCGCAGGCCAGCATCGTGACCACGGCCTCGGGGATCATCGGCATGTAGATCGCGACCCGGTCACCGGCGGCCACGCCCAGGTCGGTCAGCGCGTTGGCCGCCTGGGAGACCAGGTCCTGCAGCTCGGCGTAGGTGATCGAGCGGGTGTCGCCGACCGGCTCCCCGACGAAGTGGAGGGCGACCTTGTCACCGCGGCCGGCCTCGACGTGGCGGTCCACGCAGTTGTAGGCGGCGTTGAGCTTGCCGCCGACGTACCACTTCGCGAACGGCGGGTCGGTCCAGTCGAGGACCTGGGTGAACGGCTCGGCCCAGGTCAGGCGCTGCGCCTGCTCGGCCCAGAAGCCCTCGCGGTCCTTCGCGGCGGCGTCGTAGGCGTCGGCGGTGAGGTTGGCGTGCTCCGCGAGGTCCGCGGGCGGCTCGAAGCGGCGGTCCTCCTTGAGCAGGTTCGCCAGGGTCTCGTCGGTCTTCTCGCTCACTGTGTCTCTCCTGCGCGGCGGGGTGGGTGGGACGTGGATCGGGGTGTGCGGGTGGTGGCCTCCCTCACACTAGGCCGAGGGGTGCAGCCGGGCCACCAGGGTCGGGGCCGGCCGGTTGCGGCGGGGTTGCAGCCCCCACGAGGAACGGTCGCGAGCGCCGTACGACGCCCGCGACCGCCCCTGGGGAAGGGGCCGTGGCCCCATGCCTGGTCGAGCCGGTCGCTCAGACCTCGCCGGCTTGGTGCTGGGCCACGAGGGTGGTGCGTCCGGGGTACCGGATCTCCTCCACGAGGTCCTGCATCTGCTGGCTCGGCTTCTTGGTGAACTGCGAGACCGCGATGGTCACCGCGAAGTTGATCAGCATGCCGATCGTGCCGATGCCGGTCGGCGGGATCGAGAACAGGCCCTCCGAGCCGCCGTAGATCGGCAGCGTCCACAGCATGTAGGCGAAGGTCAGCGTGAGGCCGACGATCATGCCGGTGGCCGCACCGGCCGCCGTGGTCTTCTTCCAGAAGATGCCGAGCACCAGGATCGGGAAGAAGCTGGCTGCCGCCAGGCCGAAGGCGAGTGCCACGACCTGGGCCACGAAGCCCGGCGGGTTGATGCCGAGGTAGCCGGCGACGATGATCGCGCAGGCCATGGCGATGCGGCCGACCATCAGCTGCTGGCTCTCCGAGGCCTGCGGGTTGATCTTCTTGTAGTAGACGTCGTTGGCGACCGAGGAGCTGATGACCAGCAGCAGGCCCGAGGCCGTCGACAGTGCGGCCGCGAGGGCACCGGCCGCCACCAGGCCCACGATCGGGGCCGGCAGGCCACCGATCTCGGGGGAGGCCAGCACGATGATGTCGTTGTTGATCATCACGTCGGTGTAGCCGAACGAGCTCGAGCCGAGCTCGCTGACGGGGGCGCCCGAGGCGGTGGTGATCAGGCCGACGTCGGACCAGGTGTTGAACCAGCCGGGGGCGTCGGCGAGCGTCGTCCCGTTGAGGTCCTTCATGATCTGCAGCTTCGTGAACGCCGCGACCGACGGGGCGGTCGTGTAGAGCAGCGCGATGAAGAAGATCGCCCACAGCGCCGAGTAGCGGGCGGCGCGCACGCTCTTGGCGGTGTAGAAGCGCACGATCACGTGCGGCAGGCCGGCGGTGCCGAACATCAGCGCCGCGGTGATCAGCACCATGTTGGGCATCGAGATCTGCGTGAAGGCACCGGAGTACTCCGCCAGGCCGAAGTCGGCCTGCAGCCCGTTGAGCTCCTCGAGGATCTTGCCGAAGCCGATCTGCGGCAGCGGGACGCCGGTGACCTTGGCGGACACGGCGACGGCCGGGATCAGGTAGGCCACGATCAGCACGGAGTACTGCGCGACCTGGGTCCAGGTGATGCCCTTCATGCCGCCGAGGACGGCGTAGAAGAACACGATGGCCATGCCGATGATGACGCCGGTGGTGGTGCCCACGTTGAGGAAGCGGGTGAAGACCAGGCCGACGCCGGCCATCTGGCCCGCGACGTAGACGAAGGACACGACGATGGCGGCGAGCACGGCGACGAAGCGCGCGGTCTCGTTGTAGCGGTCACCGACGAAGTCCGGGAGCGTGTACTTGCCGAACTTGCGCAGGTAGGGCGCGAGCAGCAGGGCCAGCAGCACGTAGCCACCGGTCCAGCCCATGAGGAAGACGCCGCCGGCGTAGCCGTTGTAGGCCAGGCCGACGATGCCGGCCAGGGAGATGAACGACGCGGCGCTCATCCAGTCCGCGGCGATGGCGGCGCCGTTCGCCGGGGCCGGGATGCCGCCGCCGGCGACGTAGAAGCCGGAGGTGTCGGAGACCCGGCTCGCGTAGGCGATGTAGATGTAGACGCTGAAGGTGATGATCGCGAAGATCAGCGTCCAGAGCTGGATGTCGCTCACGGGTGGTGCACCTCCTGCTCGTACTCGTCGACGCCGTACTCCGCGTCGAGCTTGTCCATCCGCCAGACGTAGACGGCGATCAGCACGACGAACGTGATGATCGAGCCCTGCTGGGAGAACCAGAAGCCGAGCGGGAAGCCGGCGACCACGATCTCGTTGAGCGGCTCGACGAACACGATGCCGGCGCCGAAGGACACCAACGCCCAGATCGTCAGCAGCACGGCCATCAGCCGCAGGTTGCTGCGCCAGTACGCCTGGCGCGATGCGTCATCCATCCTTGTCAACCTCCTCCGTCGGCCCCTGGAGGACCGGTGGTGACCGACGCCACACGGCGCCGCTCGTCGCATGACAGCGGGCCGTGACGGGTGTCGGCAACGGGTTGATGTGGCTCCGGTCACACCCTGCGACGAGCGGTGTCGCCGACGCGTCGAGCGGTACGCCGTCGGCTGCTCGAGCCGCTCGCCGGGCGGTTTCGCGGGGTCGGTCGACCGCTCGTCGCGCCAGGACGACCGCTCGTCGCGACCGGGTCGGCCGCCGGGCGCCGCGGCGGCGCAGCCCACTGTCGTGAGCCCGGTCACAGTCCTACCGTCGGCCCATGGCCACCACCGCTCCCACTGCACCCACCGGCACCGCGCGACCCGTCCGCCGGGGAGCCCACCCGGCGAAGCGGCTGCTGCTCGGGGCGTCGGTGATGGTGATGTTCGGGTCGTTCCTGCCCTGGATCGACACCCCGATCGGCTCCATCAACGGCACCAGCGGTGCGGGCCTGTGGACGTTCTACGCCGCGATGCTCGGGTTCGCGGGCGTCATGGTCCCGCTGCGGCG
>JAYYWX010000122.1:0-8724 GCA_036341255.1 Actinomycetota bacterium | reverse complement strand
CAGGCGCCGCTGGAGGGCATCGAGCCGGTCGACGTCGAGGTCTTCCCGACCGCGGCGAAGATCCGCAAGGGCCACCGCCTGCGCGTGGCCGTCCAGGCCTTCGACGTGCCGCACCTGCTCCCGACGCTGCCGGTGCTGCTGGGCAGCCTGTCGGTCATCACCGTGCACACCGGCCCGGAGACCCCCTCGGAGCTGACCGTGCCGTGGGTCAGGAAGAAGCGCCGCTAGCCTCCTGCTCTCCCTCCGGCACCCGGACCGGTCGCAGCCGGGCCCACGCCGCGAAGGCGACGGCCACGAGCAGCATCGCCAGCCCGGCCCACAGGTTGGCGTTGGTGCCGCCGGTCTTGTCGGTCTCGGGGTCGGCGAAGATCCCCATCAGCACCAGGATCACGCCGTAGACGCCCATGAGGGCGCCGATGATGCTGCGGATGTCGAGCAGGCCGGCCTTGTGGGTGCTGCTCTCGCTGGTGGCGTCGTCGCTCGGGGTGTGCTCGCTCATGGTCGCTCCTAGAAGGCCAGGTTGAGGATGATCGTCAGGACCGCGGCGATGCCGGCCAGCGGCAGGGTGCGGCGGTACCACGGGTAGGACGCCTCCGCCTCGTCGACGAGGTCCTCCTTCGGGGTCTCGGAGTAGACCAACCCGACGAGCTCGTGCGCGGGCTTGGGCGTGGTGACCAGCGAGACCGCCACCGACACGACGATGTCGACCGCGAAGGCGACGCCGGCAGCGACGAAGGCCGCACCCTGGCCCGAGAGCGGCAGCACGCCGATGGACAACGACCCGAGCGTGCCCTCGGCGAGGAAGCCGACCAGCACGGCAGCCAACGTGCCGGAGACCAGCCCGGCCCAGCCCGCCGTCGGGGTCATCCGCTTCCAGAACATGCCGAGGATGAACGTGGCGAACAGCGGCGCGTTGAAGAAGCCGAACAGGGTCTGGAGGTAGTCCATGATGTTGGAGAAGCTCGCCGCCAGCTGCGCGGTGAAGACCGCGACGGCGGTCGCGCCGACGGTGGCCCAGCGGCCGACGCGGAGGTAGTAGCCGTCGGGACGGTCCTTGACGACGTACCCCTCCCACAGGTCGAAGCTGAAGACCGTGTTGAACGCCGAGACGTTGGCGGCCATGCCGGCCATGAACGCCGCCAGCAGGCCGGCGATCGCGACACCGAGCAGGCCGTTGGGCAGCACGTCGCGCATCAGGTAGATCAGGGAGTCGTTGTAGGTGACCGATCCCTCCGCGCCCCCGCTGACGTCGCCGCCGGCCTTGACCTCGGCGATCTCCGCCACGAGGACCGCCGCGATCATGCCGGGGATGATCGTGATGAAGGGGACGAACATCTTGGGGAAGGCGCCGATGATCGGTGTCTTGCGCGCCGAGGAGATCGAGTCGGTGGCCATGGCGCGCTGGACCTCGACGAAGTTCGTCGTCCAGTAGCCGAAGGACAGCACGAAGCCTAGGCCGAAGACGATGCCGACGACCGAGAGCAACTCGGAGTCGAAGCCCGTCAGGGCGGTGCCCGGCCAGCTGTTGAGCTGGTCGGGCGCCGGCGGCACGTCCCCCTGGCCGGCGGTCTCGGCGATACCGTCCTTGACGCCCTGCCAGCCGCCCACGCGGTCCAGGCCGAGCAGCGTCAACGGCGTGAGCGCCGCGACGATCACGAAGAACTGCAGCACCTCGTTGTAGATCGCGGCCGACAGCCCGCCGAGGGTGATGTAGCAGAGCACGATGATCGCGGCGATGACCACGGCCACGAAAAGGTCCAGACCCAGCAGCGCCTGGATGATCGACCCGAGCAGGTAGAGGTTGATGCCGGCGATCAGCAGCTGCGCGACGGCGAAGGACAGTGCGTTGACCAGGTGGGCGCCGGTGCCGAAGCGCCGCCGCATGAACTCGGGCACCGAGCGCACCTGGGAGCCGTAGTAGAAGGGCATCATCACGATGCCGAGGAAGAGCATCGCGGGGATCGCGCCCACCCAGAAGTAGTGCACGGTCGGCAGGCCGAACTCCGCGCCGCTGGCCGACATGCCCATGATCTCGACCGCGCCGAGGTTGGCGGAGATGAAGGCCAGCCCGGTGACCCAGGCCGGCAGCGAGCGGCCCGAGAGGAAGAAGTCCACCGAGTCGGACACGCCGCGTCGAGCCATCAGGCCGATGCCGAGGACGAAGCCGAAGTAGATCGCGACGATCAGGTAGTCGACCCAGCTCGCCGAGATGATCGTGTCGCTGGCCAGGGGTGCAGGCGCGTGGAGCATGCGCTTCCTTTCCGAGAGGTGTCGCGCCGGGGGGCTGACCGCGAGGGCCGGGCACGACCCGCCGACGGTAGGACCGGTCTGCGGCGCCGTCCCCACCCCTCCGGGCCCCTCCGTAACTGCCTGACGTCACCGCGACACCACGATGACACCACAGATCCTTGACGTGACGTCACGATGATGTCATCGTGGTGCGCATGGACATCACGCCGTACGTCGACAGCCTGCGTCGCGACCTCCTCGCCGCCGCCGAGGCCGGCGGCCCCGAGGTCGCCGCGGCAGCGGAGCGCCTCGGCTACGCCCTCGAGCCGGCCACCCGGCTCGCGCTGATGGAGGCGCTGTCCCAGGCCGCGGCCGAGATCACCGCCTCGATGCCCGCCGGCGGCGTGGACGTCCGGCTCGACGGGCGCGACCTCGAGTTCGTGGTCGACGCCGCCCCTCCGGCACCGCCGGCGCCCCCTGCGCCGCCGGCGCCGCCACGGCCCGAGGAGGTCGAGGAGGACGCCAGCGTCGCCCGCATCACCCTGCGGCTGCCGGAGTCGCTGAAGACCAAGGCCGAGGACGCGGCGGCAGCCGCCGGCTCCTCGCTCAACACCTGGCTCGTCCAGGCCGTGCGCTCGGCGACCCACGAGGGCGCCGTGCACGTCGACATCGACCTGTCCTCCATGCCGTTCTTCGGCTCCGACCCGGCCCGGCGCGGCAACCGCCGGATGACCGGCTGGGTCTGACCCGCATCGCTCGACCCCGCACCACTCGACCCCGCTGCACGGGACCGGCTCGGCCGGCCCCGCGGCCCCGCACACCCTTCACACCCCGCCGACCACTGGAGACCGCCGTGCCCCGCTTCGAGTTCGCCACCCCCTCACCCGCCTCGGTCTACGTCGAGATCGGTCGCGGCGAGGTCCGCGTCCGCTGCGCCGAGACCGCCGGCACCGAGACCACGACCGTCACGGTCGAGGGCCGTGACGCCGATCGGGTCGACGTGCACGACCGGGACGGCCAGGTCAGCGTGGTCGCCCCCCGCGGCGGCCTGCTGTCGGCCTTCGACAGCCCCCTGGACGTCACGATCACCGCCCCGCCACGCAGCAACGTGGCGACCAAGCTGGGCAGCGCCGGGGTGAGCGTGGCCGGACCGGCCGGCGGCGTACGCCTGCGGACCGGGTCGGGCGAGGTCACCGTCGAGAGCCTCGACGTCCCCAGCAGCATCGACACCGGCTCCGGCGACGTCCGCGTGGACCGGGCCGGGGCCGCACTGAAGGTGCGCACCGGCTCCGGCGACGTGACCCTGCGCGAGGTCCTCGACGAGCTGTCGGTGTCCTCGGGCTCCGGTGACGTGCACGTCGCCTCGGCCGACGGCGCCGTCCTCATCAAGACCGGTTCCGGGGACCTGCGCGTCGACGCGACCTGCGCGGACGTGGCCTTCACCAGCGGCTCCGGCAGCCTCGGGGTCTCCGCGATCCGCCGCGGGCGCGTCTCGGCCAAGGTCGCCTCCGGCGACGTCCGCGTCGGCGTCCCGGCCGGCGTCCCGGTGTGGACCGACATCAGCTCGCTCACCGGCCGCATCCACTCCACCCTCGCCGGTGCCGGCCAGCCCGAGGAGGGCCAGGAGCACGTCGAGGTCCGGGCCGCCACCGTCAGCGGCAACGTCTCCCTCGTCCAGGTCTGACGCATCTCCCGCCGAACCGGCGTATCAATACGCCGGCTCGACCCACCGTCCCCGCCGAACCGGCGTATCAATACGCCGGCTCGACCCCTGACCCATCAGCCACACGCACAGCCACCACGAAGGAGCCCGTCATGCTCGACCACCCCAGCGCCCTCGAGGCCGAGGCCCGCGCCCGGCGTGCCGACCGTCTCGTCCGCAGCAGCCAGCCCCGGATGCCGCGGGTCACGAAGCGCCACCGCCTCGCCACCAGCCTGCGCCGCGTCGCCGACCGCTTGGACGGCTGACCCGCCAGCGAGGAGCGGGCCCGTCCGGCGGTCGAGCAGCGACGAGCGCCAGCGAGGAGCGGGCGTCGAGACCACCCCTCTCACGAAGGCGGACGCTCAGGCGCCCATCGAGACGCCCTCGCGCCAGTAGCCCATGAAGGCGACCTGGCGACGATCCAGCCCCAGGTCGCGCACCAGCGCGCGACGCAGCCCGGTGACCACGCGGGACTCCCCCGCGATCCAGGCGTAGAGGTCGGCGAGGTCGTGGCCGACCGAGGTGGTGTGCTCGTCGAGGGAGTCGCCGGAGGAGGAGTACGTCGGGGTCTCCCACAGTCCGACCTCGACCTCGGCCTCGGGCACCTCGACCGGCGCGGCGCCCGCGCCGAGATGGCCCAGGACGGCCTCGTGCAGCAGGGAGCCGACCGGCCGGCCCTCGCGCGGCAGCCAGGTGACCTCGACCCGCGGCGGGTGGACCAGAGACTGCACGTCGACCCCGAGCGGCACCTCGAGGAATGCCGCACCGGCCGCGTCCACCGGCAGCTGGGCCAGCACGGCGGCGATCGCGGGGACAGCGGTCTCGTCACCGACGAGGAGCAGCTCGGAGTCCTCGGGCGCCGCGAACTCGATGCCGCCGTAGACCACGCCCTTGCGCGGGCCCAGCAGCAGCACGCGCGACCCGACCGTCGCCGAGGCCGCCCAGCGCGAGCCCGGCCCCGCCTCCCCGTGGCCGTCGGTCCCGTGGGTGACCAGGTCGACGACCACGCGGGTGTCGATGCCCGAGCCGAGCACGTCGCGGACGGTGTAGGTGCGCATGTGGCCGCGCTCGGCCTCGGGCAGCGCCAGCCACTCGGCGTACCAGTCCTCGCCCTGGCCGAGGACCGGCAGCGGCCCGCCCTCGTGGGGGAAGACCAGCTTGATCCGCTGGTCGTAGCTCGGCCCGACGGTGCCGAACTCCGCGAGCTCGGGGGCGGCGAGGTGGACACGGACGAAGGAGGGCGAGAGCCGCTGCGCCAGCACGACCTCGGCCTCGCAGAGCACGAACGGGCGGGCCGTCTGGGTGATCGTCATGAGGCAACCCTAACTTAGGGTTGCCTCACCTACCAGAGGTGCTCAGATCGAGGTGCGGTGGAAGCTCTGGAACGAGCGCGACGGCGTGGGACCGCGCTGACCCTGGTAGCGCGAGCCGTACTTCGCCGACCCGTAGGGGTGCTGCGAGGGCGAGGAGAGCCGCAGGAAGCAGAACTGGCCGATCTTCATGCCCGGGTAGAGCTTGATCGGCAGCGTCGCGACGTTGGCGAGCTCGAGGGTCACGTGCCCGCTGAAGCCGGGGTCGACGAAGCCGGCCGTGGCGTGGGTGAGCAGGCCCAGGCGCCCGAGTGAGGACTTGCCCTCGACCCGCGCGGCGATGTCGTCGGGCAGCGTGACGGTCTCGTACGTCGAGCCCAGCACGAACTCGCCAGGGTGCAGGATGAACGGCTCGTCGCCGTCGGGCTCGACCAGCCGGGTCAGGTCGGACTGGTCCTGCGCGGGGTCGATGTGGGGGTACTTGTGGTTGTCGAAGACCCGGAAGAAACGGTCCAGCCGCACGTCGATCGAGGACGGCTGGAGCATCCCCGGCTCGTAGGGGTCGAGCACGACCCGGCCCGCGTCGATCTCGGCGAGGATGTCCCGGTCTGAGAGCAGCACGGGGTCAACCTATCGTCCGTACGCCGCGCGGGACCCGCCCTCTCGCCGTCGTCCCCGTGGAACCATGGCGGCGTGAGTCTCGCCAAGCGCGTCAGCCGCGTCTCCCGCACCGGCCTGGTCGTCGTGGCGATCGTGGTGTTGGTCAACGTGGGGCTGGCGGTCGTGCTCGCCGCCGTCCTCGAGCCTCGGCAGCAGCGCCTCCAGGACGGCAGCCGGGCGGTCAGCCTCGCGCACCACGGCATGCTCGACCAGGAGACCGCCCTGCGCGCCTACCTGGTGACCGGGGAGTCGATCTTCCTCGAGCCCTACCGCGACGGCACGACCACCGTGCGCACCCAGCTGCCCCGGGCCCGCGGGCTGCTCGAGCACCCCGAGATCCAGGTGGCCCTCAACCGCACCCAGGAGGCCATCGACGCCTGGCGCCTGCGCTGGGCCGGCACCGCCCTGTCCCTCGGCGCGACCATCTCCAACCGTCCCGCGGCGTCGGAGACCACGTCGTTCGTGCTCCGCGGGAAGCGGCTCTTCGACGACTACCGCGAGGAGCAGAGCGCCCTGCGTGAGGCCGTCGACGCACAGATCGCCGCCGACGAGCGCGCCCAGAGCCGGCTGATGCGCGCGGTCTTCGCCCTGGAGGCGGCGATGCTGGCGATGGCACTGCTCCTCGTCCAGCGCCAGCGGCGCGGCCTGCACGACCTGGTGGTGCACCCGGTCGCCTCGTTGATGGCCACCATCAGCCGCCTGCGGCAGGGCGACCTGCGGGCACGCAGCGAGGTCACGGAGCCCCGTGAGCTGCGCTCCATCGGCGAGGGACTGGACTCGCTGGCCGAGGCCGTGACCCTGCGCGAGCAGCACCTCGTCGAGGCCCGCCAGGACGCCGAGTCCGCCAACGCGGCCAAGTCGGCGTTCCTCGCCACGATGAGCCACGAGATCCGCACCCCGATGAACGCCGTGGTCGGCATGTCCGGGCTGCTGCTCGACAGCGAGCTCACGCCCGAGCAGCGCGACTACGCCGAGACCATCCGATCCTCCAGCGACACGCTGCTCTCGATCATCAACGACATCCTGGACTTCTCGAAGATCGAGTCCGGCCAGCTCGAGCTGGAGGAGACCGTCTTCTCCCTCCCCGAGGCCGTGGACACCACCCTCGACCTGCTGGCGGCCGTGGCCGGCGCCAAGGACCTCGACCTCATCGCCGACGTCGCCCCCGACGTACCCCACACGGTGGTCGGCGACGTCACGCGTCTGCGGCAGGTCCTGGTCAACCTCGTGGGCAACGCCGTGAAGTTCACGCCCACCGGCGAGGTGCAGGTCACGGCGCGGGTGGCCGAGGACGACCCCGAGCAGCCGCTGATCTCGCTGGCGGTGCGCGACACCGGCATCGGCATCCCGCCCGAGCGGATCGACCGGCTCTTCCGCTCCTTCAGCCAGGTCGACTCCAGCACCACCCGGATGTACGGCGGCACCGGGCTCGGTCTGGCGATCAGCCGTCGCCTGGCCGAGGCGATGGGCGGCGACATCACCGTCGACAGCACGCCGGGAGCCGGGTCGACGTTCACCGTCACGGTCCGTCTGCGCCGCAGCGCCGAACAGGACCGCCCCGCCCCCGTCCCAGCCCAGCTGCCCGGCACGCGCGCGCTGGTCGTCGACGACAACGAGACCAACCGGCGGATCCTGCGCGCCCAGCTCGAGGGGTGGGGCGTGGAGGTCGTCGACCACGGTGACCCGCGCGAGGCCCTGCTCGAGGTCCTGACCGACGGCCTGGAGGCCGACATCGCGGTGCTCGACATGCACATGCCGGGCATGGACGGCGCCGCGCTCGCCAAGGGGCTGCGCGAGGCGCACGGCTGGGACCGGGTGCCTCTGGTGCTGCTGACCTCCCTCGGCGAGAGGGTCGAGGCGGTCCGCTCGCTGGAGATGCTGCAGCTGACCAAGCCGGTGAAGGCCGCCGCACTGCGCGACGCACTCGCGGGCGCCCTGGGCGCCGCCTCCTCGCCGCGCAACGGACGCACCCCCGGCGACGGCTCCGAGCTCGTGCCCCTCCGCCTCCTGGTGGCCGAGGACAACGAGGTCAACCAGAAGGTCGCCGGCCTCATGCTCGGCCGGCTCGGCCAGCGCCCCGACATCGTCGCCAACGGCCAGGAGGCGCTCGAGGCCCTCCGCCGCACCGACTACGACCTGGTCCTGATGGACGTGCAGATGCCGGTCATGGACGGCCTCGAGGCGACCCGCCGCATCCGCGCCGAGCTTCCCCCCGAGCGCCAGCCGCGGATCGTGGCGATGACCGCCAACGCGCTGGTCGAGCACCGGACCGAGTCGCTCGAGGCAGGCATGGACGACCACCTCGCCAAGCCGGTGCGGCCCGAGGACCTCGTGGCCGTGCTGCAGCGCGCAGGTGCCGTCGTGGACGGGGCCGGGGCCGCGCCCGCCCCACCGGCACCGCCGCACGCTCCGGACGCGGCGCTCCCCCCCGACCCCTCCGGCGCGGCCGTGGTCGACCCGACCGTGCTCGACGGCCTGGTCTCCGCGATGGGCGCCGCCGGCGCGGAGGTCCGCGAGCGCCTCGTCTCCGCGTGGGGGCGCGACGCGGCGGAGTCGGTGCAGCGCCTGGCCACCACGGTGGCCGCGCACGACGGCGCGACCGCCGCGGGCATCGGGCACGCCATGAAGAGCGCCTCGGCGTCGGTTGGTGCGATGCGCCTGTCCGAGGCCTGTGCGGCGCTCGAGGCGCAGGCCCCGGACGCGGACCGCGCGCAGCTCTCGGCCCTGGTCGCCGCGGTCACCGCAGAGGTCACCGCGGCCACCTCGGCGTTCGGTGACGAGGACCGCCCGGGCACGATGGGGTCGTGAGCTTCCAGCGCTACG
>JAYYWX010000121.1:0-8878 GCA_036341255.1 Actinomycetota bacterium | reverse complement strand
CGGCTCTGGACGGAGACGAGGGAGTCAGGGGCTCCGGGCGGTGCGTAGACGGTCATGGTCGCTCCTTGCGTCGGTGGCGTCAGTGGCAGTGGGCCGTCGACGTGACGGCGCTCACAGACGCTAGGAATCGCGACGTTGCGGGGACGTTGCCCCCGGTCGAGCTGTCCTCAGCCGAGCTCGCGGTCGAGGCGGGCGACCTGGCCGTCGACGAGCGCGCGCATCGGCGAGGTGGTCGGCACGACGGCCTGCTGGGCCACCCACATCTCGTAGTCGTCGCGGCCCCACGCCGAGCGCGTCCAGGCCGACATCAGGTCGGCCTCGCGGCTGCGGAGCAGGGCGTGGCGCAGCGAGGACTCCAGGCTCTCCCGCAGTCGTACGACGCCGGGCGCCGTCGACCGAGGCAGGACCGGGCCCCGGTAGGACCGCATCGCGCCGCGCAGGTCGCCGGCCGCGAGGAGCGCCTCGGTGGCGATCCAGTCGCCGGAGACCGACGCGGTGAACCGGTAGGGCCGGGAGGCGAGCAGCTCCTCGCCGAGCAGCCCGCGCAGCCGGTTGAGCTCGGCGCGCAGCGTGGACGAGCCGCCGTCGTCCTCGTAGAGCAGCACGGCCAGCTCGTCGCCGGTGAGCCCGGCGGGGGCGGAGGCGAGCAGCATCGCGAGCTCGGAGTGGCGGGGGCTGAGCCGCAGGGTCGAGAGGCGGCCTCGACCGTCGTCGACGGTGAGCAGGGCCTCGCTGCGCCCGAGCGACTCCAGCACCATCCCGATGCCGCTGGTGCGCGGCGCGGCCTGGCGGGTGGAGAGCTGGTCCCGCGCGAGCTCGGCCTCGGCCATCCGGGCCGCGGCGCGCACCATCGCCAGGGTCTGGGGCACGACCACCTGGTCGCCACCGGTGACGTCGAGGACGCCGAGCAGCTCGCTGGTCGCCGGGTCGTGGATGGGGGTGGCGGCGCACGACCAGGGCTGGACGCTGGCTCGGAAGTGCTCGGCCCTGGTGATGGTCGCGGACCGGCCGGTGGCCAGCGCGAGCCCGGGGGCGTTGGTGCCGGCGATCCGCTCGTCCCAGTTGCTGCCCTCGACGAAGCCGATCGCCTCGGCCTTGCGCAAGGTGCTGGGTGCGCCGCACACCCACAGCAGCTGACCGGCGGCGTCGCCGATGGCCATCACGGCGTCGCAGTCGCGGACGGCCTGACCGAGCACGTCGTCCAGTAGTGGGAAGACCCGGGCCAGCGGGTGCGCCTCGCGCAGGCTGCGCAGGTCGGACTCCTCGATCGTCACCGGCGCCTCGGGTGCGTCGGAGGTGACGCCGGCGGCGGCGGAGCGCTGCCAGGACTCGGCGACCTCGGCGCGCATCGCGCCGCGGGCGGTCCGTCGGGTCATGAGATCAGTAGACATCGTGGAGGGGCACCTCGCCAGGGAACGGTGTGACCGGCGTCTCTCGCAGGACGTCTCGCAGGGTCGCGCCGCCGACGTTGCGACGACGTTGCATCAGGTGGCGAGCACGAAGTCCGACCACCGCATCCGGTGGACCGGCCAGGTCGCCGGGGACGTGGGTGGTGGCAGGCCGGGAGCCCGCGAGCGGTAGCGACGACCGCTCGCCGTGGTCGTCTCGACCTCGTGCTGGCGAACCAGGGCTGAGGTGACGAACGCCGACCATGCGGCCGACTCCTTGGCGTGGTTGCAGCCCTCGCAGAGCCCCTGGCCGTTGACGGCGCTGGTGGCTCCGCCGTCGGCGTGGGCCACGACGTGGTCACGGTGCCGGACGGGCGCGTCGCACCAGGGGGTGCGGCAGGTCCGGTCGCGGGCCTCGAGGAAGGCGGCGAGCCCGGCGGGGAAGGTGCGTGCCTGGCTGTCCATCGCCACCAGCTGACCCGCGGGGTCGACGTAGAGGCGTCGCAGCGACGCGAGGCCCTCGGCGTGCGCGCGTGCGACGAGGTCGCGGACGTCGTCGGCGCACAGCGGCACCGGCCCGACGCCGGGGGCGCCGACCCAGCCGGCCTGATCGCCCTGCTCGCCGGGCAGGTTGAGGAGCACGGCGTCGCTGACGGTCACCTGCACCGCGACCGGGACGACCGGCGTGCCATCGGTGGAGGTCTCGGACAGCGCTCGAGTCACGAGGGCGTCCGCCATGACCTGGCCGCGGGTGCGCTCGTCACCCGCCGCGCGGGCGGCGTCGGCGGCCCGGCTCAGCGTCGCGTGCACCGAGACGCCCTCGGACAGCGGCAGCAGGGCCGACAGGCGCACCATGCCGTCGGCGGCCGGGCGCAGGCTGATGTGGCGCTCGCCCACGGCCTTGCGGTGCCTGGCCACGGCGGCGGCAGGGTCGGCGGCGTACGCCCGACGGTCGACCTCGGCGCGGAACCGCCGCTCGCCCCACCCCTCGGTCGTCGACCGGTCGGCCATCAGGGCGGCGTCGATCGCGCGCCGGTCGGAGAGGCTCAGGCAGGCGGTGCCCTGCGCGATCTGCAGCGCCCGCCACTCGCTGCACCAGCCGGCCTCCATCGCGGCCAGCGTGCGCGGCAGCTCGCGGCACACGACGACGGCGAGCCCGAGGTGGATGCCGCCCCGGTGCGGGGACTCCCGGCGCGCGAGCGCGACCTCGGCGCCGATGCCCCGCTCGCGAAGCGGGGCGGGCAGGTGCGCCCGCTCCTCGACGCGCGTCGCCTTCAGAGCGACGGCGAGCCGAGCCTGCGCCGCGGCCACGGTGTTCTTCAACGACTCGAGCTCGTCGATGAGGTCGACGGCCTCCGCGTCGCGCCCAGCCGGAGCGGCCTGCTCGACTGCGGCCGTGCGCGCCAGCACCTGCTGCTGCAGGTCGCTGAGGGCGGTGGCCGAGTCCATGACGAGATGCTAGTCGAACACCAGTTCGAAGACAAGGGTGGGGCAAGGGCCGAGGAAGACGATTTCGTGCCGATCAGGTCGCTCCGGTATGTTCACCTGCGGTGGCGTGTCCGAGCGGCCGAAGGTGCATCACTCGAAATGATGTGTGGGGTCAAACCCACCGTGGGTTCAAATCCCACCGCCACCGCCAGCGTCGCGAGAGCCCCGGAACCACCTGGTCCCGGGGCTCTCGCCGTTCCCGAGGTCTCCCGGCGCCGCTCAGGACGGCAACCACGCGCTGAAGGCGGGCGCCTCGCCCTCGCCCCACAGGCCGTCCCGCACCCTCACCTCGTACGCCGCTGGGCCGGCCTTGCCGATCTCGACCGCCGCGGTGCCGGACGCGTCGGTGGTGACCCGGACCCGCTGCAGGACCTTGCCCCGACGCAGCACCCGCACGTGGAGCTGCTGGTCGGCGCCCCAGCCGGTCAGCCGCGCGTCGAACATCTCCCCGTCGGTCGGGTACTCGGGGGTCGAGGTGATCGCCGGGTCGTAGCCGGGGCGCGACGACACCGCGACGAATGCCGTCTTCACCTGCTCACCGGGCTGGGCGGCGTCGCTGACCTGCACCGCGTGGACGCCCTCGGCCAAACCGGAGGTGGGGCAGGAGAGACGCTCGTCGTCGTACTCGCACGGCGTCGTGTCCTCGACCCGCTCGTCTTGCGCCAGCCCGCGCTGCGCGGGGCCGATGGTGACGGTGATGTCGCCGTCGGGGTACACCACACGCCCGGTCACCTCCTCGCCCGGCGCCACGGCGGACGGCACGTCCTCGACGCCGAGCGGGGTGTCGACCGCGAAGCCGCAGCCGGTGGCGAGGAGTGGGAGTCCCAGGGCCAGGGGGAGGGCGAGTGCCGGCAGCGGAGCACGGAGGTGGAGGGGCATGTCCGCAGCCTGCCCCGCAGGACGGCCGCACGCCTGAGCACCCGGGCTCAACTACAGCCGCGCCAGTGCCGTCTCGGCCGCGTGGAAACCCGCCATCCCGTGCACGCCGCCTCCGGGCGGGGTGGCCGAGGAGCAGAGGTAGACCCCGTCGACACCGAGCGTGTACGGGTTGAGCGCCAGCCGGGGGCGCATGGCGATCTGCCGCCAGGTGTTGGCACCGGCGGAGATGTCGCCACCGACGTAGTTGGGGTTGTAGTCCTCCCAGTCCTGCGGCGTCCACACCCGCATCCCGACGATGCGCTCGCGGAAGCCGGGGGCGAACCGCTCGACCTGCCCGATGATCGCCTCGGTGGCGTCGCCGGTGTAGCCGTGCGGGACGTGCGCGTAGGCGTAGACCGGGTGGATCGACCCCGCCGACCGTGCCGGGTCCATGAGGTACTGCTGGCCCAGCAGCACGAACGGCCGCTCGGGCATCTCTCCCCGCGCCGTCGCCGCCTCGACGGCGACCATCTCCGCGGCCGAGCCACCCAGGTGCAGCGTGCCGGCGCGGCGGCAGTCGGGGTTCGTCCACGGCACGCCGCCCTCGACGGCGAAGTCGACCTTGTAGGCCGCGGGTCCGTAGGTGAAGCGCTGCAGCGCCCGCCGCACCCGCGCGGGCAGTCGGTCGCCGACCATCTCCAGCACCCCCGCGGGAGCGGTGTCGAGCATGACGACGTCGGGCGTCGAGCCGACCAGCTCGGCCAGAGAAGCCAGCGACCGGACGCGTACGCCGGTGCGGACCGTCCCGCCGAGCTCGGCCAGCTCCGCGAGCAGGGCGCGGGTGATCGATTCGCTGCCGCCCTCGGCGACCGGCCAGCCCACCGCGTGCGCGGCGCCGGTGAGCATCAGGCCGACCGACGACCCCAGCGGCCCGGTGAGCGCGCCGAACTTGTGCGCGGCGACGCCGGTGAGCAGCGCCTTGGCCGGCTCGTCACGGAAGCGCGCGGCCTGCCAGGTGGCGGGGGTCAGCGCCTTCACGCCGAACCGCCCGAGCGTCACGGGGTGTCGTGGCACGTGCAGGACGGGCTGGAAGACCTCCTCGATGAGGTCGTCGAAGTTCCGCACGACCGGGTCGAAGATCCGTCTCCACCGCGCGCCGTCGACCCCCAGGCTGGCCACGGACAGCTCCATGTCGCGGGCGGCCAGCGCGGCCCGCCCGTCGTCGAGAGGGTGCGCGAGGTCCACCTCGGGCCACAGCCAGCGCAGGCCGTGCCGGCCCAGGTCCAGCGAGGCGAGGTACGGCGAGGCGACCCCGGTCGGGTGGAACGCGGCACACACGTCGTGCACGACGCCGGGCACGGTGAGCTGGTCGTCGGTGCGGGTGCCGCCGCCGGGGCGGGAGTAGGCCTCCAGGACCGTGACCTCGAGGCCCGCCTGCGCGAGCCGGATGGCGGCGGCGAGTCCGTTGGGCCCGCTGCCGACCACCACGGCACGGCTCACGCCGGCTGCTCCTGACCGCTGGCGGGCCGGGGGCCGTCGGTGAGCATCGAGGGGTGGTAGTCGGGCGCGGTCCAGGTGACCTGCAACGGGATGGGCCCGTTGGGGAGCCAGGGCTGCTGCACGACGGCGTCGCGCACGTCCCACGTGCCTCGCTCCACGATGCCGAGGGCGGCGTCGATCACGCGGTACTCCTGCGGTCGGCAGTGGCGCCACGGGGTCGCCTGGGACTCGCAGTAGACCATGACCAGGTCACCCGGCTGGAGGTCGAGCCGCTCCTGCACCGCCGCGACCAGCCGCTCGTCGTTGAGGTGCCCGTCGCCGAAGTTCCAGCCCAGCAGGATGTTGGACATGAACTCGCCCTCGCGGACGGTCCGCTCCTCGAGGTCGTCGCCGAGGTGCGCCATCAGCACCGAGTACAGGCCGCGGCCCTGGCTGTGCATGGCGCGCCAGGCGTTGACCTTCTGCATGGTCATCTCGGCGTCGTCGGGCTCGTAGGGCATGCCGAGCATCCGCTCGAGCTGGTGGCGCTGGGTCTCCACGCAGCGGATCTCCTCCAGGCGCTCCTCGACGCCCGGGCGCATCACCCAGGTGCCCGCGGCCCAGTTGCCGGCGTACTGCCGCATGCCCGGCAGGAAGCTGACCAGGTCCGGGCGGAAGGTGCCGAGGATCGGGAACGTCGCGAGCAGGCCGACCACCGGGACCAGCAGCAACGGCTCGGAGAACTCGAAGACGTTGTAGACCGAGGCGTCGAAGCCGTCGCCGAAGCCGCCCCACAGCACGATCGCGATGTAGCCGAAGTAGACGTTCCACTCCAGCGGCACCGCCATCGGGAAGGTGGAGGTGATGTAGACGTGGAAGACCAGCATGCAGACGGCGCCGATCATCGCCACGGTGTCGTTGACGGTGAACAGCAGCACCAGCGGGATGCCCAGCTCGACGGTGGTGCCGTTGACGTGCGCCATGAACCACGCGAGGCGGGAGGGTCGCAGGTCGCCGTTCGCGGCGTCGCGGTAGTGCGCGCGCTTCCATGCCTTCGGGATGCCGGGGCTGTTGGAGACCATCGGGGGCACGACGTTCTCGAAGTGCTTGCCCAGCTTGGACATACCGGCGCCCAGCCACACGACGCAGATGACGATCTTGAACACGACCACCAGGTCGACGAAGTCGGAGCTGGTGGCGCCGTCGGCGAGGACGAGCCCGCCGAAGACCGCCGAGAACAGCATGATCGGGAGGTACTGCTCGGAGCGGGCGGCCAGGAAGACCACCTTGTCGCGCAGGCCCATCAGCGGCATCAGCACCAGGATCGGCACGAACGCCAGCGCGGGCACCAGCTCCTGCGGGCCGGTGCCGGCCGGCAGGTTCGCGACCCGCTCGGCGGGCGTGAGCAGCGGCAGCGCCAGGGCGGCCAGTACACCGGCGTACAGGAGCACGTCGAGGGCCGTGCGCTCGTCGCCCCCGGTGCCGGGGACCTTCGTCGGCCACGGCGCCATCCGGAGGGTGCGGGTGCGCAGCCAGTAGCGGACGTTGCCCAGGAACGGCATGAAGTGGCCGCACAGCGGGCCGAATGCGCCGCCGAGGCCGAGCACCTCCAGCAGCATCAGCCAGATCGCGAGCTTCTGGTAGACGACGATGTTGTCGAACCAGGTGGCGGGCGAGGTGAACTCCACGAACTCGGTGGTCTGGGACGTGATCAGCAGGCCCACGGCGAAGTAGAGGCCCAGCATCTTGGTGATGTAGATCAGCGTCAGCGCCTTGGGCGTGCCGAAGCCGTCGTCGACCCAGTTGGTCGTGAGCACCCGCAGCCGCTCGCGGAACGGGAGGCGGACGAACTGCTCGGGTGGGACGGGCTGCGGGGAGGGCGTGAGGAAACCCATGCGCGTGCTCCTTCGTGGCGTGGGCGCCGGGACCCGGTCCGGTCGTGGGGAACGGTGGTACGACGATAGGCGCGGGCGTGACCGGCGACACTGTGCGGAGCGCATGAAACATCGGGCCGGCGTGGTGCCGCGGAACCGGGATTGACGCCTGATGAGGCGACGGCGATGCTCACCGAGCACCCCTCGGAGTTGGGTGCTCGGCACAAAGGAGCCCGAAGGCAGTGGAGAGCGCGACACCTGACGTGCGGGCGCGGGACCGTCTCGCCCAGATCTCGGCGGTGCTCGGCGACGACCTGCCGACGCTGTCCCGGGCCCTGCACGAGGTCCTGGCGTCGGAGATCGTCGAGCTCGACGGGGACCAGCTGATGCTGGACCTGCTGCGTGCCAGCGGCGAGAGCAACGTCGAGACGTTCCTGCACTTCGCGCGCTACGACATCCCCATCGAGGAGATCGAGGCGCCCGCGGCCGCTCTGGAGTACTCCCGACGCCTCGCGCAGCGCGGGATCTCCTCCAACGCCCTGCAGCGTGCCTACCGCCTGGGCCAACGCCACGTCATGCGGATCGCGCTGGACCTGATCGCCGAGCACGAGCCGGATCGCGAGGTGGCCCTCGCGACGGGGATGGTGCTGCTGGACAAGGCGTTCGCCTACATCGACGCGGTCTCGGAGAAGGTCGTCTCGGAGTACGAGGAGGAGCGCGAGCGCTGGTTGGCCAACCGGACCACCGTCCGGGCCACCGCCCTGCGCGCCGTCCTGTGCGGCGACGCGGTCGAGGAGGCGGCAGCCGAGCAGGCGCTGGGCTACCGGTTGCGCCGCGACCACGTCGGTCTCGTCGCCTGGTCGGTGGGTGTGACGCCGGGTGCGGCGCTGGTGCGCGACCTCGAGCGCGCGCTCGGCGGCGTCGCCGAGGCGTACGGCGTGGGCGCTCCTCTGTTCATGCCGCAGGACCGGTCGCTGGCCTGGGCCTGGATCCCGCGGGGCCGTCGGTCCGCCGCGCTCGATCCTGAGGCGATCGCGGCGCTGGTGCTCGAGCACGGAGCCGGTCTGCGCGTGGCGATGGGCTCGGTCGGCTCCGGGATCCAGGGGTTCGTCGCGACCCATCGCGAGGCGCTGCGCGCCCACCAGGTGGCGGCGACCGCGGGGCCCCGATCGGCCGTCGTGACCGCGTGGGGCGAGCCGGGCGTCCGGTCGGCGGCCGTCCTGGCCCGCGACCTGCCCACGACGCGGGAGCTGGTGGCCTCGGCACTCGGGGCGCTCGGTGCCGACGACGAGGCGATGGAGCGGCTGCGCGAGACGCTCTGGACGTTCCTCGACCAGCGGCGCTCCTACCTCGCGACCGCCGAGCGTCTGCACCTGCACCGGAACACCGTGAAGTACCGCGTCGACAAAGCGGTCTCGGCACGGGGGAGGGGGCTCGACGAGGACCGGCTCGACCTCGAGCTCGCCCTGCTGGCTTGCCGTCACCTCGGGGCCACCGTCCTCACCGGCTGAGGAGCCGTCACGCGGTCACGGCCTGTCTGCCGGCAGGCACCCCTCGCCGGCCGGTCCGACGACGAGCGGCCCCAGGATGGCCCTCCGCCGTCGCCGGGCGCATACTCGACAGAACATGCCTTCCTCTTCGCGGCCGAGCCGCCGCCACCTCGCCAGCAGCCCCTTCCAGCCCGAGCCGGAGCGGGTGGTCGAGATCTTCGAGGCCGGCGACCGGGTCTCCCACGACATCCACGGCCTCGGGTCGGTCGTGGCCGTCGACTCCTACGGTGTGAGCGTCGAC
>JAYYWX010000120.1:0-5071 GCA_036341255.1 Actinomycetota bacterium | reverse complement strand
CGACCCTCCTGCTCCAGCAGGCTCTTCACCTTCGCCGCCGCGACGGAGCTGAGGTTGATGCTGTCGGTACGACGCTCGGTCTCGACCTGCTCGGTCATGTCGTGGTGCTCCCAACTAGAGGTGCGGGGGTCTGGGTCGGTGTCCCGGCCTCTGGCCGGTGTCCACCAGGGTCAATGGTAGGCGAGGCTCGGCTATTCCCTCGACCACGTCCGGGCCACCCGCTCCGCGAGCTCGCTCAGCGCCTGCGCCGGCTGGCCCAGGGCTCGCTCCTCCCCGACCAGCTCGACGAGCGAGTACGCCGCCTCGACACCCAGCGCGCGCATCTCCCGGGACCCCACCAGCACCTGGCCGGCCAGCGCCACGCAGGGACGCAGCGCCCTGGCCGAGATCTCCGCGACGCCGTACGGGACCTTGCCCGAACGGCTGGAGAAGTCGAAGGCCCCCTCCCCGGTGACCACGACGTCGGCGGCGCGCGCGCGGGCCTCGAGGTCCACGGCTCCGGCCACCAGGTCGATCCCGGGCTCCCGGGTCGCTCCGAGCAGCATCAGCGCGAACCCCAGCCCGCCGGCGGCACCGGCGCCCTTCTCCAGCGAGAGCCGGCGGTCGGTGGCGACGGCGAGCTGCTCGAGCAGACCGTCGACGAGCGCGATGCGACCCTCCTCCAGCCCCTTCTGGGGACCGAAGGTCTTGGTCGCCCCGAACAGCCCCGTCAGGGGGCTGTCGACGTCGCTGGCCGCGACCAGGCCGACCCCGACCAGTCGCTCCCGAGCCGGCGCCAGGTCGACCGAGGTGACGTCGGACAGCCGCAGCGGACCGGCGTCGAGCCGCCCGTCGGCGGTCGCGCCGAGGGCGTGCAGCAGGCCCGCACCCCCGTCGTTGGTGCCGCTGCCGCCCAGACCGACGACGACGGTGGTCGCCCCGGCATCGACCGCGGCGGCCACCAGCTGGCCCACGCCGACGGTGCTCGCGACCTCGACACCATCCCCGCCGGTCAGGTGCAGTCCGCAGGCCTGCGCGCTCTCGACGTACGCCGTGGCACCGTCCAGCAACAGGGTTGCCGGCGTCGGCTCGCCCAGCGGGCCGGTGACGGTGACGACGACCAGGTCCCCGCCGGTCGCGGCGTGCAGGACGTCGACGAAGCCCGGCCCGCCGTCCGACATGGGGGCGAGGTCGATGTCGTCACCCGGGGAGCGGCGTCGCCATCCCTCGGCGATGGCCTCGGCCGCCTCGACGGCCGTGAGGGTGCCCGCGAACTTGTCGGGTGCCACGAGAACTCGCATGACCCCATCCTCACGCACGGGTAGGTTCGGGCCCCGTGGCGGAGTCGCGGGCGGGCCTGGTCGTGCGGCCGATGCGGCCCGAGGACGTCGAGGTCGCCGAGCAGATCAGCGCCGAGGCGTTCCTCCAGGTCGACCTGGCCACCCGGCGGGCCACCGACCCCGAGCCCGAGCGACGTCCGGCTGCCCGCTCGCAGCGGTGGATCGACCGGACCACCAGCCTGCTGGCGACCGACGGTCCCGGCTGCTGGGTGGCCGACCTCGACGGCCGCACCGTGGGGATGGCCACCTCACTGCGTCGCGAGACGCTGTGGGCGCTCGCGACCTTCGCGGTGCTGCCCGACGCCCAGGGCGGCGTGGGGCAGCCACTGCTCGAGGCCGCGCTGCAGCACTCGGTCGGCTGCCTGCGGGGGATGGTGTCCTCGTCCTCGGACCCCCGCGCCGTACGCCGCTACCAGGCGGCCGGCTTCGACCTGCACCCCCAGATGGTGCTCACCGGCCGTCCCGATACCTCGGCCGCTCCCCCGCTCGGCACCGTCCGCGGGGCCAGGTCCGGCGATCGGGAGCTGATGGACTCCGTGGACCGACGCTGCCGCGGTGCCGGACGCGGTGCGGACCACGACCTGCTGGCCGACATGGCGCCCGCGCTGGTCGTGGAGACCCGGTCGGCGTCGGGCTACGTCTACGCCAGCGACGGCAGGGTGGCGGCCCTCGCGGCGACGGACCGCCGCACGGCGGCGCGACTGCTGTGGGCGGCGCTGCTGACCAGCACCGGTGACGTGGAGGTCCCCCACGTCACCGGCGCCAACCAGTGGGCCCTGCAGGTCGGGCTGGCCGCCGGGCTCACCGTCCGCACCGAGGGGTACCTCGGGGTCCGCGGGATGAGGCCGCCCACGCCGTACCTGCACAACGGCGCGCTGCTCTGAGGAGATCTGGACGACTCGGTGGGCGGCCACACCCCGCCGCGGCCTAGGCTGGACCCATGAGCACCGTGGACCTGCCGCTGCTGCCGCTGGGACGTGGCCGTGACCTCTCCGCCGAGCGGGGCGTCGAGTGCCCGGGCGACCTGCCCGCCGCCTCCGACCCCGACCTGGTCGAGCGCGCCCGGAAGGCCAAGGAGGCGCTGGGCGACCGCGTCTTCGTGCTGGGTCACCACTACCAGCGCGACGAGGTCATCCAGTTCGCCGACGTCACCGGCGACTCCTTCAAGCTGGCCCGCGACGCCGCCGCGCGTCCCGAGGCCGAGTTCATCGTCTTCTGCGGCGTGCACTTCATGGCCGAGTCCGCCGACATCCTGACCAAGCCCGAGCAGCAGGTCGTGCTGCCCGACCTGGCCGCCGGGTGCTCGATGGCCGACATGGCCCGCCTGACCCAGGTGGAGGCCGCGTGGGACGCGATGGCCGCCGCCGGTGTGCAGCAGCAGGTCGTGCCGGTGACCTACATGAACTCCAGCGCCGACATCAAGGCGTTCTGCGGCCGCAACGGCGGCGTCGTGTGCACCTCCAGCAACGCGCAGACGGCCCTGGAGTGGGCCTACGAGCAGCAGGGCCCCGACACCAAGGTCCTGTTCCTGCCCGACCAGCACCTGGGCCGCAACACCGCCGTGCTGCAGCTGGGCCTGTCCCTCGACGACTGCGTCGTCTGGGACCCGCACCGCCCGAACGGCGGTCTCACCGAGCAGCAGCTGCGCGACGCCCGGATGATCCTGTGGAAGGGCCACTGCTCGGTCCACGGCCGGTTCTCCGAGGACGTCGTCGACGAGCTGCGTGCCGCCGACCCCGACATCAACATCCTGGTGCACCCGGAGTGCAAGCACGAGGTCGTGCTGAAGGCCGACCTGATCGGCTCGACCGAGTTCATCATCCAGACCATCGAGGCGGCCCCGGCCGGCTCCTCCTGGGCGATCGGCACCGAGCTCAACCTGGTCAAGCGGTTGGCCGACTCCCACCCGGACAAGAAGATCGCCTTCCTCGACCGCAACGTCTGCTACTGCTCGACGATGAACCGCATCGACCTCCCGCACCTGGTGTGGGCGCTGGAGTCGCTCGTCGACGGCGTGGTGGTCAACCGGATCGAGGTCGACCCCGAGACCGAGGCCCAGGCCCTCGTGGCGCTGGAGCGGATGCTGTCGCTGCCGGGCAAGACCGCCAAGGACTGACCCGAGGGGGCCGGCGGGGACGATCCGCCGGCCGCGTCGTCAGCGGGGCAGCTCGATCCAGACCGTCGCGCCGCCGCCCGGGGTCTCGCTGATCCCGATCCGGCCACGGTGGGCATCGACGATGCGGCGCACGGTCGCCAGGCCGATGCCGTGCCCCTCGACATCCTCATGGGCACGGGCCAGCGGGGCGAAGACCCGCTCACGGTCGGCCTCCGGCACACCGAGCCCGTGGTCGACCACCTCGATGCGCCACAGGTCGCCCTCCGCACGACCACTGACCTCGATGCGTGCCTTCTCCCCCGGCCCGGTGAACTTCGCGCTGTTGGCCACGAGGTTCTGCAGCACCGCCCGCAGCTGCACCGGGTCGCCCTCGACCGTGGGGAGGTCGCCCACGGTCAGGTCGGCGCCGAGCAGCGGAACGGCGAGGTCGGCCCGGACGTCGGCCATCACCGCCGACAGGTCGACCGCGCGGCGCTTCATCTGCCCCCCGAGTCGGGCGTAGGCCAGCAGGTCGTCGATGAGGCTCTGCATCCGCACGGCACCGCTGTTGGCTCGGGTGGCGACGTAGGCCAGCGTGTCGGCGTCGGGCTCCGGGGCCTCCATCTGCTCCTCGAGCAGCTCCAACGACATCCGCACCGCCGACAGCGGGTTGCGCAAGTCGTGGGCGACCTGACCGGCGAAGGCGGTGAGCACCTGGTTGGAGCGCTCGAGCTCGGCCCGTGTGGCCTCCAGGGCCCTCACCGCGCTGGTCAGCTCCCGGGTGCGCAGCTCGAGCTCGAGCAGGTCGACGACCCGGTCGGCGAGCTTGACCAGCGCCTCCTCCTGGTCGTCCCCGAGCTCGCGGGGCTCGATGTCGAAGACGCACAGGGTCCCGATCACCACCCCACCCGGCGTGCGCAGCTGGTGGGTGGCGTAGAACCGGACGTCGCCGATCTCACCGGTCACGAACGGGTTGTCCTTGAACCGTGGATCCCGGGAGGCGTCCGGCACGATGACCGGCTCCTTCTCGTGCAGGACCAGGTTGCACATGGAGTCCTCGCGTGCACAGATCGACGCGTCGAAACCGGCCGTGGCGATCTGGTGCTGCTCGGTGTCGGTGATCAGGTTGATCGTGGCCAGCGGGACCTGCGCGACCTGCGCGGCCACGTCCACCAACGCCATCAGGTCGGCGCGCGGGGGCTCGAGCAGCACGTGGTAGCGATCGATCTCCAGCACGCGTTCAGCGTCGCCCGTCAGGTCCATGACCGTCCTGTCCTGCGTCCATGTCCAAGGATCTGTCGGGCACAGGTTAGGGACCCCTCCCCGGGTCGGTGGGCCGAACGCCCGCGAAAGTCCTGCGGCGACTGACACATCACACCGCAGCGCGCCTCACAGGCCCGGCGCGCCCCAGATCGCCAACCACCGCGACATCTCGCGCTCGACCGGCAGCTCACCGCCGAGCAGGTCGCGCAGCTGGATCTCCAGCAGGTTGTCCCGCGTCCGCGCCCCGCCTGCCTGCGGCGCGAAGGGGTAGAACGTCCCCTGTTTGTAGAGGTAGACCAGCCCGGCCCGACGACCGGTGGCGTCCTCGAAGGGCAGCAGCGAGCACAGCAGGCCGGGTCCGAAGCCGTGGGACTCCAGGGTGGTGTTGACCGCG
>JAYYWX010000119.1:0-7247 GCA_036341255.1 Actinomycetota bacterium | reverse complement strand
GGCTGCTTCGTTCTCCACAGATCCACTTCGGGGCCTACATCAGGCTTCCTTTCGAACTGGTGTCCTATGTCGCTTAGCGTGGATACGCCGCGCTCAACTTCCTCCTCGCCTGTGCGTTCTAGCGCAAGCTGGGTCGTGAGGCTGGGTCGGTCTTCCGACGCTGTCCGGCTGCCAGTCCGCGGCGTCCGCGCAGGTGGTCGGTGAGGATGTTGGTCCAGGCTGCTTCGTCTCCCCACCCGTTGCGCCGCGCAGCGAGCAGCATCAGCAGGGCGTCGGCACGCGTCTTGTTCGTCATCCGGCCTGGTCGGTCCCCCAGCGACAGGCGCACTGCGCGGAACACCTGCTCCAGCGGGCCGACCGACAAGGGCTCGTCGGTGGGTCTGCTGGCGGCCTGGGTGCGGATGAGGGGATCCAGGTTGTTGGCGGTCTTGAGCGCGCTGGCCAGTCCGCCCTCGGCTTGGTTGCGGGCGTCAACCGCGTCCAGGTAGCACTGCCACCCCTCCTCCGAGAGCTGAGCCCGAGCCAGGAGCGAGTGCAGCGGATCCTGAGCGTCGCGCTGGATCCTGTCGGGCAGCGACTCGAGCAGGTTGCGGCGCAGATGCCACTCACACCGCCAGAACTCTGCCTCCCTCCACCAGTCGCCAGCGCCTCGCAGCACGGCGCCACCTCCGTCGGTGACCACCCACTGCGGTTGGCCTCCCTGGGAGGACACCAGGCGCTTCCAGGCGGGTTTGGTGGCGCTGGGGACCGCTTCCAGTGCCGCGATGTAGGGCCGGCCAGACTCGGGGATGCCGTAGACCCCAAGGATGGAGAAGGCGCGGGTGGACTTCGCCGCCTCGTTCGGGGTGTAGGTCATCGTGGCGTCGTCCAGTAGGACCGCGCGGGGCCAGGTCGTGGGCGCGTAGGCCCGCCACAGCACCGGGGCGAAGACCTGGACCCAGTCCGAGACCAGTTGTCCGTGCTGGGTGGGCGGTGCCAGCTTGCGCCCGGAGGTTGACTTGCGGGGCTTCCGCTCCAGTGGCCGACCGGCCCGTTCGCGGACCGCGGCCGCGGTAGCGCGGTAGGTCGCGCCGTTGGAGACCTGCGCCAACGCCCAGGCCACGTCCTTGACCGCGAAGCCGTACAGGCGCGGGGCCGGAAGCCCCTCCCAGGGCGCCAGCTGGGTCTGGCACTCCGCGCACGCGTGTCCCTGCGCCGGGTCGGCGCTCAACCGTGGGAGCGTCTCGAAGAAGCGATGCGGGTCGCCGGTCTTCGGGTAGCACCAGAAGCGTTGTCGCCGTTGTCCTTCGCGGCCGGCCCAGCCAGCTCGAACGACTCGGGACTTCTTGTGGCGCCCGTCCGGGCACGGTGGGTATTCCACAAACTTCAGCGTGCCACATCCACGCTAAGCGACATAGGACTGGTGTTCGACTACACTTGGTCCATGGCACTCGGGCACCACGACACTCCCTCGCAGGACACTCCTGCGTTGTCGACCGGTGACCTGCTGACCTGCATCCGCGACCTCGACCGTGCCGCTGACCAGGCCGACCGGGACCGATTCATCGCGATCGCCGAGTGGGCCGACCGCCACACCACCGGCCGGCTGCTGCCGGACCTCTACGGCACGTTCGGTCTACCCGACGACGACGCCCACACCGCAGCAGAGAACGCCTGGGTGACCAGGTTCGGGATGCCCGGAGCCGACACCATGCTCGAGCTCGCCGGACCCGGCGCCCCCGAGATCAGCGAGTTCGCGGTCATCGAGCTCGCCGCCGCACTCGGCAGGTCGACCGACTCCGGGCGGATGCTGCTCTCCGATGCGGTCGAGGCCAAGCACCGCCTCCCCAAGATCTGGGCCCGCCTCGAAGCAGGCCAGGTGCAGGTGTGGCGGGTACGCCGCGTCACCGACGTCACCCGCGCCCTCACCGCTGAGGCAGCTGCGTTCGTCGACGCCCACCTCGCCCACGTCGTCCACACCGCCTCCTTCGCCACCGTCAAACGACTCGTCGCCGAAGCCGCCGCACGGTTCGACCCCGAAGCGACCGAGATGGAAGAGGTCGACACGCAGTCGACCCTCCACGTCACCCTCGACCTGTCGACGGCCTGGTCCATCGGCACCGCCAACGGCGTCCACCTGTCGGGGCTGCTGGACCGGGCTGACGCCGAAGAGCTCGAGCACGCCATCCGCACCATCGCCGACCAGCTCCTCGCCGCAGGGTCCACCGACTCCCTCGACGTCCGCCGCGCCAAAGCCCTGGGCTACCTCTCCCGCGGCGACCTCACCCTCGACCTGGCTCCCGAAGGTGGTCGAGCAGCGACGAGCGCCAGCGAGGAGCGGGCGTCGAGACCACCCACCCGCACCAGCCGCCCCCGCCAGGTCGTCCTCCACATCCACCTGTCCGAGGCAGCGCTGGCCGGCACACCCGAGGCCGACCCCGACACCGGGATGCTCGGCCTCCACCTCGCCCGGGTCGAGAACCACCACCAGACCGTGACCGCCGATGCGGTCCGCGAGTGGCTCGCCGTGCCCGGCACCCAGGTGACCGTGAAGCCGGTCATCGACCTGCACGACCAGATCGCCGTCGACTCCTACGAGATCCCCGACCGCATCAGCCAGAGGGTGCGACTCAAGCGCCCCACCTGCGTGTTCCCCCACTGCACCCGCACCTCAACACGCACCGACCTCGACCACATCGACGAATACGTCCCACCCGACCAGGGCGGACCACCCGGCCAAACAGCCACCGACACCCTCGCCCCACTCTGCAGACGCCACCACCGAGCCAAGACCCACCCATCCCCGGCCTCGACGAGCTCGACCACCGAGAGGTGGGACTACGTCCAGCTCACCCCCACCACCTGGCTCTGGACCAGCCCCCACGACCTCCGCTACCTCGTCCACCCCGACGGCACCACCACGCTCTGACGCGCACCGTCCGAGCGCGCCGGCGCAGGCCAGCCCCTGGCAGTCGCCGGCGTGAACCCTCAGACTCTGGCCATGTCTCGGAGCGCCCGTCGCGGTCCGCGCTTCTCCTTCCCCCTGTTGGGCACGGCGCTGCTGGCCGGGACGCTGAGCGGCTGCGGAGGCGCAGAGGTCGCGGTCGTAGACGACGTCACCGTCCTGATCGGCGCCCGCAGCGGCTCGGGGATGGACGCCCTGCTCCCAGGACGCCTCGCCGTCGTCGACGGGTGCCTCGGGCTGGACTACGAGGACGGCGCCGTGGCTTACGTCGTCATCTGGCCGCACGGGACCGAGGTCGTGCGGGACGGCCCGCTGACCCTCGCCCTGCCGGACGGCGAGGAGTACCAGCTCGGCGACCAGCTCCAGGTGGGCGGCGGCGAGTCCTCGTCCCCGACGGCCGGTGGCATCGACGTCGAGCAGGAGTGCCCCGGCGCGGCCATCTGGCTCGGCAGCGACTGAACGACGCCACCGTGCGGCACGATGGCGCGCATGCGTGCGGTGAGCTGCGAAGGCGGAGAGCTGTCCCTGGTCGACCTGCCCGATCCTGAGCCGGGTCCCGGCCAGCTGGTGCTGCGGGTGCGGCGTACCGGCATCTGCGGCTCCGACCTGCACGCCCGGCGGCACGCCGACGAGCTGGCGGCGGTGATGGACGAGCTGGACTACGCGCACAGCATCCGCTCCACCGAGCCGACGGTCCTGGGGCACGAGCTGTGCGGCGAGGTCGTGGCACAGGGCCGCGGGACCGCCCGCTCCTTCCCGCTGGGCTCACGCGTCGTGGCCTTCCCCCTCGTCCGCGGCAGCGAGGGCGTGCATCCCATCGGGCTCTCGCCGCTGGCGCCGGGCGGGTACGCCGAGCAGGTGCTCGTCGAGGCGTCCATGGCGCACCGCGTGCCCGACAAGCTCCACGACGACCTCGCGGCGCTCACCGAGCCGATGGCGGTCGCGCTGCACGCGGTCCGCCGCGGCGAGGTCGGGAAGCGTGACACCGCGATCGTGCTCGGCTGCGGCCCGGTGGGCCTGGCGGTCGTCCTGCTGCTCAAGGCACGCGGGGTGCGCACCGTCGTGGCCAGCGACCCCTCGGCCGCGCGCCGCCGGCTCGCGCGCGACTGCGGCGCCGACGTCGTCGTGGACCCCAGCGCGGAGTCGCCGTGGACGGCGGCCCCCGGCCGCGGGTGGCGTACGACGGCGCCGGAGCTGCTCGACTTCGCCGTCAGCACCATGGAGCGGCTGCGCAAGGTGCCCGGGTGGCAGCACGTCAACCGCGCCGCCGAGCTCGCCGGAGCGGCCGACCAGCCCGCGCCGGTGGTCTTCGAGTGCGTCGGCGTCCCCGGGATGCTCGAGTCCGTGCTGAGCGAGGCCCCGCTGGCGTCGCGGGTCGTGGTGGTCGGGGTGTGCATGGCGCCCGACACGATCCGGCCCTCGATGGCGGTCAACAAGGAGCTCGACCTGCGCTTCGTGCTCGGCTACACGCCGCTGGAGTTCCACGACACGCTGCAGCTGCTCGCCAGGGGCGACGTCGATCCGTCGCCCCTGCTCACGGGTGTGGTCGGCCTGGAGGGCGTGCCCGCGGCGTTCGACGACCTCGAGGCAGCCGACCGGCACGCCAAGATCCTCATCGACCCGACGCTGGAGGGTGCGGAGGTCCGTCCCCGCTGACGCGTCAGGACCGAGTGGCCGAGGGCTAGAGCAGCCGTCGGTCCGAGGCCCAACGCGTCAGCTCGTGGCGCGAGGACAGCTGCAGCTTGCGCAGCACCGAGGACATGTGGGTCTCCACGGTCTTGATCGAGATGAACAGCTCCTTGGCCACCTCCTTGTAGGCGTAGCCACGGGCGATGAGCCGCATCACCTCCCGCTCCCGCTCGGTGAGCCGGTCGAGGTCCTCGTCGACCGCCGCCACCTCGATCGACCCGGCGAACGCGTCGAGCACGAAGCCGGCCAGCCGGGGGCTGAAGACGGCGTCACCGTCCGCGACGCGTCCGATCGCCGCGACGAGCTCCGGCCCGGTGATCGTCTTGGTGACGTAGCCCCGAGCCCCGCCGCGGATGGTGCCGATGACGTCCTCCGCGGCGTCGCTGACCGACAGCGCGAGGTAGCGGGTGTCGGGGTGCGGGCGCCGCCTCATGACCTCCGCTCCCCCGCCGCCCGGCAGGTGCACGTCGAGCAGCACGACCTCGGGGCGGTGCGCCGCGATCGCGGCGACGGCCTCGTCGACGTCGGCCGCCTCGGCCAGCACCTCGACCCGGCCCTCACCGGCGGCGGCCAGCTCGGCGCGCACCCCGGCGCGGAACATCGCGTGGTCGTCGACGACCACCACACGCACGGGCTGGCTCACGACATCTCCTCCTGAGACTGGGACTCACGGGACTGGCGCGGCATCGCGAGGCGCACCTCGGTGCCCTCACCTGGGGCGGTGCGGACCTCGGCGCGGCCGCCGTGGCGGGTCATCCGGTCCACGATGCTGCCACGCACGCCCTGCCGGTCCTCGGCCACGGCCTCGAGGTCGAACCCGGCGCCCCGGTCGCGCACGAACACCTCGACCAGGCTCGGCCCGACCTCGGCGTACACGTCCACACGGCCGGTGCCGGCGTGCTTCGCGGCGTTGGTGACGGCCTCGCGGGTGGCGGCGACCAGCGGACGCAGCCCCTCGGTCATCGGGCACTCCCCGACGACGACCACGTCGACGCTGACACCGTGGGCGTCCTCGAGCTCGGCGGTCACGGCGCGCAGCGCCCCGGAGACGGTCGCGGCGTCGGTGGTGTCGCCGGCGAAGAGCCAGGCGCGCAGGTCGCGCTCCTGGGCGCGGGCCAGCCGCGCGACCGTCGGTCCGTCGTGGGCCGACTTCTGGATCAGCGCGAGGGTCTGCAGCACCGAGTCGTGCAGGTGCGCGGCCACGTCGGCCCGCTCCTGCGAGCGCACCCGCTCCTCGCGCTCGGCGCTGAGGTCGGAGGCCAGGCGGTACACCCACGGACCCACCACCACGGCCAGCGCCGCGACGCCGAGCAGCGCGGCGACCAGCACGCCCTGTGCCTGGCCGCCGTTGTCGAAGCCGACGATGAAGACGGCGGCGACGAGCAGCAGCCCGCCCGCCGCGATCCGCGCGTACGACGCCCAGCCACCCGACCCCAGGACGACCCGCACCGGGTCGACCCGGCCGGTGGTGTCCAGCCAGCGCTCGCGCTGCGCCTCGTCGGCCTGGCGCCACAGCAGCGCCACCCCGGTGAGGCCGATGGCGATCGGCCAGAACACCGCGCCCCGACCCAGCGTGGCCTCGAGCAGCAGCACTGCCCCGAGGGCCAGCGCTGCGAGGGCGACCGCAGGCCCGACGTCCTGCAGGCGCCGGGACCGGCCCGGCCGCCGACCACCACGGGTGGCGCTCGCCAGCCCGGGCGGCTCCTGCTCGAAGCGCGAGTCTGCCGGCAGGACCAGCCACAGCCCGGCGTACATCGCGATGCCCATGCCCCCGAGCACGGCGGCGAGCAGCATCGCCACCCGCACCCACAGCACCGGCACCGCCAGGTGGCGCGCCAGGCCCGCGCAGACACCGCCCAGCACGGGGTCGCGGGTGTCGCGGAAGGCCTTGCGTGGCGCGCGGTCCGCGGGCGGGACGTGGGTGGAGGTCATGGCCCGACCATCGTCACACAGGGGCAGGGGACCCACCACGGGGATCGACCCCTGTCCTGCCCCCTGCCCGACCCCCTGCGCGACCCCGGGGGCCGGGCCCTGAGGACCAGGGTTGTCCCCGATGGTGTCGGGGACGCCCTCGGGCCAGGCTGGAGCCATGACCGAGACACCCACCACCCCGCCTGGCCAGCCTGGCCCGCCGCCCCCGGGCGACGACCAGGGCCCCCGCACCTCCGGCGAGGAGGTGCGCGACCTGGGCCGCATCCGCCGCTCCACCACGGACAAGAAGGTCGCCGGTGTGGCCGGCGGCCTGGCGCGCCACCTCGACGTCGACCCGGTGATCCTGCGGGTGGCGTTCGTGGTGCTGACGTTCTTCGGCGGCGCCGGGCTGATCGCCTACGCCGCCGGCTGGCTGCTGCTGCCGATGGACGACGGGTCCGAGGGCGTGATCCGGATGGAGGACCGCAACCGTGCGGTCGTCCTGACCATCGTCACGGTGCTCGCCGGCCTGGCGATCGTGGCCGAGCTGGCCGGGGACGCCTGGGGACCCTTCTGGTTCCCGTGGCAGCTCGCCGCGGTCGCGGTGATCGCCGCGGTGCTCATCAACCGGCACGAGCGGCGCCGCTCGGCACCCCCGGCGCCTCCCCAGCAGTACGGGCCCCAGTACGGGCCCCAGTACGGG
>JAYYWX010000118.1:0-43715 GCA_036341255.1 Actinomycetota bacterium | reverse complement strand
GAGTCGGTGCAGCGTGGTGGGGCGCTCAGACGGTGGCGGTGGCCGCGACCCGCAGCACGCCGTCGGCCGCCACGTCGTTCCAGCGCTCGACGCGGCGCAGCATGTAGTGACCCACCCGGCCCATGTCGACGTAGTCGGTGCTCTCGGCCACCGCGGCCGCCCGCACCAGGAATGCCCGCGTCATCCGCGCCGAGGTGATCTTGTCGGTCCGCCCGTGCGCGGCGACGACGTGACGGTCGCGCAGGGCGTGCACCGGGTCGTCGGGCTGCCACCACGGGGCGAGCGCGACCACGCCGGCGACCTGCGGGTCGTCGGCGACGTACGCCGACGTGCGGGCGCCCATCGAGTGGCCCAGCAGGACGAGGGGGACCTCGCCGTACGTCGCGCGGACCTGCTCCATCGCCCACCGGGCGTCCTCGCGCGGCCCCGAACCGTCGCCGTTCCAGCCGCGCACGCGGTAGCGCAGCAGCCACGTCGCGACGCCCTCCACGTGCAGCCGCGGGGTGATGCGGCGCTGGATCGCGGCCATCCGGTGCCACGAGGCGCTGCGCGACCCCACGGGGTCGGTCGAGCGCTGGGTGCCGCCGTGCAGCATCAGGGCGACCGCGCGCGGGGCGGCGCCCCCGTCCAGGGGCGGGTCGAGGCGGGTCAGCGAGGGGGTGCTCACGTCTCCATCTTCGTCGCAGGCCCCAGGTCCGGATGGGTGGGACCGCCCGTGCCGCCCCCTGCCGACCTGCGCCGGGGTGTGGCTCGACCGTCGGTGGGCCCGGGCAGAATGCGGCCATGAGCAGCTCGCCCGACGCCCCGTCGCCCGACGCCGCCACCGACGCCGCGCGCGAGGAGCACAAGCAGCTCGTCGAGGAGGTCGAGGAGGCGCGCTGGCGCTACTACGTGCTCGACTCGCCCAGCATCGACGACGCCGACTTCGACCGGCGGATGCGTCGGCTAGAGGAGCTGGAGGAGGCGCACCCGGAGCTGCGCACCCCGGACTCGCCGACGCAGAAGGTCGGGGGTGCGGTCTCGACGGAGTTCACCCCGGTCGACCACCTGCAGCGCATGGAGAGCCTCGACAACGCCTTCTCCCTCGAGGAGCTCGAGGCCTGGCACGCCCGGCTGGGCCGCGACGGTGTCGAGTCGCCCGCGCTGCTGTGCGAGCTCAAGGTCGACGGCCTGGCCATCAACCTGCTCTACGAGGACGGTCGGCTCGTCCGCGCGCTGACCCGCGGGGACGGCAGCACCGGCGAGGACGTCACGCCCAACGTCAAGACGATCGACTCCGTCCCGCACCGCCTCACCGGCACCGACGAGTTCCCGGTGCCGGCGCTGGTGGAAGTGCGCGGCGAGGTCTTCTTGCCCACCGAGGCCTTCGAGCGGCTCAACGAGTCGATGACCGAGGCCGGCAAGCCGGTCTTCGCCAACCCGCGCAACGCCGCGGCCGGGTCGCTGCGCCAGAAGGACCCGCGCGTCACGGCGACCCGCGCGCTGGGCATGGTCTGCCACGGCCTGGGCGCGCGGGAGGGCTTCGAGCCGGCCGCGCAGTCCGAGGCGTACGCCGCGCTGCGGGCCTGGGGGCTGCCCACCTCCGACCGGGCCAAGGTGCTCGACTCGCTGACCGAGGTCGAGGAGTTCATCACCTACTACGGCGAGCACCGCCACGACGTCGAGCACGAGATCGACGGCGTGGTCGTGAAGGTCGACGACGTGGCCGCGCAGCGCCGCCTGGGCTCGACCAGCCGCGCGCCGCGCTGGGCGATCGCGTTCAAGTACCCGCCCGAGGAGGTCAACGCCAAGCTGCTCGACATCCGGGTCAACGTCGGCCGCACCGGCCGGGTGACGCCGTACGCCGTCATGGAGCCGACCCGGGTGGCCGGCTCGACGGTCGAGAACGCCACCCTCCACAACGCCCACGAGGTCAAGCGCAAGGACGTCCGCCCCGGCGACACCGTGATCCTGCGCAAGGCCGGCGACGTGATCCCCGAGGTGCTCGGCCCGGTGCTGCCGCTGCGCCCCGAGGGACTGCCGGAGTGGGTGATGCCCACCGAGTGCCCCTCGTGTGGCACCCCGCTGGCCGAGCAGAAGGAGGGCGACAAGGACCTGCGCTGCCCCAACCACGAGGCGTGCCCGGGCCAGGTCCGCGAGCGGCTCTCGTTCGTGGCCGGGCGCTCGGCCTTCGACATCGACCACCTCGGCTACGAGGGCGTGGTCTCGCTGCTCGAAGCCGGGGTTGTGATGAACGAGGGCGACGTCTTCGACCTCGACGAGGCCAAGCTGCTGCGCACCGACCTCTACACGCGCGCTGCGAAGAGATCCGAGCAGGACGACGGTGCGGGGGAGCGGGTGCTCAACGCCAACGGTCGCGCGCTGCTCGGCAAGCTCGCCGACCGCAAGGACGTGCCGCTGTGGCGGGTGCTGGTCTCGCTCTCGATCCGTCACGTTGGGCCGACGGCGGCCCGCGCGCTGGCGCAGGAGTTCGGCTCGATGGCCGCGATCCGTGGGGCCACCGAGGAGCAACTGGCCGCCACCGAGGGCGTGGGGCCGACGATCGCCGAGGCCGTGACCGCGTGGTTCGAGGTCGACTGGCACTGCGAGATCGTGGACAAGTGGGAGCGCGCCGGGGTCTCGATGGCCGACGAGCGCGACGAGTCCACGCCGCGCACGCTCGAGGGGCTCACGATCGTGGTCACCGGCAGCCTGGTCGACTTCTCCCGCGACTCCGCCAAGGAGGCGATCCTGAGCCGCGGCGGCAAGGCGGCCGGCTCGGTGTCGAAGAAGACCGACTACGTCGTGGTCGGGGACAACGCCGGTTCGAAGGCCGAGAAGGCCGAGCAGCTCGGCGTCCCGATCCTCGACGAGGACGGCTTCAGGGCGCTGCTGGAGTCCGGGCCCCCGACCACGGACACCAGCGAGACCGACGGCGCACAGGGGTCCTAGGCACCACCGGGCGACCCGTCCGGCGTTTCTCCGCCCTGCCAGCCGGGCACACCGAAGGGTGTGCTCCAGACGTTGACCCATGCCCTGGTGATCTCCGCCGCCCTGCTGCTGGTCTCGACGGTCCTGCTGTTCACCGTGCGCGGCCAGCAGTCCCAGGGGCCGCGGTTGAGCATCGTCACCGCGGTCTCCGGTGCGGTCGTCACTGCGCTGGCGGCACTCGGGGTGGCCCGTCTGCTGGGCACGGGGCCAGCCCCGGCCACCGTGATCGCGGTGGGACTCGGCGCCAGCGTCCTGCTGTGGCTCCCGGTCGGTCGGGCCTGGGACGTACGCGGGCTGGTCGCGTGGGCGGTGACCCTCGACACGGGTCTGCTCTACCTCGCCTTCGTGGCGATCTGGACCCTCACCGCCGGCGCCGGTCCGTTGACCGTCGTCGTGAGTGCAGCGCTGTGGTGCTTGGAGCTCTTCGTGCTCCTGCTCGGCGCCGGCTACGTCTGGGAGCTGGTCGACGTGCTGGCGCGACGGTGCTGGCAGGGGCCGGCCGCGGCCACGCCCGCGCCGAGAGCGCGACGACCGTTCGTCAGCCTGCAGGTGCCCTGCCACAACGAGCCGCCGGAGATGGTGATCGAGACCGTCGAGCGGCTCCTCGAGCTCGACTACGACGACTACGAGGTCCTGGTCGTCGACAACAACACCACCGACCCGGCGCTGTGGCGGCCGCTGGAGGAGTTCTGCGCCCGGCACGACAGGGTCACCTTCATCCACCTCGAGGACTGGCCCGGCTTCAAGTCCGGCGCGCTCAACCACGCGTTGACCGTCACCGACCCGCGCGCCGAGGTGATCGGCATCGTCGACGCCGACTACCACGTCGACCCCGACTTCCTCGCCGACTGCGCCCCGCTCTTCGACGACCCCGACGTCTCCTTCGTGCAGACCCCGCAGGACTACCGCGAGTGGGGGATCTCGGCGTACTTCCGGCGGCTCTACTACTCCTACGGGTACTTCTTCGACGTCAGTCAGAAGTCCCGCAACGAGCGCAACGGCGCCATCTTCGGCGGGACGATGGGCCTGATCCGTCGATCGGCGCTGGTGGAGGTCGGCGGCTGGGACGAGTGGTGCATCACCGAGGACGCCGAGCTCTCGCTGCGACTGCTGCGCGCCGGCACCCGGGGCGTGCACATCGACCGCGCCTACGGCCGCGGGGTGATGCCGCTGAGCTTCGAGTCGCTCAAGGGCCAGCGCTTCCGCTGGTGCTTCGGGGGCATCCAGATCCTGCGGATGCACTGGCGCTCGTTGCTGCCCGGTCGCCGCACCTCCGAGAACCGGCTGACCCTGGGCCAGCGCTGGGCCTACCTGGTCGGTGGGCTGCAGTGGTTCGGCGACCTCGCGGCCGTCGTCTTCACCTTCTTCCTGCTGGCCGGCGCGGTGGACGCCGTCACCGGTGAGGGCCTCGTCATCCGACGCCTCTCCGGGCTGGTGCTGGTGGCGGTGGTCTCACTGGTGGTGCTGGGTGCGGTGCGCTCGGTGGCCCTGGTCAGGCGCAGCAGCGGTGCGACCTGGGGAGAGGCTGCCGGAGCGTTCGGGCTCTGGCTGGGTCTCGGGCTCACGGTCGCCAAGGCGTCCTGGTTGGGGCTGGTCTCGAAGCAGGGCGCGTTCCTGCGCACACCCAAGGTCAAGGGCGAGCCGACCGCGGTCGACGCGCTGCGCGGCAACCGCGCCGAGACCCTGCTCGCACTGCTGTGCGCCGGGGTCGCCGTCCCGGCCCTCGCCTCGGCGACACCGGGGGCTCTGGCCGTGGGCGTCCTGCTCCTCGTGCAGGGGCTGGGCTTCGCCCTCGCCCCGATCAACAGCCTGGCAGCCATCCGGTCCGACCTGCCCGAGGACCTCCGGCGTCGGCGCGCGTGGCGGGCGCTCGGGGCGGTGGTCCCCCCGGTACGCCGCGGTGGAACCGTCCTCGCGGGAACCGGTGCGGCGCTGGCGGGTTTCGTCGTGGTCGCCGCGCCGGTGGCTGCGCCCACGATCGGCCTGGGCGGGCTCGGCGACCTCCCGGGCTTCCTCGTGCTCCCCGACCGGGACGGCGACGATGCTCAGGAACCCGGGGCCGTCCTGAGCCCCTCGCTGGTGCCGCGGTCCCCGGCTCCGACGACGGCCACCTCCTCGCCGTTCTCCGGTGTGCTCGCGACCGCGGTCGCGGCCTCGGGGGCGGCCTCGGGGGCGGCCTCGGGCTCGGGCTCGGGCGCGGGCGGTGCTGGCGGGTCGACCCCTCCCGGCCAGGGCGGCGCGACGCCGTCGGCGACCAGTCAGCCGACGCAGGCCGCCACCCCGACCCCGGGACCGACGACGACGCCTCCCGGGGCGACGTCATCCCCGGGCAAGCCGACGGGGAAGCCCACGCAGGCGGCCTCTCCGACCAAGGGCAGCACCCAGGGCGGCGGCAAGCCGTCGTCCAACCCGACCCAGGCCGCCTCGCCGACCCCGGGGGGTGGGAAGCCCGGCGGTTGATCAGGCGGCAGCGCCGGCGGTGAGCCGCTCGGAGATCGTGATGGCCCGCGTCACGAGGTGGTCGAGGACGGCGTGGTCGTCGTCGTCGAGCTCGGCGGACGCCCCGGTGACCTTGCCGACGCCGTACGGGTTGCCGTCGGTGAACTTCACCGGGTCGGTGTAGCCCGGCGGGACGATGATGCCGCCGAGGTGCGCGAAGGTGGTGTGGAACGCCTGCAGCGTCGTCTCCTGCCCGCCGTGGCGGGTCTGGGACGCGGTGAACGCGGTGTAGACCTTGTCGGCCAGCTTGCCCTCCGCCCACAGCGGGCCGAGGGTGTCGAGGAAGCCCTGCATCTGGCTGGTCACGTGGCCGTAGCGGGTGGGGGAGCCCATCACGACGACGTCGGCCCACTCGAGGTCCTCGGGGGCGGCGACGGGCTCACCGGCCATGTCCTCCACGTGTGCCTTCCACACGTCCTGCGACTCGTAGGCCTCGGCCGGGGCGGTCTCCCGGACGTGGCGCAGGCGGACCTCGGCGCCCTGCTTGGCGGCGGTCTCGGCCAGGCGCTGGGCCATGGCGTGGGTGGAGCCGTAGCTGGAGTAGTAGACGATCGCGACGTTGGTCATGGTGCGGCCTCCCGAGTGGCGTGGTGGGGTGCGGTTGACAGTTCAACCACCAGCCTACGGACGGGTGAGGGACCGGGGTCACCCACGCGGGTGGCCGCTCCTAGGATGGGCGCCATGCCCGAGATCTCCCGAGACGAGGTCGCCCACCTGGCGACCCTGGCCCGGATCGACCTGTCCGACGACGAGCTGGACCACCTGGCCCCGCAGCTGTCGGTCATCCTCGAGTCGGTCGCCTCCATCAGCGGGGTGGCCGACGCCGACGTGCCGCCCACCTCGCACCCGATGCCGCTCACCAACGTCTTCCGTGAGGACGTCGTGGTGCCCGGCCTGACCGCCGAGCAGGCGCTGGCGATGGCGCCGGCCGCCGAGGAGCAGCGCTTCGCCGTGCCGCGGATCCTGGGGGACGAGCAGTGAGTGACGTGACCCGCTCCACCGCCGCCGACCTGGCCGCCGCGCTCGCCGCGGGCGAGACCACCTCGGTGGCCCTGACCCAGGCGCACCTCGACCGGATCGCGGCCGTCGACGGCTCGGCCGACGCCGGCGTCCACGCCTTCCTCCACGTCGACACCGAGGGCGCGCTCGCCGCGGCCGTCGCCTCCGACGAGCGCCGCGCCGCCGGCGCCCCGCTGCACGCGCTGGACGGCGTGCCGGTGGCGGTCAAGGACGTGCTGGCCACGACCGGGCTGCCCACCACCTGCGGCTCGAAGATCCTCGAGGGCTGGATCCCGCCCTACGACGCCACCGTCGTGCGCCGCCTCAAGGACGCCGGTCTGCCGATCCTGGGCAAGACCAACATGGACGAGTTCGCGATGGGCTCCTCCACCGAGCACTCCGCCTACGGCCCCACCCGCAACCCGTGGGACCTCGAGCGGATCCCCGGCGGCTCCGGCGGTGGCTCGGCCGCGGCCGTGGCGGCCTTCGAGGCACCGCTGGCCCTCGGCACCGACACCGGCGGCTCGATCCGCCAGCCCGGCGCGGTCACCGGCACGGTCGGGGTCAAGCCGACGTACGGCGGGGTGTCGCGCTACGGCCTCGTCGCGATGGCCAACTCCCTGGACCAGGTCGGCCCGGTCACGCGCACCGTCCTGGACGCCGCGCTGCTGCACGAGCTGATCGGCGGCCACGACCCGCTCGACTCCACCTCGGTCGACCGGCCGGTCCCCGGCCTGGTCGAGGCCGCCCGCCAGGGCGCTACCGGCGACCTGTCCGGCCTGCGCGTCGGTGTCATCACCGAGCTGCAGGGCGAGGGCTACCAGGCCGGCGTGCTGGCACGCTTCCACGAGTCGCTGGAGCTGTTGACCGCGGCCGGCGCCGAGGTCGTCGAGGTCTCCTGCCCGAGCTTCGTGCACGCGCTGGCGACCTACTACCTCGTCATGCCGTGCGAGGCGTCCTCCAACCTCGCGAAGTTCGACGCGATGCGCTACGGCCTGCGCGTGCTGCCCGAGGGCGTGGACGCCCCCTCGGCCGAGCAGGTCATGCGCGCCACCCGCGACGCCGGCTTCGGCGACGAGGTGAAGCGCCGCATCATCCTGGGCACCTACGCGCTCTCCAGCGGCTACTACGACGCCTACTACGGCACCGCCCAGCGGGTGCGCACGCTGATCTCGCGCGACTTCGAGGCCGCCTTCGGCCAGGTCGACGTGCTGGTCAGCCCCACGGCGCCCACCACGGCGTTCAAGCTGGGGGAGAAGCTCGACGACCCGCTGGCGATGTACCTCAACGACCTCGCCACCATCCCGGCCAACCTCGCCGGCGTCCCCGGCATCTCGCTGCCCAGCGGCCTGGCCGACGAGGACGGCCTGCCGGCCGGCTTCCAGGTCCTCGCCCCGGCGATGGCCGACGACCGCCTCTACCGCGTCGGTGCCGCCCTCGAGGCCGCGCTGCACGACCGGTGGGGCGGCCCGCTCCTGGACAAGGTCCCTGCGTTGGAAGGTGTGGCCCGATGAGTGCGACCGGCGAGACCCTCGTCCCGTTCGAGGACGTGCTGGCGGCCTACGACCCGGCGCTGGGCCTGGAGGTCCACGTCGAGCTCAACACCGCCACCAAGATGTTCTGCGGCTGCCCGGCCGCCTTCGGCGGGGAGCCCAACACCCACGTCTGCCCGACGTGCCTGGGCCTGCCCGGAGCGATGCCTGTCGTCAACGGCAAGGCGGTCGAGTCCGCGATCCGCATCGGTCTCGCGCTGAACTGCGACATCGCCGAGTGGTGCCGCTTCGCCCGGAAGAACTACTTCTACCCGGACATGCCGAAGAACTTCCAGACCAGCCAGTACGACGAGCCCATCGCCTTCGACGGGTACATGGACGTCGAGGTCGACGGTGAGACCTTCCGCGTGGAGATCGAGCGTGCCCACATGGAGGAGGACACCGGGAAGTCCACCCACGTCGGTGGCGCCACCGGCCGCATCCACGGCGCCGACTACTCCCTGGTCGACTACAACCGCGCCGGCATCCCCCTCATCGAGATCGTCACCCGCCCGATCCTCGGCGCGGGGGAGAAGGCCCCGGCCGTGGCCCGGGCCTACGTGCAGCAGTTGCGCGACCTGATCGTGGCCCTCGGCGTCTCCGAGGCCCGGATGGACCAGGGCAACCTGCGTGCCGACGTGAACCTCTCGCTGTCCCCGAAGGGCAGCGGTGTGCTCGGCACCCGCACGGAGACCAAGAACGTCAACTCCTTCCGTTCCGTGGAGCGGGCGGTGCGCTTCGAGATGCAGCGGCACGCCGCGATCCTCGACGCGGGCGAGGCGATCTTCCAGGAGACCCGCCACTGGCACGAGGACACCGGGATCACCACCAGCGGTCGCCCGAAGTCCGACGCCGACGACTACCGCTACTTCCCCGAGCCCGACCTGGTGCCCGTGGCGCCGTCGCGGGAGTGGGTCGAGGAGCTGCGCGGCACCCTTCCGGAGAACCCCGTCGAGCGCCGGGCCCGGCTTCAGGAGGCCTGGGGCTTCACCGACCTGGAGATGCGCGACGTCGTCGCCGCCGGGGTCGTGGAGGCCATCGAGGAGACCGTCGCGGAGGGTGCCGCCCCGCAGGCCGCCCGCAAGTGGTGGCTCTCGGAGCTCTCGCGTCGCGCCAACGACGCCGGCGTGGAGATCACCGAGCTCGGCGTCACCCCGGCCCAGGTCGCGGCGGTGCAGAAGCTCGTCGACGACAAGGTGGTCAACGACAAGCTGGCCCGCCAGGTCTTCGACGGCCTGCTCGCCGGCGAGGGCACGCCCGCCGAGATCGTCGAGAAGCGCGGCCTGGCCGTGGTCTCCGACGACGGGGCGCTCTCGACCGCCGTCGACAACGCGATCGCGGCCAACCCCGACGTGGCCGACAAGATCCGCGACGGCAAGGTCGCGGCGGCCGGCGCCCTGATCGGGGCGGTCATGAAGGAGATGCGCGGCCAGGCCGACGCGGCCCGCGTCCGTGAACTGATCCTGGAGAAGCTCTCCTGACCGACAGGGCGTAGGCTGCCGCCGACACCCATCCACACGCGCCCTGCTGGGGGAAGCCGGTCCAAGTCCGGCGCTGACCCGCAACCGTAGGCGCGTCCCGTCCAGGGACGTGCGAGCCGGAGCACCCACGAGGCGACGTACCCCCACACACGCTGTCGAGGAAAGCAGCGGGGGACGCGGCCCGTGCCGTGCCCTCCCGCTGAGCAGCGGAGAGGACACCCTGTGAAGCACACCATCCTGCGCGGCGCCGTCGCGCTCACCGGCACCGCGGCGCTCGCGCTCGGCACCGTCGCCCCGGCCGACGCCGCCCGCGCCGGCGTCCGCGAGGAGAAGAAGGCCGTCCAGTGGCTGGCCGGCGAGCTCGGCGAGGGCGACCTGCTGGTCAACGAGCAGTACGACTTCACCGACGTCGGGCTGAGCCTCGACGCCGGCTTCGCGCTCAAGGGCGCCGGCCGCAAGGGCGCGGTCGCCCGCGACATCGCGACCGCCGCCGCGGGGCAGGTCGCCTCCTACACCCAGGGCGGCGAGTTCGACGAGGGCGCGGTCTACGCCGGTGCCACGGCCAAGCTGGCCGCCTACACCCTCCTCGTCGGCGGCGACGCCACCGACGTCGGCGGCACCGACCTGGTCGCCCAGCTCGAGGGCGTCACCACCGACGAGGGTCCCTCGGCGGGCCGCATCGTCGACCAGAGCGCCTTCGGCGACTACGCCAACACCATCGGTCAGGCCTTCGCGGCCGTGGCGCTCTCGCGCAGCGGCTCCGACGAGGCCGGCGGTGCCGTGTCGTTCCTGCTCCAGCAGCAGTGCGAGGCGGGCTACTTCCGGCTCCCGCTGACCGCCGACGCCGACGCCGAGGACCAGAGCTGCGACGCCGCCGAGGGACAGCCGAGCGTCGACACCACCGCGCTCGTGCTCAACCAGCTGCTCGAGCTGGACGCCACCGAGGACGTCACCGCCGCGATCGACGCCGCCGCGGCCTGGCTGGGCGGCCTCCAGAAGGACAACGGGTCCTTCGGCACCGGCGTCCAGGGTGAGGGCTCGAACACCAACTCCACCGGGCTGGCCGGCTGGGCACTGGCCTCGGTCGGCTCGTGCGGCAAGGCCCGCCAGGCCGCTCGCTGGGTCAAGAAGCTGCAGGTCGCCGGCAAGCACTCCGACACCGCCCTGGCCGACGAGGTCGGCGCGATCGCCTTCAACCGTGCCGCCTTCACCGCGGGCAAGACCGAGGGCATCACGGTCGAGACCCGCGACCAGTGGCGCCGGGCCGCGACCCAGGCCGCGCCGTCGCTGCAGAACCTCTCGAAGGCCACGTGCAAGCAGTGAGCCGCATCGCACGCGCGGTGGTCGTCGCCCTGGCGACGGCCACCGTCGTGCTGCCCGTCGGGGGCCTCGGGGCGGCGCCCGCCACCGCCGCCACCTGCGCGGCCGGCGGCGGGGTGAGCGTCGTGGTCGACTTCAACTCCCTCGGCGGCGGCGTGCAGACCGCGTGCGTGGCCGGGGGCGGCGGGGACAAGGCGTCGGCGATCCTCGGTGCGGCCGGGCACACGCTGGGCCGGGTGCAGCAGCAGCCCGGCTTCGTGTGCCGGGTCGATGGCCTGCCCTCCCCGGAGCAGGAGGCCTGCGTCAAGACGCCTCCGGCCGACGCCTACTGGGGCCTGTGGTGGTCCAACGGCACGTCGGGGACCTGGACCTACTCCACCGTCGGCGTGGACGGCCTGACCATCCCCGAGGGCGGCTCGGTCGCGCTGTCGTGGGACGACGTCGACGGCTCCGCGCCGCCGAGCGCCACGCCGCCGAAGGCGGCGGCCTCCAGCCCGTCGAGCGCCCCGTCCGGCAGCCCGGCCGCCTCGCCGACGAAGAAGGCCACGCCCGCCGCGGGCGGCGGTGGTGGACCCACCAGCACGTCGTCGTCGGCCGCCGGCAGCACCGCTGGGGCGACGGCGGAGCCGACCGCGTCGAGCAGCACCACGGCCGGGTCCGCGAAGGAGCGCAAGCGGGCTCGCAAGGGTCGTGACTCCGACGAGGCGACTGCGAGCGCCAGGGCCAGCGACTCGCCCACCGGCTCGGCGACCCCGGAGGACGAGCCGTCCGCGGACACCGCCGCGCAGCGTCGTACGACGGAGGCGGCTGCGGCGGAGACCGACGGCCTGCCCGTGTGGGTCGCGCCGGTCGCGCTGCTGGTGCTGGCCGCCGGTGGCGGCGCCGCCGTCTGGCTGCGCCGGAGGGCGATCCCGTGACGACGGCGGCCACGAGCCTGCGCACCGCACGCCTCCCGCGCGACCTGCACCCGGTCGCGTGGTGGGTGTGGGCGCTCGGGCTCGCGGCCGCCGCGTCCATGACGACCAACCCCTTCTCGTTGCTGCTGCTGGTCGGTGCGGCGGCCGTCGTGGTGGCCGCGCGACGCTCCGACCAGCCCTGGTCGCGCTCGTTCCGGCTCTACCTGTGGCTGGGGCTGGCGATCGTGGTGCTGCGGGTGGTGTTCCGCCTGCTGCTCGGTGGTGGGTACCCCGGCACCGTGCTGCTGGACCTCCCCTCGATCCCGCTGCCGGAGTGGACCACCGGCATCACGCTGCTCGGAGCGGTCACGCTGGAGTCGGTGCTGGCGGGGCTCTACGACGGCATGCGACTGGCCTCGATCGTGGTCTGCGTCGGGGCGGCCAACGCCCTGGCCAACCCCAAGCGACTGCTGCGCTCGGTGCCACCGGCGCTCTACGAGGTCGGCGCCGCGATGGTGGTGGCGGTGACCGTGCTGCCGCAGCTGGCCGACTCCGCGCGCCGGGTCCGTGCCGCCCAGGGCCTGCGCGCCGGTGCGACCGGTCGCGTCCACGGCATCCGTCGCTTCCTCGTGCCCGTCCTCGAGGACGCGATCGACCGCTCGATGGCGATGGCGGCCGGCATGGACGCGCGCGGCTACGGCCGCGCTCCCGGCCTGGACCGCCGTGCCCGGGTGCGCACCGGTGCCCTCATGATCGTCGGGCTGTGCGGCACCTGCCTGGGCACCTACGCGGTGCTCGACCGCACCGCTCCGCGCCTCCTCGCACTGCCCGTGCTGCTGCTCGGCGTCGGCCTGGCGGTGCTGGGCCTGGTGAGCGCCGGGCGCCGGGTCGAGCGCACCCGCTACCGGCCCGACTCGTGGCTGTGGCCCGAGTGGGTCGTCGCCGGCGCCGGGGTGCTCACCGCCGCGCTGTGGGTGTGGATCGCCCGGACCCAGCTGACCATCGCCTACCCGGGCCTCGACGCGGTGCCGGTGATCGGCCTGGGCGTGCTGGCCGGGGTGGTGGTCGCCGTCGCAGGCGGGCTCGCCGCGCCGCCTCCTGTCTCCCCGCCGGTCCCTCGGGCGCGGATGGCCCACGACCAGGCCGAGGCGGTGGCCGCATGAGCGCGCCGGTCCTGGAGCTGCGCGGCATCCGGTTCGGCTACCGAGCCGGTCTCGCGCCGGTCCTCGCCGATGTCGACCTCGTCGTCGAGGAGGGCGAGTTGGTCCTGCTCTCGGGACCCACGGGCGTCGGCAAGTCCACGCTGCTCGGTGTCGTCGCCGGTCTCGTGCCGCGCTTCTCGGGGGGCGTGCTCGCCGGCGACGTCCTGCTGGAGGGCGAGAGCGTGCTGCGCCGTCCGCCACGCGACCGGGCGCACGTGGTCGGGTACGTCGGGCAGGACCCGGCCCTCGGCTTCGTCACCGACACCGTCGAGGAGGAGCTGGCCTACGGCATGGAGCAGCTCGGCCTGCCCGCCGCGACCATGCGCCGCCGGGTCGAGGAGACCCTCGACCTCCTCGGCATCGCCGACCTGCGCTCGCGTGACCTGCGCACCCTGTCGGGTGGACAGCAGCAGCGGGTCGCCATCGGTGCCGTGCTGACCATGCACCCCCGGCTGCTCGTGCTCGACGAGCCGACCTCGGCGCTGGACCCCACCGCGGCCGAGGAGGTGCTCGCGACGCTCACCCGCCTCGTGCACGACCTCGGCGTCTCGGTGCTGCTCGCCGAGCACCGCCTCGAGCGGGTCGTGCCGTTCGCCGACACCATGTGCCTGATGACCGGCGACGGCCGGGTCCAGGTGGGCGAGCCCGTCGACCTGCTGGCCTCCTCGCCGGTCGTGCCGCCGATCGTGGAGCTCGGCCGGGCCGCGGGCTGGTCGCCGTTGCCGCTGAGCGTCCGCGACGCCCGGCGTCGCGCCAGGGGGCTGGCCGACCGGCTCGGGTCGGTCCCCTCCTCTCCGGCGGCGCCTGCGGTCACTGACGACGGCGACGGCCTGGTCGCCCGCGGGGTCACCGTGGTCCACGGCCGGGAGGTCGCCGTACGCTCCGTCGACCTGACGCTGCCGGCCGGCCGCGTCACCGCGCTCATGGGGCGCAACGGCTCGGGGAAGTCCTCGCTGCTGTGGGCGCTGCAGGGCACGGGTGCGCGGTTCGCCGGCGACGTCGACGTACGCCGCAGGGACGCCGTCGCCGACCCCGCCGAGAAGCCCGCCGCGCAGCGTCGCGAGCTGGTCGGGCTGCTGCCGCAGAACGCCGCGGACCTGCTCTACCTCGAGACCGTCGCCGACGAGCTCGCCGCCGGCGACGGGGGTGACGGCTCGTGCCGGGAGATCCTGGACTCGCTCGTGCCCGGCGTGCCCGACGACGCCCACCCGCGCGACCTGTCGGAGGGGCAGCGGCTCGCGCTGGCGCTCTCGCTGGTGCTGGCCGCCCGCCCCGGCGTCGTGCTGCTCGACGAGCCGACGCGCGGGTTGGACTACGCCGCCAAGCGGGTGCTGGCGCGCACGGTGCGCGACCTCGCCGCCGACGGGCACGCGGTCCTGGTGGCCTCCCACGACGTGGAGTTCGTGGCGCAGGCCGCCGACGACGCGCTGGTGCTGACCGAGGGCGAGGTCGTCTCGCGCGGGCCCGCGCGCACGGTGGTCGCCGAGTCGCCGGCCTTCGCGCCGCAGGTGACCAAGGTGCTCGGCCCACCGTGGCTGCGGGTCGACGAGGTGGTCGACGCGCTGGAGACGGCATGAGCGGGGTCGCGCCGGACCTGCGGGTGGCCGCCGTCCCGCTGTCCCGGCGCTCGCTGGCGGTGCTGGGGCTGGCCTCGTTCGCCGGTCTGATGATGCTGGTCTGGCCGCTGCTGCTGCAGGTGCCCGAGGGCACCCGGGTGGACCCCCCGTTCCTGTTCCTGGCGCTGCTGCCGGTCGTCGTCGCGGTGGTGCTGGCCGAGGTGACCGAGGGCGGCCTCGACGCGCGGGTGCTCGCCCTGCTGGGGGTGCTCAGTGCCGTCAACGCCGTCACCCGGGCGATCTCGCCGGGGCTCTCCGGCGTGGAGCTCGTCTTCTTCCTGCTGATCATCTCCGGGCGGGTGCTGGGGCCCGGGTTCGGCTTCGCGCTGGGCTGCACGTCGCTGTTCGCCTCCGCACTGATGACCGCCGGGGTCGGGCCGTGGCTTCCCTACCAGATGCTGATCTCCGCCTGGGTCGGCATGGGCGCCGGCCTGCTGCCGCGGGCCCGGGGTCGCCTGGAGATCGTGCTGCTGGCGGCGTACGCCGTGGTGGCGGCGTACCTCTTCGGGGCGCTGATGAACCTCTCGAGCTGGCCCTTCGCCCTCGGCATCGCCGTCCCCGGCTACGAGGGCCAGCTGTCCTACGTCCCGGGCGCCCCGCTGCTGGAGAACCTCCACCGCTTCGGCGTCTACACCCTGCTGACCTCCACCGGCGGCTGGGACACCATGCGCGCGATCACCAACGCCGTCGCCGTCGTCGTGCTCGGCCCCGCGGTCCTGGCCGTGCTGCGGCGTGCCGCCCGCCGGGCGACGGTGGTGGGGGTGGTCGCGGAGCCGGCGGTTTCACCACCCGAGCGGGGAAACTGCCGCTGGTCGACCGGAACTTCCGCCCTCCAGGGCCTGTTTCACCCCCCGGGTGGTGAAACAGCCACCTGACCGGCCAGCCGGTCAGGGCCGGATCTGCAGGATCTTGTCGTCCCCGTCGACGGGGGAGCCCCGGCCGTCCCGGTTGCTGGTGGTGACCCAGAGCGTGCCGTCGGGGGCGGCGACGACCGAGCGCAGTCGGCCATGGTCGCCGACGAAGAACGCACGGGGCTTGCGGGCCTTCTTGCCCTTCACCTCGACCCGCCAGAGCCGCTGCCCCTTGAGGGCGCCGAGCCACAATCGGCCGTCGGCGTAGGCCAGGCCCGAGGGGGAGGCGTCGTCGGTGGCCCAGGTGACCTGAGGGTCGACGTACCCCTGACTCCTGCCGCCCTCGCCCTCGACGGCCGGCCAGCCGTAGTCGCGGCCGGCGGTGATGAGGTTGAGCTCGTCGAAGCGGTCCTGCCCGAACTCCGAGGCCCAGAGCTTGGTGCCGACGAAGGTGAGGCCCTGGATGTTGCGGTGGCCGAGGCTCCAGACGGGGGAGTCGGGGTCGGGGTTGCCCGGCGCGGGGTCGCCGTCGGGGGTGATCCGCAGGACCTTGCCGCCCAGGTCGTCGGGGTCGGCGGCCCGCGGCGGGTCACCGGCCTCACCGGTGGAGACGTAGAGGTAGCCGTCGGGGCCGAACACAAGCTGCCCGCCGTCGTGGATGAAGCCGTTGGGGATGCCGGTCAGCACCGGCTCGAGCTCCCCGAGCCGCTCGCCGTCGAGGACGCCGCGCACGACCCGGTTGTCGCTGGGGGTGGTGAGGTAGAGGTAGACCAGCCCGTCGTCGTCGTACGACGGGGACACGGCCACCCCGAGCAGCCCACCTTCGCCCGCGGGCGCGGCGGCGTCGACCGTGGCGACCTCGATCACGTCGTGCTCGGGCCCGCGGAGCAGCAGCACGCGCGTGGAGTCGCGTTCGGTCACGATGGCGTCGCCGTCCGGCAGGAACGCGATGCCCCACGGCACCGCGAGACCGGTGGCGATCGTGCCGATCAGCTCCGGGGGCCCGGACTCCTCCGCCCCCTGACCCTCGGTCGGCTCCTCGGTGGGGGCCGTGCTCGAGGGCGCGGTGGTCGGGGCGGGCAGCGGGGTGCCGGTGGCGGTCGTCTCGATGATCGTGACCGTGGAGGTGCTGCCCTCCTGCAGGCAGCCGGTCAGCGCCAGCGCCAGCGGCAGCACCGCGGCCGCGGCGACGCTCCGGCGCAGACGGGTCACGAGACCTTCTCGAGCAGCTCCAGGAGCAGCGCGTGCACCTCGTCCGGGTGCTCGAGACCGAGGAAGTGGCTGCCCGGGAGCTCGACGTAGGTCGCTCCCTCGATGCGGTCGGCGGCGGTGCGCATGTCACGTGCGCCGGCCAGGACGTCCCACCGGCCGGCGACGAAGGTCGCGGGCACCCGGATGTTGCGCAGCGAGACGCGGCCGTGTTCGGAGGTGCGCAGGGCGAGGTGGAAGTACCAGCCCATCGGGGTGGTGAGGAACTCGGTAACCGCCTTCGCGGTGATCTCCGGGTCCTGCACGGGCAGCATGAAGCCGCTGTGGCTGAGCAGGTCCACGGCGCGCTTGCCGATGGGCAGGCGGCGGGCGATCGGGGTCAGCGCCCATCCGGCGTGCTTGGCGACGCGGGTGGCGTTGATGGTGAGGGTGCGGGCCACCACGTGCGGCAGGTGCAGCGGGCCGAGCATGGTGGCGAAGGTGTCACCGGGGACGCCGGCGACCGCGAACAGCCCGGAGACCCGCTCGGGGTGGCGGAAGGCCAGCTCGAACATCGTGTTGACCCCCATCGACCAGCCCATCAGCACGGCCCTGGCCACGCCGAAGTGGTCCATGACCGAGAGGCCGTCCTCGACGAACTCCTCGATGCCGCACCGCTCGGGGTCGGTGGGGCGCTGGGAGCCGCCGGTGCCGCGGTGGTTCCACGACACGACCCGCACCTCGCAGGCGGGGTCGAGGAGCGCGGGCCAGGTCCACGGGTTGGTCCCCAGGCCGTTGCAGAGGACGACCGTCGGCCCCGGCTTGGTGCCGTCGGGGTCGTTGGTCCAGGCGCGCAACAGGGTGCCGTCGTCGGAGAGCACCTCGTGGAAGGTGACGGGTGAGGTCGTGACCGGGCGGGCCGCAGAGGTCGGCATGCCCGAGATTGTGCCGCAGCGGCGGTGCGTGTGGGGGCGGTGCTCAGCCGTGGGCGGTGTGAGCCGAGTGACCCTGGGCCTGCGAGGCGTCCGCCGACTCCTGGGGGAGGTCGTCGAGACGGTCCTGCTCGGTGGCGGGGGCGGGGACCCGGCCGGCGAAGAACTCCTCGACCTCCTCGCGCTCCGCGCGCCGTACGGCCAGCGCGGTGCCGGCGACCATCGCGTTGCGGCACGCGGATCGCTGGGAGTCCACGGCCCACCGGTGCACCGACGTCACCAGCGAGCCCTGCAGGCGCGAGGTCAGCGGCAGCTTCGAGGCGAGGGCCTGCCAGGCCGAACCGGAGACGCTGCGCGTCGTGGTGAGCACGGTGAGGCGGGGTGCCTGGGACTGCATGTGGGACGACTCCTCAGGGGGACATCAGGGAGCCAGTGGGGTGGGCCAGCGGCGGGTACGTCACCCACCCTAGGAGGTGAGAGCGCTCTCACAAGGGGCGGGCGTGTGACGTCTACGTGAACGGGTCCGCACCCTGCCATCGGTGAGGGACTGCAGGGGGTGCCGAACCGGCGCGACCGTCCGGACGGCTGCGCCGGCTCGGCGCGCAGGTCACTCGCGCAGGTCAGTCGCGCAGGTCAGTCGCGCAGGTCAGTCTCGCAGGACGGCCTGCTGCCCGCTGCGGGTCGCCCCGACGCTGGCGGCCACGACGCAGGCGATGGCGGCGTACTGCGGTGGGCCCAGCAGCTCGCCCAGCACCACGATGCCGGCGAGGGCGGCGGCGGCCGGCTCGAGGCTCATCAGGATGCCGAAGACGCCGGGGGAGAGGGTGCGCAGCGCGACCAGCTCGCAGCTGTAGGGGATCACCGACGACAGCACGCCCACGGCGGCGCCGACCAGCAGCACCCGGGGATCGACGAGCTCCGACCCGCCGATCCCGATCGCCAGCGGCGTCAGGAGGACGGTGGCGACGACGCTCGCGACGGCCAGACCGTCCAGGCCCTGCCAGCGCTGCCCGGTCCTCGCGCTCAGCAGGATGTACGCCGCCCACGACCCGCCCGCGAGCAGGGCGAACCCGACCCCGGCCGCGTCGAGGTGGTCGCCGTCGAAGCCGAGCAGGAGCACCCCGGCGCCGGCCAGCACCACCCAGAGCAGGTCGCGCGGCCGCCTCGATCCCAGGACCGCCAGGGCGAGCGGGCCGATGAACTCGATCGTCACCGCGACACCCAGCGGGATGCGGGCGAAGGACTGGTAGATCGCCCAGTTCATCAACCCGAGGCTGAGGCCGAAGGCGAGCACGACCGCCCAGTCCTCGCGGCTGCGGCCCCGCACGCGCGGGCGCAGGACCGCCACCAGGACCAGCACGCTGGTGGCCAGGCGCAGCCAGACGATGGTGGTCGGCGCGACGTCGTCGAACAGCGACTTCGCGAACCCGGCACCGAGCTGGACCGACGCGATCCCGATGAGGACGAGCCAGACGGGTGACACCGTCGGTGCCGAGGTGTTCGATGAGTTCGGCCCGGTCACCGGGTCAACCTAGGTGATCTGATCTGGCGGACGACGGACGGGAGGCAGCCGTGGGCAGCACGGTGCTGATGGTGGGCACGCGCAAGGGGCTCTGGGTCGGGCGCTCCGACGAGGCACGGGTGGACTGGGAGTGGAGCGGCCCGCACAGCGACATGGAGGAGGTCTACTCCTGCCTGGTCGACACCCGCGGTGCCACGCCCCGCCTCCTGGTCGGTGCGTCCTCGTCGTGGCTGGGGCCGCAGGTGCGCATCAGCGAGGACCTCGGCGAGACCTGGCGCGAGGCCGAGCAGGCGCCGCGGTTCCCCGACGACGTCGACGCCTCGGTCGAGCGGGTCTGGCAGCTCACGGCCGGCGCCGAGCCGGGCGTCGTGTGGGCCGGCACCGAGCCCGGCGCGATCTTCCGCTCCACCGACGGCGGCGAGACCTACACGCTCGAGCGCGGCCTGTGGGACCACCCGCACCGCGCCGAGTGGGGCGCCGGCTTCGGTGGGCAGGCCTTCCACACGATCCTGCCGCACCCCAGCGACCCCACGTCGGTCACCGCCGCCATCTCGACCGGCGGGGTCTACCAGACCACCGACGGCGGAGGCAGCTGGTCGCCGCGCAGCCAGGGCATCTCGGCGGGCTTCCTGCCCGAGGGCCAGCAGTACCCGCCCTACGGCCAGTGCGTGCACAAGGTCGCCCGGCACCCCGCGCGCCCCGAGCGGCTCTACGTGCAGAACCACGGCGGCGTCTTCCGCTCCGACGACGAGGGCGGCTCCTACACCTCCATCGCGGACGGCCTGCCCTCGGACTTCGGCTTCCCGATGGTCGTCCACCCGCACGAGCCCGACACCATCTACACCTTCCCGCTCGGCGGCGGCGAGGGCCGCTACCCGGTCGGTGCGAAGGCGCGGGTCTGGCGCTCGCGCGACGCCGGTGACTCCTGGGAGGAGCTCGGTGCCGGGCAGCTGCCCGACGGCTTCTACGTCGGAGTGATGCGCGACGCCATGGCCGTCGACGACCACGCCACGGCGGGGGTCTACGTCGGCGCGCGCAACGGGTCGGTGTGGGTCTCGCCCGATGCCGGGGAGACGTGGCTCTGCGCCGTACGCGACCTGCCCGACGTGATGTGCGTGCGAGCGGCCGCGGTCTGAGCCGCCCCACACGTCGAACCGGCGTATTGATACGCCGGTTCGACGCCCCTCCACGCCGAGCTGGCGCATCAATACGCCGGCTCGGCGGGGCCGGGTGGTCAGTCCTGGAGGCCGAAGGGCGGCGGCTCGGTCGGGGGCGAGCCGGCGAGGTCGGGCTCGTCGTCGGCCGGCATCGGGATCGGCTCGGGCACCCCGGCGGTGATCTTCGAGCCGTCGGCGCGCGTGCCGCCGAGCTGCGGGTGCTCGTCGAGCTCGTGTCCCAGCCGGGTGCCGGCCGCACCCCCCTCGCCGAGGGGTACGACGAGTGGCTGGTCGGCGTGCACCACGTGCTCGCTCCCTCGCACGCTCACCGGGACCCCGCCGGTGCCCGCGACCACGGTGAACGTCATCGTGTCCTCGGCCAACCGCACCCGGACCCGCGAGCCGCGCCACACCAGCGAGAACGTCAGCTGGTCGAAGGCGTCGGGGAGCCGCGGGTCGAACGTCAACCGACCGCCACGGTCGCGCATGCCGCCGAAGCCGCACACCAGCGCCGACCAGACACCGCCGGTCGAGGCGATGTGCATGCCGTCGACGGTGTTGCCGTGCAGGTTGGCCAGGTCGACGTACAACGCCTGGCGGAAGTAGTCCCAGGCCTGCTCGTGGTAGCCGACCTCGGCGGCCATGACCGACTGCACGACGGCCGAGAGCGTGGAGTCGCCGGTGGTGATCGGGTCGTAGTACTCGAAGTCGGCACGCTTCTCGGCGTCGGTGAACCGGTCGCCCTGCAGGAAGAGCGCGAGCACCACGTCGGCCTGCTTGAGCACCTGGAACCGGTAGATCACCAGCGGGTGGTAGTGCAGCAGCAGCGGCCTCAGCTCGTCGGGGGTGCGGGAGAGGTCCCACACCTCGCGGTCGAGGAAGAAGTCGTCCTGCGGGTGGATGCCCAGACCCTCGTCGAAGGGGATGTGCATCCCCTCGGCGCAGCGGGCCCACTCCGCGACCTCCTCGTCGGTGAGGTCGAGGCGGGCGCAGATCTGCCGGAAGTCGACGGGGTGGTCGCGCCGGATCCGCTCCACGGCGGCGACGGCCTGCTCGAGGTTGTGCCGCGCCATGACGTTGGTGAACAGGTTGTTGTTGACGACCGTCGTGTACTCGTCAGGCCCGGTCACGCCGTGGATGTGGAAGGTGGGCGTGCCGTTCTCGCGCCAGAAGCCGAGGTCGGCCCACATCCGCGAGGTCTCGACCAGGATGTCGATCCCGTGGCGCAGCAGGAAGCCGACGTCGTCGGTGGCGGTGAGGTACTGCGTCAGGGCGTAGACCACGTCGGCGTCGATGTGCACCTGGGCGGTGCCGGCGGCGTAGTAGGCCGACGCCTCCTCGCCGTTGATGGTGCGCCACGGGAAGAGCGCGCCCTTCTGGGCCATCTCCGCGGCCCGGTGGCGCGCGGCGTCGAGCATCCGGGAGCGGAAGTGCAGGAGGTTCTTGGCCAGGGCGGGCTGGGTGTAGGTCAGGAACGGAGCGACGTAGATCTCGGAGTCCCAGAAGTAGTGACCCTCGTAGCCCGAGCCGGTCACGCCCTTGGCGGGCACGCCCCACTGGTCGGCGCGGGCCGAGGCCTGCGCCAGCGAGAACAGGTTGAACCTGATCGCCTGCTGGGTGGCGCGGGCTTCGTCGTCGGAGCGCTCGGAGAGCGTGTCGACGTCGGCGGCGTCCCAGAACGCGTCGAACCAGGCGCGCTGCTCGGCCACGGCCTCGCCGATGCCCGCGCGGGCAGCGCGGTCCAGGGTGCGGTCGCACCGGTCGGCCAGCTCGCGCACGGGCACACCGCGCGAGGAGTGGTAGGCCACGACCTTCTCCAGCCGTACGGGGCGGCCCTGGTCGGCCTGGACCCGGAAGACCATCTTGGCCAGGTCGTCGTCGTGACGGACCACGACGTCGGCGTCGTCGTGGGTGTGCAGCGTGTGGTCGGCGGCGACCGCGATCGTCATCTTCGACGACGCGCACTGGTAGCCCAGCAGCATCCGGTCGTCCTCGACCCGGCTCATCCGCGGCAGCAGCACGCGGTGCTCGAACGTGCCGGCCTTGCGCGGGTCCACGCCGGCGCCCATGGCCTCGGCGGCGTCGTGGTACTCGTCGGTGCCGTCCTGGCGGTTGAGCAGCTGGGAGGAGATCACGATCGGGGCGTCGCCCTCGAGCATGGTGACCTCGAGGGTCAGCAGCGCCAGGTGGCGCTGGGTCATCGACACCATGCGCGTGGAGTCGACCTTGACCCGCTTGCCGGATGGGGTGCGCCAGACCAGCGACCGGCGCAGCACGCCGTCGCGGAAGTCGAGGATGCGCTCGTAGTGCTCGAGGTCGGCGGTCCCGAGGATCAGCGGCTCGTCGTCGACGTAGAGCTTCATCAGCTTGGCGTCGGGGACGTTGACGATCGTCTGGCCCGTGCGGGCGAAGCCGTACGCGGCCTCCGCGTGCCGGATCTCCCAGGTCTCGTGGAACCCGTTGACGAAGGTGCCGTGCGCGAACGCGTCGCGGCCCTCCTCGGGGTTGCCGCGCATCCCGAGGTAGCCGTTGGCGACGGTGAACAGCGTCTCGGTCACCCCGAGGTCGTGGTCGCTGGGCGTCCGCTCGACAAGCCGCCACGGGTCGACGGGGAAGCGCGAGCGGTCCAGCGGGTCGCCGTGGACCTGACCCCGGCTCATGCCGACGCTCCGTCGGACGAGGCCGGGACGAGCTCGAGCAGGTCGGAGACGACGACGTCGGCGCCGGCCCCGGCCAGGACGTCGTGGCCGGCCCCGCGGTCCACGCCGACGACGAGCGCGAAGCCCCCCGCCGCACCGGCACGTACGCCGGAGACCGCGTCCTCCACGACCACGGCCGCCTCCCGGGGGACCCCGAGGGTGTCGGCGGCGTGCTGGAAGGTGTCGGGCGCGGGCTTGCCCGGCAGCCCCTCGGCGGCAGCGACGCGACCGTCGACGATCGTCGAGAAGCGGTCCGACAGCCGGGCGGCCTCCAGCACCGCGGGGGCGTTGGCGCTCGAGGAGACGATCGCCAGCGGCGTACCGAGGTCGCGCAGGTGGTCGAGCAGCGCGACGGTGCCCGGGTAGGGGTCGACCCCGTCGCGCTCGAGCACGGCGTTGAAGGCGTCGTTCTTGCGGTCGCCCAGTGCGACGACCGAGAGGTCCGTGCCGGACTCCGGAAGCGAGATGCCGCGCGAGGTCAGGAAGTCGCGCACGCCGTCGTAGCGGGGCTTGCCGTCGACGTGGGCGAAGTAGTCGGCGTCGGTGTAGGGCGAGGTGTCCTCAGCGGGGCCGTCGTAGCCCTGGAGGAACTCGTTGAACATCTCCGCCCAGGCCCGCATGTGCACCTCGGCCGTGGGGGTGATGACGCCGTCGAGGTCGAAGAGGACGGCGGCGTGGTCGGGCCAGGTCACCGTCGGGGGAGCGGCATGGGATCCAGTCACCCGAAGAGGCTAGGGCGTCGGTGCGTGCCCGCGCAGCCGGAGGGTTGAGACGTGGCGAAAGCGTGAGAGCCGTCGCACGTAGGCTTTCCCCCATGACCGGACCCGACAGCACCCCTGATCTCAAGCCCCGTTCCCGCGACGTGACCGACGGTCTCGAGCGGGCCGCGTCGCGAGGGATGCTGCGGGCCGTGGGCATGGGCGACGAGGACTGGGAGAAGCCCCAGATCGGCGTCGCGTCCAGCTGGAACGAGATCACCCCCTGCAACCTGTCGCTCGACCGGCTGGCCAAGGCCGTGAAGAACGGCGTGCACGCGGCCCAGGGCTACCCCCTGGAGTTCGGCACGATCTCGGTCTCCGACGGCATCTCGATGGGCCACGAGGGGATGCACTTCTCGCTGGTCTCCCGCGAGGTCATCGCCGACTCCGTCGAGGTCGTGATGAACGCCGAGCGTCTCGACGGCTCGGTGCTCCTCGCCGGCTGTGACAAGTCGCTGCCCGGCATGCTGATGGCCGCCGCGCGCCTGGATCTGGCCAGCGTCTTCCTCTACGCCGGCTCGATCATGCCCGGCCAGGTCGACGGCAAGGACGTCACCATCATCGACGCCTTCGAGGCCGTCGGTGCGTGCCTGGCCGGCAGGATCAGCCGCGACGAGGTCGACCGCATCGAGCGCGCGATCTGCCCCGGCGAGGGCGCCTGCGGCGGCATGTACACCGCCAACACGATGGCTGCCGTCGGCGAGGCGCTGGGCATGTCGCTGCCGGGCTCGGCCGCCCCGCCGGCCGTGGACCGTCGCCGTGACGGCTTCGCCCACCGCTCCGGCGAGGCCGTGGTCAACCTGATCGCCAAGGGCATCACCGCCCGCCAGATCATGACGATGGAGGCCTTCGAGAACGCCATCACCGTCGTGATGGCGCTGGGCGGCTCCACCAACGCCGTGCTGCACCTGCTCGCGATCGCCCGCGAGGCCGAGGTCCCGCTGACCATCGACGACTTCAACCGCATCGGCGACAAGGTGCCGCACCTCGGCGACCTGAAGCCGTTCGGCAAGTACGTCATGAACGACGTCGACAAGATCGGCGGCATCCCCGTGGTGATGAAGGCACTGCTGGATGCCGGCCTCATGCACGGTGACGCGCTGACCGTCACCGGCAAGACGCTGGCCGAGAACCTCGCCGACCTGAACCCGCCGGCGCTCGACGACGACGTCATCCGCTCCCTGGAGCGCCCGATCCACAAGACCGGCGGCCTGACCATCCTCAAGGGCTCGCTGGCCCCTGACGGCGCCGTGGTGAAGTCGGCCGGCTTCGACGAGACCGTCTTCGAGGGGACCGCCCGGGTCTTCGACGGCGAGCGCGCCGCGATGGACGCGCTGGCGGCGGGCAAGATCGTGGCGAACGACGTGGTCGTCATCCGCTACGAGGGCCCCAAGGGCGGCCCCGGCATGCGCGAGATGCTCGCCATCACCGGCGCCATCAAGGGCGCCGGCCTCGGCAAGGACGTCCTGCTGCTCACCGACGGCCGCTTCTCCGGCGGCACCACCGGCCTGTGCGTCGGGCACATCGCCCCCGAGGCCGTCGACGGCGGTCCGATCGCCTTCGTCCGCGACGGCGACAAGATCACCCTCGACGTCCTCAACCGCACGCTCGAGGTCGAGCAGGGCGAGGACTGGGACTCCCGCAAGGAGGGCTGGGCCCCGAACCCGCCGAAGTACACCAAGGGCGTCCTCGGCAAGTACGCCAAGATCGTCTCCTCCGCCGCGCACGGCGCCGTCACGGGCTGACGGGGACGCGCGAGCGGACCCGTCGATCGGTGGTCGAGCAAGCCGCGCGACTGAGGGACGAAGTCGCGTCCGGCGTGTCGAGACCCGGTGCACCTCGACCGCCCACCTCCACCACCGGTCGAGGTGCGAGCCCAGCAAGCCTGGCGACCCGGTGAACCTCAACGCCTGACGTCGAGCACCTGCAGCGTGACGCCGTTGGCGTAGGCGGCGTGCTCGACCAGCGACAGCCTCACCTTCTCGCCGTCGTCGGCGAACAGCCTCTTGCCGGCGCCGAGGACCAGCGGGAAGACGAGCAGGTGCAGTCGGTCCACCAGCCCGGCGGCGAGCAGCCCCTGGGTCAGCAGCGCGCTCGCGTGCACGTAGATCGGGCCGTCACCCTCGTCGGTCCGCTCCTTGAGGGCAGCGACGTCGTCGAGCGAGCGCAGGACGTGGGTGTTGGTCCAGTCCGAGCCCTGCAACGTCGAGGAGACGACGTACTTCGGCATCGCGTTGTAGGTCTCGAACTCCTCCATCGACGGCCACACCGGCGCGAACTCGTCGTGGGAGACCCGGCCGAGCAGCAGCGCGCTGGCCTCCTCCTGCTCGCGGCCCTTGATGTCGTAGACGGCGTCGTCGTGCTCGACCTCGGAGAAGGTCCAGCTCGGGTCCTCGATGACGCCGTCCAGGGTGATGAACTCGGTGACGATCAGCTTCCTCATGAAGGCATCAGACCAGCCGGCACCGACGGACTCATCGCTGCCGCGTCGACGAACCCGTCACCAGGTGTCGACGGGGCGTCCGCTGCCGGCCAGCCGTCCTTCCCGGTCGGCGGCGTCGAGCAGCCTCGCCAGCACCCCGCGCGTCTCGGCGGGGTCGATGACGTCGTCGATCTCGAAGACCCGGGCGACCTCGAGCGCGGTCGAGCCCGCCTGGGCGTACGCCGTCAGCTCCCGCACCCGCGCCTCGCGCTCAGCCTCGTCCTCGATGGCCTCGAGCTCGCGGCGCATCGAGAGCCGCACCGCCCCTTCGAGCCCCATGGCGCCGAGGTGGGCGCCCGGCCAGGCGAGCGTCATGAGCGGCTCGTGCGTGCTGCCGCCGAGCATCGCCTGGGCGCCCAGGCCGTAGCCCCGCCGCAGGACCACACCGACCAGCGGCACCTCCATCCGGGCTGCGGCGACGAGAAGCCGCGACGTGTGGCGGACGAGCCCGGTGCGCTCGGCGTCGGCCCCCACCATCATCCCGGGGGTGTCGACCAGCGAGACGACCGGGAAGCCGTGGGCGTCGCACAGCTGCAGGAAGCGGGCGGCCTTGTCGCCGGCGTCTGCGGTGATCGCGCCCGCCCAGTGCCGGGTGTCGTTGCCGAGGATCCCCACGGTGCGTCCCTCGACGCGACCCAGTGCCGTGAGCAGCTCGGGCGCGAAGGTCGGCCTCAGCACTGTCACGGAGTCCTCGTCGCACAGCGTCTCGACGATCGGCAGCAGCTCGTAGGCGGTCCGCTCGCCCTCCGGCACGGCGTCGCGCAGCGGCGCCTGGTCGGGCGCGGTCCAGCTCGGCGACCGGCCGAGGAAGTAGCCGATGAGCGCGCGGGTGGTCGCCACCGCGTCGTCGGTGGTCACGTCGACGACGCCGTTGGCCTCCATCACCTCGATCGGCCCCACGTCGGCGGCCGCGACGTCCCCGAGGCCGCCGCCGGCGATCATCGCGGGCCCGCCCATGCCCAGCGACGCGCGCTCGGTGGCGACGATCAGGTCCGAGCAGCCGGCGATCACGGCGTTGCCGGCGAAGCAGTTGTCCTCGACGACCGCGATCCGCGGCACCCGGCCCGAGAGCCGCGCCCACGCCGCGAACGTCGTCACGTCCAGGGCCGAGACCAGCGGGATGTCGGTGTCCCCGGGCCGCCCGCCCCCGCCGGCCGCGAAGAAGACCGTCGGCAGCCCGAGCCGCTCGATCACGTCGATGAGGCGGTCGGTCTTGCGGTGACCCCGCATCCCCTGGGTGCCGGCCATGACGAGGTAGTCGTAGGACATCACCGCGACCTGGTGCCCGTCGATGGTGGCGAGACCACCCACGATCCCGTCGGCCACGCTGCGGTCCAGCAGCTCGTCGAGGGGGCGGCGCTGGGCCTGGGCCGCGGTCACGAAGCGCCCGTACTCCACGAACGAGCCGTCGTCGACCAGCGCCGCGAGGTTCTCCCGGGCGGTGCGACCGCCGCGCGCGTGCAGCCTCTCGACGGCCTCGGGACGGGCGGAGTCCTCGGTCAGGGCCCGCCGCGCGAGCACCTCCAGCAGCTCGGGACGGATGCTCATGCGGGGAGCATGCCAGCAGACCCGCGGCCCGCCCTCGACACCTGGGGTAGACAGGCGCCGTGAGCACACCGACCGGACGGACCGCCGCCGACCTCGACGCCGCGGATCCGCTGGCGCACCTGCGCGAGAGGTACGTCGGAAGCGAGACCCCCCTGGTCTACTTCGACGGCAACTCGCTGGGCCGTCCGCTGCGGGTGACGGCCGAGCGGCTCGCGACCTTCGTCGAGGCCGAGTGGGGCGGTCGGCTGATCCGCGGCTGGGACGAGTCCTGGATGGAGCTGCCCCTGGTCGTCGGCGACGAGATCGCCGCGGCGTGCCTGGGCGCGGCGCCCGGCCAGACCACGGTCGGTGACTCGACGACGGTGCTGCTCTACAAGGCGCTGCGGGCCGCCTGCGCCCTGCGACCGGAGCGGCACGAGGTGGTGCTGTGCCGCGACGACTTCCCGACCGACAGGTACGTCGCTGCGTCGGTCGCCCGCGAGCTCGGGCTGACCCTGAGGTGGGTCGAGGTCGACCCGGCCGCCGGGGTCTCCACCGACGACGTGGCGGCCGAGCTCTCCGGGGACACCGCGGTCGTGCTGCTCAGCCACGTCGCCTACCGCTCGGCCTGGCTCGCCGACGCCGAGGCGATCACACGCGCCGCCCACGACGTGGGCGCGGTCGTGCTGTGGGACCTCTCGCACTCGGTCGGCTCGGTGCCGCTCGCCCTCGACGACTGGGGTGTCGACCTGGCCGTCGGGTGCACCTACAAGTACCTCGGCGGCGGCCCCGGGTCGCCCGCGTTCGTCTACGCCGCCCAGCGTCACCACCACGTGCTGGACCAGCCGGTGACGGGCTGGATGGGCCACACCGACCCGTTCGCGATGGGTCCGGACTGGGCCCCGGCCCCGGGCATCCGCCGGATGATCTCGGGCACCCCGCCGATCGTGGGCATGCTGGCGCTGCGCGACACGGTCGCCACGATCGAGGAGGTCGGCATGGGGGCGGTGCGTGCCAAGTCCGTGTCGCTGACGTCGTACGCGATCGAGCTGGCCGATGACCTGCTCGCGCCCCTGGGCGCACAGGTCGCGTCGCCCCGCGACGCCGCCCTGCGCGGCGGGCACGTCACGGTCGACCACTCCCGGATGCGGGAGGTCGTCGCGCGGCTGTGGGAGCGTCACGTCATCCCCGACTACCGCGACCCCGGCGGGCTGCGGATCGGCTTGGCCCCGCTGTCGACCTCCTTCACCGAGGTGGAGGAGGGAATGCGCGCGGCCGCCGAGGTGCTGGCCTCCTCGTGAGCACGCGTGACACGGGAGCGTCGAGACCCCCGATCCCCGGCGAGATCAAGGTCCTGATCGCCTCGGCCTTCGTCATCGCCATCGGCTTCGGGCTGATCAGCCCCGTGCTGCCGGCCTACGCGCGCAGCTTCGACGTGGGCGTCGCGGCAGCGTCGGTCGTGGTCTCGATCTTCGCGTTCTTCCGCCTCCTCGGAGCGCCCGGCTCCGGCGTGCTGGTCGCGCGACTGGGGGAGCGCTGGGTCTACATGACCGGGCTGTGCGTCGTCGCGGCCTCCTCGCTGCTGACCGCGGTGGCGCAGACCTATTGGCAGCTGCTGGTCTTCCGGGGCATCGGCGGCCTCGGGTCGACGATGTTCACCGTGTCGGCGATGGCGCTGCTGGTGCGCCTCGCGCCGCCGACGATGCGCGGTCGGGTCTCCTCGGCCTACGCCAGCTCCTTCCTCATCGGCGGCATGCTCGGCCCGGTCCTGGGCGGCCTGATGGCCGGTCTCGGCCTGCGCGTCCCGTTCGTCGCGTACGCCGTCGCGCTGGTCGTCGCGGCGCTGGTGGTCGGCGTCCGGCTCTCCGGTGCCAGCCTGCGCCCAGACCCGACCGCCACCCCGGCCCCGCCGATGCGGCTGGGGGAGGGACTGCGCGACTCGGCGTACCGCGCCGCGCTGGCCTCGGCGTTCGCCAACGGGTGGGCCAACTTCGGCGTGCGCGTGGCGGTGGTGCCGCAGTTCGCAGTCGCGGTCCACAACGAGACCTGGGTGGCCGGTGTGGCACTCGCGGTGGCGGCGGCGGGCACGGCGTCGAGCCTGCAGTTCTCCGGCAGGGTGGCTGACTCGGTGGGTCGCCGGCCGATGGTGCTGGCCGGGCTGGCGACCACGGCGGTGACGCTGGGGCTGATGGGATTCAGCGAGAGCCTGTGGGTGCTGCTGGGGCTCTCGGCGGTGTCCGGGTTCGGTGCGGGCATGGTCAACCCCGGCCAGCAGGCGACCGTCGCCGACGTCATCGGCAACGAGCGCAGCGGCGGCACGGTGCTCAGCACCTTCCAGATGGCACAGGACGGGGGTGCGATCCTCGGCCCGGTGCTCATCGGCGTCGTCGCTGACCAGGCCGGCTTCGAGGCTGCCTTCCTGATGACCGGGCTGGTCAGCCTGGCGGCGCTCCTGCCGTGGCTCGTGGCCCGCGAGACCCTGCAGAAGGAGACCCAGGAGCAGGCAGCCGACGGTCCAGCCACCCGATGAGCGCCATCACGGCGAGGATCAGCACCGTGATGGCGACCGAGGTGAGCGCCACCGAGGCCGCGCCCTCCTCGCCGACGTCCAGGAACGGGTAGGGGTACCACCCGCTCGCCGCCCCGACCACGAGGGTCCACACCAGCCAGGCGACCGGCCACAGCATGGCCAGCGCGCCGCTGCGCAGGTCGGTCCGAGGCCGCGGCCCCGCCAGCAGCCAGGACCCGGCCGCCAGCAGCGGTACCGCGACGTGCAGCAGGGTGTCGGCCAGCCACGAGGCGCCCTCCAGGTCGAGCAGCGGGCGCAGCAGCACGGCGTGCACGAGGGCGGTGACGGTGATGCCGGTGAGCCCGGCCAGCCGCAGCACCCGCCAGCCGCGGCCGTCGCGCTGCGGATGCGCTGCCAGGGTCCAGGCGCCGATGGCCACCAGCAGGTTGGACTGGATCGTGAAGTAGCTGACGTACCGCGCGACGGCGGTGGCCGTCGGGGGTGCTTGGGTCTCGTCGAGCACGGCCTCGCCGTTGACGACGAGCACCAGCTGGAGGAGCAGTGCGGCCGTGGCGACCACGGCGGTCGTGAGATGGAGGGGACGGGCATGGCTGGACACAGGGGGCACCTTCCTGGCGCGATGCTCGCTCACGGAGCCCTGGGGAGGGGCGCGCCGGTCGTGACGCTAGCGCTGCTGGAGCATCCGTGCGGGGAAGCGCTGGCGCGGTCGGCCACGGACCGGCAGGGTGGAGGGCGTGATCTCCTCGGCCGACAAGCACCTGCTCCCTGACGCGGACGTGGACGCGGCCGTCCAGGGGGGCCTGGGGGACTGGCGCCCGCTCTTCGGGGTGCTGGCGGCCCGCTTCGACACCGGCGACTTCGCCACCGGTGCCCGCCTGGTCGCCGAGGTCGCGGGGCTCGCCGACGCCATGGACCACCACCCCGACCTCGACCTGCGCTACGGCTTCGTCGAGGTACGCACGTGGAGCCACGACGTCGGCGGCATCACCCGACGCGACCTGCGGCTGGCCAAGGCGGTCTCCCAGGTGGCCGCCGAGCTGGAGGTGAGCGCCACCCCGGCGCGTCTGCAGTCGGTGGAGTGGGCGCTCGACACCTGGGACCTCGGTGAGGTCAAGCCGTTCTGGGCCGCGGTGCTGGGCCTGCAGGAGACCGAGGACGACGCCGTCGACCCCGGTGGTCGCTGGCCGTCGGTGTGGTTCCAGCCCACCGAGCAGCACTCGGGGGTGCACCTCGGTGGGCCCCGTCAGCGGTGGCACGCCGACGTGCGGGTGCCGCCGGAGGTGGTCGAGGAGCGGATGGCGGCCGTCGTCGCTGCGGGCGGCCGTCTGGTGAGCGACGACCACGCGCCGGCGTACTGGGTGCTCGAGGACGCGCAGGGCAACCGGGCCTGCCTAACGACGTGGCTGGGGCGTGGACCCGGGCCGGCGGCGTGATGGTTCACATCTCGGGACGCTCGTCCCACATCGTGGGACGAGCCGGCCTCGCGGGTGACGCGGGTGGACCGGCGGGATACCTTTGCCGCATGCGCCAGGACCTTCTCGTACGCACGCGACGCGTGGGCTGAGACCGACCCCGTCCGGCCAGCGCGTCGTCCCCTCGTAGCCTTCAGGGCCGAGGGGCTTTTTTGTGGGGTCAGCCCGGTGGCCCGCCGGTCGCCAGGGCGCAGACAGGAGCAGTGAGAGGAAATGAGCAGGTCATGAGCGAGATCACCGGCGCGCAGAGCCTGGTCCGGTCGCTGGAGGCGGCTGGGGCCGACGACATCTTCGGCATCCCCGGCGGCGCCATCCTCCCGGCGTACGACCCCCTGATGGACTCCTCCATCCGCCACATCCTGGTCCGCCACGAGCAGGGCGCCGGTCACGCCGCGCAGGGGTACGCCGCTGCCACCGGCCGGGTCGGCGTCTGCATGGCCACGTCCGGCCCGGGCGCGACCAACCTGGTCACCCCGATCGCCGACGCCTACATGGACTCGGTCCCCATGGTCGCCGTCACCGGCCAGGTCGGTGCCTCGATGATCGGCACCGACGCCTTCCAGGAGGCCGACATCCGCGGCATCACGATGCCGATCACCAAGCACAACTTCCTGGTCACCGACCCCGCCGACATCCCGCGCACCGTCGCCGAGGCGTTCTACATCGCCTCGACCGGTCGCCCCGGCCCGGTGCTCGTCGACGTCGCGAAGTCCGCGCTGCAGTCGATGACCACCTTCCAGTGGCCCACCGAGCTGACGCTGCCCGGCTACCGCCCGGTGACCAAGCCCCACTCCAAGCAGATCCGCGAGGCCGCCCGGCTGATCCTCGAGGCCCGCAAGCCCGTGCTGTACGTCGGCGGCGGCACGATCCGCTCCGGCGCGAGCCGCGAGCTGAAGGTGCTGGCCGAGCTGACCGGCATGCCGGTCGTCACCACGCTGATGGCGCTGGGGGCCTTCCCCGACAGCCACCCGCAGCACCTCGGCATGCCCGGCATGCACGGCACCGTGGCCGCGGTCGCGGCGCTGCAGAAGAGCGACCTGATCATCAGCCTGGGTGCCCGGTTCGACGACCGCGTCACCGGCAACCTCGACTCCTTCGCGCCGAACGCCCAGGTCATCCACGCCGACATCGACCCGGCCGAGATCGGCAAGAACCGTCACGCCGACGTCCCGATCGTGGGCGACTGCCGCGAGGTCATCTCCGACCTCGTGGTGGCCCTGCAGGCCGAGCAGGACGCCGGCCACACCGGCGACTACGAGCAGTGGGTGGCCTGGCTGGCCGGGCTCAAGCAGCGCTACCCGCTGGGCTACGAGCCGCCCGCCGAGGGCCTCGCCCCGCAGTACGTCATCCAGCGCCTCAGCAAGATCGCCGGCCCCGAGGCGATCTACACCTCCGGCGTCGGGCAGCACCAGATGTGGGCCGCGCACTTCGTGGACTACGAGAACCCGCGCACCTGGATCAACTCCGGCGGCCTGGGCACCATGGGCTTCTCCGTGCCCGCGGCCATGGGCGCCAAGGTCGGCTGCCCCGACACCACGGTGTGGTCCATCGACGGCGACGGCTGCTTCCAGATGACCAACCAGGAGCTGGCCACCTGCGCGATCGAGAACATCCCGATCAAGGTCGCGGTCATCAACAACGAGTCGCTGGGCATGGTCCGCCAGTGGCAGACGCTCTTCTACAACGAGCGCTACTCCAACACCAACCTCCAGCGCCACGGCGGCCCGGTGCGCATCCCCGACTTCGTGAAGCTCGCCGACGCCTACGGCTGCGTGGGCCTGGCGTGCGACAGCGCCGACGACGTCGACGCCACCATCGAGAAGGCCATGGAGATCGACGACGTGCCCGTGGTCGTCGACTTCCGCGTTCACCGCGACGCGATGGTGTGGCCGATGGTGGCCGCCGGCACCAGCAACGACGAGATCAAGTACGCCCGGGACCTCGCGCCCGAGTGGGAAGAGGACGAGCTCTGATGTCCAAGCACACCCTCTCCGTCCTCGTCGAGGACCAGCCCGGCGTCCTGACCCGGATCGCGGGGCTGTTCTCCCGCCGCGGGTTCAACATCGAGAGCCTGGCCGTCGGCCCGACCGAGCACGAGGGCATCTCGCGGATGACCATCGTGGTCAACGTTGAGCAGTCCCCGCTGGAGCAGGTGACCAAGCAGCTCAACAAGCTGGTCGAGGTCATCAAGATCGTCGAGCTCGACCCGACCGCCTCGGTCCACCGCGAGCTGGTCATGGTCAAGGTCGCCGCGACGACCGAGACGCGTGGCCAGGTCCTCGACACCGTCCAGCTCTTCCGCGCCAAGGTGGTCGACGTGGCCCCCGACGCGGTGACGGTCCAGATCACCGGCAACGCCGGCAAGATCGCGGACTTCCTGCGCATCGTGGAGCCCTTCGGCATCCGCGAGCTCGTGCAGTCCGGCATGGTCGCGATCGGCCGGGGCTCCCGGTCGATCTCCGAGCGCAGCCTGCGCCCGGTCTCCGTGCCCGCTCCGACCGCGGCCTCCGCAGTCGGCTCCTGATCCACTTCCACCGACTTCCGAAGACGCAGCACCCCAACAAGAAGGAGAAGCCCTCGTGGCTGAGATGTTCTACGACGACGACGCCGACCTGTCCCTGATCCAGGGCAAGAAGGTCGCCGTGATCGGTTACGGCAGCCAGGGTCACGCGCACTCGCTCTCGCTGCGCGACTCCGGTGTCGACGTCCGCATCGGCCTGCAGCCGGGCTCGAAGAGCCGCGCCAAGGCCGAGGCGGAGGGCCTGAAGGTCATGACCCCCGCGGAGGCGGCCGCCGAGGCCGACGTGGTCGTCATCCTCGCCCCCGACCAGCACCAGCGGAAGCTCTACGCCGACGAGATCGCTCCGAACCTCGAGGCCGGCAACACCCTGGTCTTCGGTCACGGCTTCAACATCCGATTCGGGTTCATCACCCCGCCGAGCGACGTCGACGTCTTCATGGTCGCCCCCAAGGGCCCCGGCCACCTCGTGCGTCGTGAGTACGTCGACGGCCGCGGCGTCCCCGTGCTCGTCGCCGTCGAGCAGGACGCCTCCGGCGACGCCTGGCCGCTCGCGCTGTCCTACGCCAAGGGCATCGGCGGCCTGCGTGCCGGCGGCATCAAGACCACCTTCACCGAGGAGACCGAGACCGACCTGTTCGGTGAGCAGGCCGTCCTGTGCGGTGGCGCCTCGCAGCTGATCATGTACGGCTTCGAGACCCTGACCGAGGCCGGCTACCAGCCCGAGGTCGCCTACTTCGAGTGCCTGCACGAGCTCAAGCTCATCGTCGACCTGATGTACGAGGGCGGCATCGCCAAGCAGCGCTGGTCGGTCTCCGACACCGCCGAGTTCGGCGACTACGTCTCCGGCCCCCGCGTCATCGACGAGCGGGTCAAGGAGAACATGAAGGCCGTCCTCGACGACATCAAGAACGGTGCCTTCGCCGAGCGCTTCATCACCGACATGGACAACGGCTCGCCGGAGTTCACCGCGTTCCGCGAGAAGGGCGAGCAGCACCCGATCGAGAAGACCGGTCGCGAGCTGCGCAAGCTGATGGCCTGGGTCAAGAGCCACGACTCCGATTATGTTGAAGGAAGTTCTGCGAGGTCATGACCCAGCGAGCTGACGAGGATCAGCTGCTCACGCCCCTTCAAGCGTTCCTCACGGCGTACCGGTTCTTGTGGCAGTTCAACGAGCGAGAACATCCGCCCAGCGAGGCAATCGAGAATCTACTGAGCTGGATGCGTCTGGAAGACGACCACTACATGACAAGCGACCCAGCGCAGTGGGATGACTGGCGCAGATGTGTTGATGACACCTTGGCTGGCATTCCCATGCCTGATCTTGGTTCAGGCGAGTGAGTACTGCGGTGAAGTCGCACGACACCGACTACGTCGAGGGCACCGCCGCCCGCTGATCCGCTGCTCCTCCCGCCGCTCGAGGTGCGAGGAACGTGAGCGACGCGTCACGAGACCCCCTGCCCCGTGCAGGGGGTCTCGTGCGTCGTACGGCGGCGCTTCCGGCGACTGGAGGGCCTGTCGTGACCCCCTCTCACTGCACACCCTCCGGTCGCGACGCCGGCGTCCACAGCGCCTGCCGAGGGTCCTGACCGCAGCCTCACGTCCGACCACCATCAGCGCATGGATGCAATCGAGCGGCTGCTGCGTCGTCAGGCCGGGGTGGTCTCGCGCCGGCAGGTGCTGGACGCCGGGATGAGCGAGGTGCTCGTCGCCCGCCGGGTGCGACGTCGCGAGTGGGTGCGACTGGCCGACGGCGTGTACGTCGACCACACCGGCCAGCTGACCACGGCCCAGGCGGAGTGGGCGACGCTGCTGCGACACCCGGGATCGGTGCTGGCTGGCCGGTCGGCACTGCGCGCGGGTGGGCTGCGAGGTGCCACCGCGCGGGACCGGGCGCGGCGGATGGTCGAGATCGCTGTGCCGCACGGTCGCCGGCTCGATGCCGAGCCCGGGGTGAGCGTGGTGCAGCTTCGAGACCTCGACGTCGCGACCCTGCCACGAGCCTCTCCACCTCGCCTGCGCGTGGAGCGTGCGGCGCTCATGGTGGCCTCACGTGCTCGCGGCGACGACGCAGCGGTGGCGATCCTCGCCGACGTGGTGCGTGAGGGGCTGACCGTGCCGGCACGGTTGGAGGACGCGCTGCTCGGACTGGCGCGTCTCCCGCGACGGCGGCTGCTGCTCGACGTCCTGCGTGATGTCGAGTCCGGGGCCGAGTCGCCGCTGGAGCGGCGGTACCTCCGCGACGTCGAGCGCCGGCACGGCCTGCCGCGAGGCGAGCGGCAGGTGCGCGACGAGGTCGCGGGCGGGGCGGTGTTCCGGGACGTGCGCTACCCGGCGTACTGGACGAACATCGAGCTGGACGGTCGCCTGGGCCACAGCGAGGCGCTGGACCGCTGGGCCGACCTGGACCGCGACCTCGAGGCGGCGACGCGCGGGGACACGACCCTGCGGGTCGGTTGGCGGCAGGTGCTGGAGCCGTGCCGGCTGGCCGCCGCCGTCGGCGCAGTCCTGGCGCTGCGCGGGTGGGGAGGTCGGGCCAGGCCGTGTGGTGAGGGCTGTGGCATGCGACCGGAGGGTGTGTCGTGAACCCCTCTCACGACACAGCCTCCGGTCCGGCGGCGGCGGGGCGGCTACTTCACCTCGGAGCGGAGCATCCGCCACGAGCCGATCGCCAGGGGCAGCACGAGCCAGAGCAGCGAGGTGACGCCGAGCTGGGCCCAGTACTCCCCGGTGTTGCTCCAGCCCTCGAAGAGCGCGCCCTGGGTGTAGTTGAAGTCCACCCACGGCTGCAGGTCGGCGAACCACGGCTGGGCTGCGGCGAGGGTGAAGGTCAGGCCGGTGAGCACGTAGACGTAGACCAGGTAGCCCACCAGGGCGGCCGGCGAGGAGCGCAGCACGACGCCGAGCATGAAGCCGATCATCACGCCGAGGACGTTGGCGAGCACGATGGCGCCGAAGTCGGAGACGCTGATGTCCCACACCACGTCGGTGCCGTTGAGCGCGGAGCCCACGAGGTTGCCCAGGGCGCCGACCACGGCGGCGAGGAGCATCCCGACGACCGCGACCACGACGGCGTTGACGGTCTTGGCCGCCAGCACGCGGCCCCGGTGGGGGACCAGGGTGAAGGTGGTCAGCCCGGTGCGCTGGCTCCACTCCGAGGTCACCGACAAGATCGCGATGACCGGCAGGATGATCGCCATCGGGATGCCGACGGCGCCGGCGAAGGACCCGTAGGTCACCTCCTCCTCGGGTGCCCACAGGACGACGGCGGCGCTGGCGAGGGCCGACAGGATGCCGACCGAGGCCATCAGCCACAGGCCCGAGCGGGTGTCGAACATCTTGCGCATCTCGACCTTGAGCAGCCGCGCGAAGGGGATGGGTCGTGGTGCGGGGCGATCGGCGTACGTCGACGCGGTAGCGGGCGCGCCCGCGGAGGCGGGCGGGGTGGTGAGGGTGGTGGACATCAGGCGGCCTCTCGCTGGGTCTCTCGCTGGGTGTCGGCGGTGAGCTGGAGGAACATCTCCTCGAGGCCGGCGCCGTCGGCGGCGCGCAGCTCGAGCAGGGGGAGCCGGGCCTCGAGGGCCACCTGGCCGGTGACCGCGAGGGAGGCGTCGGTACGCAGGCCGGCGGCGGGGTCGGCGGGGTCGACCCGCTCGACGGTCCAGCCGGCCTGCTGCAGGGCCGCGGCGAGGGTGCCGACCTCGGCGGCGCGGACCAGCGTGCGGTCGTCGTGCAGCAGCTCCTCCTTGGTGCCCTGGGCGACGACGCGGCCCTGGCCGATGACGACGATGTCGTCGGCGATGACCTCGATCTCGTGCAGCAGGTGCGAGGAGAGCAGGACCGTGCCGCCGCGGGCGGCGTGGTCGCGCAGCAGGTCGCGCATCCATCGGATGCCGGCGGGGTCGAGGCCGTTGGCCGGCTCGTCGAGCACCAGCACCGCCGGGTCGCCGAGCAGGGCGGTGGCCAGGCCGAGGCGCTGGCGCATCCCCAGGGAGTAGTCGCGCACCCGGCGCTTGGCCTCGTCGGGCGTGAGCGAGACCAGGTCGAGCATCTCCTCGACCCGGGCCCGGGGGAGACCCATGGTCTCCTGGGCCACGCGCAGCACCTCGCGACCGGTGCGTCCGGCGTGCTGCGCGGAGGCGTCGAGCAGGACGCCGATCTCGCGGCCCGGGTCCGGCAGGTCGGCGTACCGACGTCCCAGGACGGTCGCGGTGCCGGTCGTGGCCGGGGTGAGACCGGCGAGGATGCGCAGCGAGGTCGACTTGCCGGCTCCGTTGGGGCCGAGGAAGCCGGTGACGCGCCCGGGGCGGGCGGTGAAGGAGACGTGGTCGACGGCGAGGTGCTCGCCGTAGCGCTTGGTGAGCTCGAGGAGTTCGATCATGGTCCCGAGCCTCGTGCCGGGAGGGGGTCGAGCACATCGGGGAGCGCCTCGGACCCGGCCCCCGGTCCGACCCCGAGAGGACCCTGAGGGCGACCCCGAGGGCCCCTCGGTGGCACCGGTGCGCCCGGCGGCCCCGTCGTGTACCGCCCGTGTCCGAACTGTGTCGCAACCGTGGGCGACAGCACGGAATGCCGCCCCCCGACCGCTCGTTGGGACCCACGTGAAGATCGAGATCTGGAGCGACGTCGTATGTCCCTGGTGCTTCGTCGGCAAGCGCCGGCTGGAGGCGGCGCTGGCCGACTTCGAGCACGCCGAGCAGGTGGAGGTCGTCTACCGCTCCTTCCAGCTCGACCCGAGTGCACCGCAGCACGGCCACGAGCTGACCACCCCCGTGCTGGCCCGTAAGTACGGCCGCAGCGAGGAGGAGATGCGGCAGATGCAGCAGCAGCTCACTGAGCTCGCCGCCGTCGAGGGCCTCTCCTTCCGGCTGCTGGAGACCCTGCACACCCGCACCATCGACGCCCACCGGCTGCTGCACCTCGCGCTGGCCGAGGGCGGTCCCGCGCTGCAGGCCACGCTGAAGGAGTCGCTGCTCTCGGCGTACTTCGAGGACGCCCAGGACGTGGGTGACCACGTGGTGCTGCGTCGCGAGGCGCTGTCGGCCGGCCTGGACCCCGAGCGCGTCGACGAGGTGCTCGCGAGCGACGAGTACGCCGACGCGGTAGCCGCCGACATCGACGCCGCGGTCGACCTCGGCGTGAGCGGTGTCCCGTTCTTCGTGGTCGACCGGCGTTACGGCGTCTCGGGTGCCCAGCCCACCGAGGTCTTCTCCCAGCTCCTCGCGCAGGCCTGGTCGGAGTCCCACCCTCCGGTCGAGGTGGTGGCCGGCGGCGACGCCGAGGTGTGCGGCGTCGACGGCTCCTGCTGAGCCCGGGCGACGCGCAGCGTCCACGGCGCGAGATAGGCAACCCTCACTGAGGCAAGCCTTACCTGTGCTCTACTGTGGTGCTTGTGCTGGGCAACTTCCTGATCGGACTGCGCGAGGGCCTCGAGGCCGCGCTCGTCGTGAGCATCCTGGTGGCCTACCTCGTCAAGAGCGACCGCCGCCACCTGCTGCCGCGGATCTGGCTCGGGGTCGGACTCGTGGTCGCGCTGTGCACGGCCATCACCGTCGGCCTGGGCCTGCAGTCCCGGCAGCTCACCTTCCAGACCCAGGAGCTGGTCGGGGGAGCGCTGTCCATCGTGGCGGCCGCCTTCGTGACCTGGATGATCTTCTGGATGGCCACGGCGGCCCGCTCGATCGCCGCGACCCTGCGGGGCCGCGTCGACGCAGCCGCCGGCGGCTCCGGCTGGGCGCTCGTGCTCGTGGCTGTCCTCGCCGTCGGTCGTGAGGGCCTCGAGACCACCCTCATCCTGTACAGCAACACCCGCCAGGCCACCGGCGGAGCCGCGGGCGAGCAGACCGCGACCCCGATCCTGGCGGCGCTGCTCGGCATCGCGGTCGCCGTGGCGCTGGGCTACCTGCTCTACCGCGGCGCGATCAGCATCGACCTGACCGGCTTCTTCACCTGGACCGGCGTGCTGCTGGTCTTCGTCGCCGCGGGTGTCCTCGCCTACGGCTTCCACGACCTCCAGGAGGCCGGCCTGCTGCCCGGTCTGCACGCCTACGCCTTCGACGTCTCCGACGTGATCGGCCCGGGCACCTGGGTCGGCACCCTGCTCAAGGGCACCCTCAACTTCTCCCCGCAGACCACCTGGCTCGAGGCGACGGTCTGGCTGCTCTACGTCGTGCCCGTCCTGGCCCTGTTCGTACGCCGTGTGCGACACCCCCGGCTGCCTGCGGGCGCGCCCGCGGCCGCCTGAACCCTCTCTCCGTCCTCCTGAGTCCGACCGCCCGAAAGGCACCTCCATGCGCTCGCCCCTGCTCACCGCCCGCCCCGCCCTGGCGGTCCTCGCCGTCCTCTCCCTGCCCGTGCTGGCCGCCTGCACCGAGAGCACCGAGACCGGCGCCGCCGACGATGACGCCCGCACGGTCGCGGTGACCTCCACCGAGGACGCCTGTGACCTGTCCGCGACCGAGGCGCCCTCGGGCACGCTGCGCTTCGACGTCTCCAACGCCGGCTCCCAGGTCACCGAGTTCTACCTCCTCGACGCCGAGGGGCTGGCCATCAAGGGCGAGGTCGAGAACGTCGGCCCGCAGGCCACCCGCCAGCTGGTGCTGAACCTGCCGGCCGGGGACTACACGACCGCCTGCAAGCAGGGGATGACCGGCGAGGGCATCCGGGCCGCCTTCACCGTGACCGACTCCGGCGAGGAGGTCGAGGTCTCCGCCGACGAGCAGGCGCTCGTCGACAGCGCGCTGACGTCGTACGCGACCTACGTGCGCGACCAGTCCGACCAGCTGCTGGTCAAGACCCAGGAGTTCGTCGACCTCTACGAGTCCGGCGACGACGACGCGGCCCGCGACCTCTACCCGCTGGCGCGCGTGCACTGGGAGCGGATCGAGACGGTCGCGGAGTCCTTCGGCGACCTCGACCCGAAGATGGACCTGCGTGAGGCCGACCTCGAGCCCGGCCAGGAGTGGACCGGCTGGCACCGGATCGAGAAGGACCTCTGGCCTGCGCGCGCCGAGGACTACACGCCGCTGACCGACGCCGAGCGCGAGGAGTACGCCCAGGACCTGCTGGCCAACACCGAGAAGCTCGACGCCCGCATCCAGGAGCTCGACTTCACCGTCGACCAGATCGCCAACGGCTCCCGCGGCCTGCTCGAGGAGGTCGCGACGGGCAAGGTGACCGGCGAGGAGGAGTACTGGTCGCGCACCGACCTCTACGACTTCCAGGCCAACGTCGACGGTGCCCGCGTCGGCTTCGAGGGCGTCGAGCCGATCGTCGAGACCAAGGACCCCGAGCTGGCCGCCGAGCTGGAGGACCGCTTCGCCGCGCTGGAGGCGCTGCTGGACCAGCACCGCGTCGGCGACGACGGCTTCGTGTCCTACGACGAGCTGTCCGAGGCCGAGGTCAAGGAGCTCGCCACCGCCGTCAACGCGCTGTCCGAGCCGCTGTCGCGGCTGACCGCGGCCGTCCTGGCCTGAGCCGGGACCAGGGCATGGGGCTCTCGCGACGGGGACTGCTCGGCGGCATGGCCGCCGGGCTGGCCGGTGGCGGACTGGCGGCCGGTGGGTACGCCGTGGGGCACGAGTCGCCCGCGGGCTCGGCCGGGTCCGCGGGGCAGGTGGCGGCGTCGTACCCCTTCCGCGGTGAGCACCAGGCCGGCATCACCACCCCGGCGCAGGACCGCCTGCACTTCGCGGCCTTCGACGTCACCACCGACGACCGCGCCGCGCTCATCGACCTGCTACGCCGCTGGACCGAGGCCGCCGACCGGATGACCCAGGGCCTGGACGCCGGGCCGATCGGTGCCGTCGGTGGCGCCACGAACCTGCCGCCCGACGACACCGGCGAGGCGATCGGCCTGCCGCCCGGTGGCCTCACGATCACCATCGGCTTCGGCCCCGGCCTCTTCCGCGACGCCGAGGGGCGCGACCGCTTCGGCCTGGCCGACCGTCGACCCGAGGCGCTGCGCGAGCTGCCGCACTTCCCGGGCGACGCGCTCGACCCCGCCCGCTCCGGCGGGGACCTGTGCGTCCAGGCCTGCGCCCAGGACCCGCAGGTCGCGGTGCACGCGATCCGCAACCTGGCCCGCATCGGCTTCGGCACCGTGGCGGTGCGCTGGAGCCAGCTCGGCTTCGGCCGCACCTCCACCACGTCCACCGCGCAGGAGACCCCGCGCAACCTCTTCGGGTTCAAGGACGGCACCGCCAACGTCAAGGCCGAGGAGACCACGGCGCTGGACGACCACGTGTGGGTCGCTGAGGGGGAGTCGCCCGGCGACTGGCTGTCCGGCGGCTCCTACCTCGTCGCGCGTCGGATCAACATGACCATCGAGGTCTGGGACCGCCAGCCCCTGGGCGACCAGGAGGACTTCATCGGTCGCACCAAGGGCACCGGCGCCCCGCTCTCCGGCGGTGACGAGCACACCGCCCCCGACTTCGACATGCCCGGCAGCAACGGCACGACCGTGATCGCCCAGGACGCCCACGTGCGGGTCGTGCACCCCGACTTCCACGGGGGCGCGCGGATGCTGCGGCGCGGCTACAACTTCGTCGACGGCACCGACGCGATCGGCGGTCTGGATGCAGGACTGTTCTTCCTCGCCTACGTGCGCGACCCCGACACCCACTTCACCCCGATCCAGAACGCCATGGCCCGCCACGACGCGTTGATGGAGTACCTCAAGGTCACCGGGTCCGCGCTCTTCGCCGTCCCGCCCGGGGCACGCGAGGACGAGTACGTCGGGCAGTCGCTGTTCGCCTGACCGACTCGTTCCGACGCCGACCGGCCGCGGCTCAGTGGTCCCAGAAGTGCCAGTCGCCCTCGGAGACCACGCGGGTCTCGCCGTCGGCGACCACGACCGCGCCCCGGTCGTCGAGGACGTACGCCGGAGACGACACGCGCCCGAACCACTCCTCGGCCTCCGCCATGGAGTTGCCGGGCTCACCGTCGGGGGCCAGGTGCGGGAAGATCGCGAAGTCGACGAGGCCGAGGGCGTCGGTGGAGCCGGACGGCGGTCGCCACTGGATGAACTCCTCGCCGACCTCGGGGGCCATCACCATGCTGCCGGAGCTGAGCCCGACCCACACGGTGTCCTCGAGCTGGGGGGCCAGGTCGAGCAGGCCCGACTCGCGCATCCAGTGCGCGAGGTAGAGCACGTCGCCCCCTGCGACGACCAGGGCGTCGGCCTCGAGCACGCGCGGCACCCACAGGTCGCGGTCGAGCGTCGGCAGCGCGGTCAGCTCGAGCAGACCCATCGACGCCCACCCGAGGTCGACCATGGGGTTCTGCTCGCGCCCTGCGACGAAGCGCCACGGCTTCTCGCCCATGCCGACCCACGGGTGGGCGTACATCGCGGTCGGGATGCACAGCGCGGTGCTCTCCTCGATCGGCTTGCCCAGCAGCCGCACCAGCTCCTCGCGGATGCTCGGCACGCTCACGCCGCCTGAGGTCAGCAGCAGCTTCATCGGGTCCTCCCTCGGTCGTGCTGGTCGTGGTGGTCGTCAGTGTGGACCAGCGCGCCGACGTCGACTCATCGCCGCCGGTCGGGAGGCGTGTGGCCTCCCGACC
>JAYYWX010000117.1:0-25638 GCA_036341255.1 Actinomycetota bacterium | reverse complement strand
GCGATCCGGGGCTTCGTCGGACTCGCGCGGGAGGACCCGGGAATGGGCGAGGACAGTCGCGCCATGCTCGACCGCGTCCTGCGCGCCGCGGGGCCCCCCCCCCCCCCCCCCCGGCCGTCCGAGGAGACCACGAGGTGCGCGTGCTCCCCCGGCGGCATCGTCCGACGCAGCGTCACGGCCCGAAGTACTCCCGTCCGGAGATCTCCGCCGCGTGCGCCGGGTCGAGGTGGACCAGGACACGGCAGCGGCCGTCACCGCGCGCGATGGTCTCGTCCAGCTCCACCTTGGCGTAACCGAGGTTCTCCGCCGCGACGAGACCGAAGACGTTCGAGGTCATCATGCACATCGACTCCCGTCCCAGGACCTTCTCCTCGAAGGGGCAGCGGGTGTTGAGGTACTCCAGCCGGTGGGCGTCGGCGGCGACCAGCGAGAACTCCCCACCGATGCGCTGCTTGAGGTCGACCAGGACCGCGGCGACGCCGTCCCGGTCCAACGTGTCCACACCGAGGACGTCGCGGTAGGCGTCGTTCAGCCACGACCCCACCCTGCGACCGACCACGGAGATGTAGCCGGCTGCCTCGTCGAGGCCGACGGTGCTCTCCAACGTCCCGGCCAGCTCCCTGACCAGCGTGCGCAGGAAGAGGTCACGCTCGAGCCCCGGGTCGGGCAGCGACCCGCCGCGGTCGACCTGCTCCTCAGGCGTCGTGTCCGTCATCCCCGTCCCCCGTCCGCCTCCAGAGTAGGGACTCGGGGGGCCGTGCGGGGCCGAACGCGGGGATGCTCGCTCAGTTCACCTGGCGGTCGCGGCCCTCCCAGTACGGCGCGCGCAGCTTGAACTTCTGCAGCTTGCCGGTCGCGGTGCGGGCCAGCTCGTCGCGGAACTCGATCGAGGTCGGTGCCTTGTAGCCGGCCGCCTTCTCCTTGCACCAGGCGATCAGCTCGGCCTCGGTCACCGCGGCCCCGGGCGCGAGGACGACCAGCGCCTTGATCGTCTCGCCCCACTTCTCGCTCGGCACGCCGATGACGGCGACCTCGGCGACGGCAGGGTGGGAGAACAGCACGTCCTCCACCTCGATGGAGGAGACGTTCTCGCCGCCGGTGATGATCACGTCCTTCTTGCGGTCGCTGATCGTGAGGTACCCGTCCTCGCCGATGGTCCCGCCGTCGCCGGTGTGGAACCAGCCGCCGGCCAACGCCCGCGCGGACTCCTCGGGCTGGTCCCAATAGCCCTCGAGCACCACGTTGGACCGTGCCAGCACCTCCCCGCCCTCGCTCTCCCCGTCGGCCTCGGAGATGGCGAGGCGTACGCCGAGCGCGGGAGCGCCGGCGCGGGTCAGCAGCCCCGCGCGCTCCTCGGCCGGCAGGTGGTCCCACTCGGCACGGGTGCGGTTGAAGGTCAGCAGCGGGCTGGTCTCGGTGAGGCCGTAGATCTGGATGAACTCCCAGCCGAGCTCCTCCTGGACGCGCACGACGGTCTTCGTCGGCGGGGGCGCGCCGGCCATGATGATCCGCACCCGGTCGCGCCCGGGGATCTCCCCCTCCCAGTCCTGGGCGGCCTCCAGCACCGCCGCCGCCACCGCGGGAGCCGCGCACATCACGGTCACCCCGTGCTCGGCGACCCGCCGCAGGATCTCGGCGCCGTCGACCTTGCGCAGCACGACGTGCTTCGCGCCGAGCCCGGTCATGGCGTAGGGCATCCCCCAGCCGTTGGCGTGGAACATCGGCAGCGTGTGGAGGTAGACGTCGCGGTCCGAGACCTGCGCGTGCATCGCGAAGGTCACCGCGTTGGTCCAGATGTTGCGGTGGGTGATCTGCACGCCCTTGGGCCGTGCGGTCGTGCCCGAGGTGTAGTTGATGCACGCCGTGGCGTTCTCGTCCGGCTCCCAGGGCTGCGGCACCGAGCCCTCGGGGGCGTAGATCAGCTCGTCGTCGCCGATCACGAAGCGGTGCTCCGCGGTCACGTCCGCGAGCGCCTCGTCGAGCTCGGGGTCGATGATCAGCACCCGGGCTCCGGAGTGCTCGACGATGTAGCGCACCTCGTCGGGGCGCAGCCGGAAGTTCACGGGCACCAGCACACGACCGTAGGCGGAGACCCCGAAGAACGAGGTCAGGAGCCGCGCGGAGTTGTGGGAGACCACTGCGACCCGCTCGCCCACGCCGATGCCGAGCTCGTCGAGCCGGGCCGCCTGGCGCGCTGCGAGCGAGGCCATCTCCGCGTAGGTCAGCTCGCCCTTGCTGCCCAGCGGCGTGGCCGGCTGGTCGGGCTCGTCCACGACACCGGTGCGGTCGCCGTAGACGGTGAGTGCACGCTCGATGAAGTCGGACACGCTGAACGGGACGATCACGACGGGCTCCTTGCGGTCGGCGGAGGGTCAGCGGGGTGTGACGCCCGCCACCCTAGGTCCGCGACGGTTGGCGATCGGCTGTCGTGCCGCTCGTCGTCGCCGAGCGGCAGGTGCGTGCGACGAGTGGCCCTGCTCACGGCGGGAACCGGGACGCCCGCCCCCGCCGCCCGTACCCTGGGTACGACGACACCGACCCTGCGAGGCCATCATCAGCACCCCCCTGCACCCGACGCCGGAGGCCGCTCTGCGCCCCGGCTCGCCGTTGGTGTGGGCGCGGGCGGTCGTGCTCGGTGGGGCCATGGCCCTGGTCGGCGGCGTCTCGCACACCTCCGCGGGCGGCCTGCTGCCGCACGCCGCGGTCACCGCGCTCATGGTGCTGGGTTGCGTGGCCCTGTCCGCGCTGTTCCTCACCGGGCCGGCCAGCCCGGTGCGGGTCGTCGCCCTGCTCGTGGGCGGCCAGACCGGCGTGCACGTCGCGCTGACCCTGGCCGCCGGTCACGTCGGCGACGTCGCCGCGACCGTGCCGTTGCGCTCGGGCAGCCCACTGACCCCGGTCGCGGTCGACGGACGCCGCGTGGGCTCCCTCCTGGAGCAGACCACCGCCCCGGCGACGACCACCCCGGGCGTGGACGCCTCGTTGCTGGCCCACCTGCAGGGGCAGGGCCTCGGCATGCTGGCCGCACACACCGCCGCCGCCGTCGCGCTCGGCCTGTGGCTGGCCCTGGGCGAGAAGGCACTGTGGCGGGTGCTGCTGCTCGCGGCACAGGGCGCCTTCCGGGTGCTGACCCGGCCCCGCTGCCTGCAGGACCTCCTGGCCGCGGTCGCCGGCCCCCGCTCCACGCGCCTGCCCGTCCGCCCCCGGGTGACCCGGCCGGCCGGGCTGCGCCACCACAGCGTCGTACCCCACCGCGGTCCCCCGGCCCTCCTCGCCTCCTGACCCACGGCTCCCCCGGCACCTGGCCGGCCGGAGCCTCACCACGCGCCATCTCGGCGCGCCCAGAGACGAGGACGTACCACTCATGCACACCCTGATCACACGGCCCGCCCGGGCCCTCGGCCTGTCCGCTGCTGCTGTCCTGCTCGTCGGCGGCCTCGCCGCCTGCGGCGAGGAGTCCGGCTCCGCCACCTCCGGCGAGACCACGGCAGCCTCCGCCACCGACGCCGCCTCGTCGCTGGTCGTCGGTGACCCCTGGGTCCGCGCCACCGCGGGCACCGAGGACACCTCGATGACCGCGGCCTTCATGACCATCGACAACACCGGCGACGAGGACGTCACGCTGGTCGGCGCCTCGAGCGAGGTCGCCGGGATGGTCGAGATCCACGAGATGCTCATGGTCGACGGCGCGATGGCGATGCAGGCCATGGACGCCGGCCTGGTCATCGAGGCCGGACGCGGCAAGGTCCTCGAGCCCGGCGGCTACCACGTGATGCTCATGGACGTGCAGACCGAGCTCGCCCCCGGCGACGAGGTCGCGCTCACCCTCGAGTTCTCCGACGGCTCCACCGAGGACCTCACCGTCCCGGTCAAGGAGTTCACCGAGGAGGAGGGCCACTACCACGAGCCCGGCACCGACGAGGACCACTCGCACTGATGCCCGACCCCAGTGCGTCCCCCCGGTCCAGTCGCCGGATCAGTCGCCGGGGCCTCCTGGGCTACGCCGGCACGACCGGGCTCGGCGCCGCAGCCGGCGCCGGCCTGGTCGTGGCCGTGGGCGGGGACTCCCCCGCCCCGGCCGCGCCGGCCGATCCCGCAGCCCTGGGAGCCCCCGGGGCGACCGTGTCCCCGTGGGGTCGGCACCAGCCCGGTGTCGCCCAGCACCCACCGGCGGTCACGGAGGTCGTCGCGCTGGACCTGCACGACGAGGTGGACCGCGAGGCGCTCGGGCGCCTGATGCGGGTGTGGACCGGGGACGTCGAGGCGCTGACTGCCGGGCGCGGAGCCCCCGGCGACCCGGCGCCCTGGCTCTCCAACCCCGCCGCCGACCTCACGATCACCGTGGGCGTCGGCCCCGGCGCTCTCGGCGCCGACCGCTTCGGCGAGGGCCCCACCGGCTTCGCCGAGATCCCGCCGATGACCCACGACCGGCTCGAGGACCGGTGGTCCGGCGGCGACCTCTGCGTCACCGTCGCCGGTCGCGACGGCACCACCGTCGCCCACGCCGTACGCCGGATGGTGGCCGACGCCGAGCCGTTCGCGCGCCTGCGGTGGAGACAGGTCGGCTTCTGGAACGGCACCGACCCCGAAGGCCGACCGCAGACCGGGCGCAACCTCTTCGGCCAGGTCGACGGCTCCGGCAACCCCCGGCCCGGCACCGAGCTCTTCGACAGCACCGTCTGGATCGACGCGGGACGGTGGTCCGGCGCGACCACGATGGTGCTGCGCCGGATCCGGATGGACCTCGACACCTGGGACGAGCTGACCCGCGACGAGCAGGAGCGGTCCGTGGGCCGCCGGCTCTCCGACGGCGCCCCGCTCACCGGCGGGGACGAGCTCGACGACCTCGACCTGACCGCCGAGTCCCAGGGTCGACTCGTCGTGCCCCGCGACGCCCACTCGCGGCGCTCGCACCCGAGCCTCCACGGCGGTCGCCGGATCTTCCGCAAGGGCGCCAACTACACCCGCGAGGTCGACACACCGCGCGGTGCACGGGTCGAGAGCGGGCTGCTGTTCGCGAGCTACCAGGCCGACCTGACCGACCAGTTCGTCCCACTCCAGCGCTCCCTGGACGAGCTCGACCAGCTCAACGAGTGGACCACCGCGATCGGGTCGGCGGTCTTCGTGGTGCTGCCCGGGTTCGAGGACGGCTCCTGGCTCGGGGAGTCGCTGCTCACCTGAGGGACGGCAGGGCCAGTCAGAGCACCCCGGCCCCGTCCAGCACGAGGAGCAGGCCGAACAGCGCGAACAGCGCGGCGGCGCCGTACCGGATGGTGCGCTCGGGGAGCTTGCGGCCCAGCACGGCACCCACGCCGATGGCCAGGGCGTCGGCGGCGACCATGCCGACGGTGCTGCCGATCCAGGTGCCCAGCCAGCCCTCCTGGGTGGCCAGGGTGATGGTGGCGAGCATCGTCTTGTCGCCGAGCTCGGCGAGGAAGAAGGCGACACCGACCGCGACGATCGCCATGCCCGTGCTGCGTCGCGCCTTGTCGGCCTCCTCCTCGGTGAGCTCGTCGCCGCGCAGCGTCCACAGCGCGAATCCGAGGAAGGCGACACCGGCGACCACCGAGATCGCGCCCTGGTGGTCGGCGAACGTGTCGCCGACCCAGTAGCCGATCCCGACCGAGGCCAGGTGGACGAGCGCGGTCGCGACCGTGATGCCGATGAGCACGTCACGAGCGCGGTAGCGCGCGGCGAAGGTCATCGCCATCAGCTGGGACTTGTCACCGAGCTCGGCGACGAAGATGACGGCGGTGCTGAGCAGGAAGGCGTACATCGAAGGTGTCCTCTCGTGCCCGACCTCGGGCGACCTCGGGGACGCGCCTTCGGCCGGGCGCATCTCTGGGGGTGCGTGAACCGGCCGAAAGTCTCGTCCGCCACCGCAGGTGGCCTGCCGCGCCGGGCGCCCGGCGGACCGGGCAGCCAGTGTGTCGACACGGCTGTTGGGGACTACTCCCTCTCGTGTCGGACACACTACCGCCCCGCACCGGGAGATCCGGGGCGGGGCGGTTGCGGTGCTGGTGCGCCTCAGCCGGTCCAGCGCACCGTCGTGACCTGGCCCCCGACGACGTCGGCGGTCAGGGCGACCACGTCACTGCCCTTCACGAAGAGGCGGTAGGAGCCCTCGACCAGTGCGGGGAACACCAGCGAGGGCACGACGTCTCCGCCCGGGACCGGTCTGGGTAGCACGGCGACGTGCTGCCGATGGAGCCCGTGGCCGTGGTCGTGGCTCATCGCCCGGGCCACGACGGGGTCGTCGGACTCGATCTCGACCTCCTCGCCCACCATCTCCTCGGGCATGCACACCGAGAGCGCACCGACGTCGTCACCGATGTCGAGCATCACGGCCCCCTGCCCGGCGTGGGGATTGTGGGCGTGCACGTGTGCCAACGCGTCGGCGGTCACGACGCCTCCGTCGTCCCCGGGACCGTCTGGTAGCCGCCACCGGGCAGGCCCAGGAACGGGAACACGTCGAGCAGCGGCGCGTTGGTGTCCGTCGTCCCGTCCTCCACCGCGGCGGCGGCGCCGTCGGGGGTGAAGGCCGGGTCCACCAGCGGGATCGTCAGCCCCGCGACGGCCCGCAGCTCGATCGTCACGACGTCGTCACCGATCCGGCGACCGTTGGGGAACCCGGCCGCGTCACCCGCGACCAGCCCGAGGCTGTTCTCCTCGGCACTGGGCGGGATGGCGACGTTGAGGCGGAGCATGTCGGCGGGCACCGGTCCGGTGTAGTTGGCGAACCCGGGGACGACGCCGTCGGGGATGCCCGTGAGCAACACGGCATGCAGGTCGGCGCGGTCCTTGTCGTAGGCGGCGAGGTTCGGGAAGACACCCGGGTAGAGCACGGGCAGCAGCCCTGCCAGCTCGGGTCGGTAGACCAGCTTCTCGAACGCCTTGTCGCCCTGGGGCTTGCGGGAGTTCCACTTGTCCTTGCGCGACATCGGGACGATGACCTCGTTGAACAGCGGGTTGCCGAGCCTCGAGACCTGCTTCCACGGGCCCATGCCCTGGAAGGTGCCGCTCTTGCGGTCGAAGACGCGGGACTTCTGACGGCTGGCCGTCGCCCAGACACCGATGGTCGACGCCGGGTCCAGCGGGTCCGAGGGCACCGACCCGTCACGCGTGAGCTCGCGGATCGGCACCTCGAGCGCGATGCTGTGCACGTTGTAGCTCTGCACGGCGTTGCGACCGTCCATCGCCGGCATCGAGATCAGGTGGGCCTCGTTGAATGGCCGCAGGGCGCCGAGGTCGAAGATGCTGCCCAGGTCGACGTGGAAGGCGTCGGCCCGCTGGCCGGCGAACACGCGCATGCCGTGCGGCAGAGCGCGCACAGCCTGGGCACCCAGCGCAGCGTAGTTCGGCGTGCTGCGCGGGCCGACGTTGACCGGCGGGCAGGGCACCCGCTCGGCCAGGACCCGTGTCTTGCCCCCGACGACCCGGGTCACGGAGTAGAACTGCGGACGGTTCCAGTTCTCGTCGGAGATCGAGGAGATCGGTCCGGTGTTGTAGAGGAAGGTGTCCGGATTGCGGATCTCGGTGCGGAACCGGAACTGGAAGGTGACGTCGGCCTCGGAGGTGCCGGCGTTGGAGACGTGGATCTCGTAGAGGACGTCGTCGCCGAACTCGAAGAAGTTCGGGCCGCTGTCAGGCTTCTGCAGGGGGATGAAGTTGGCGATCAGGACGACCGATCCCGGCTTCTCCGGGCTGACGAAGGCGTAGGTGTCGGTGCCGTCGGCGACCGGGTCCTTGGAGATCTCCGGTGCTTCGCGGTGGGAGCTCATCTCAGATGCCTCCCGCCGCGTCCAGCAGGCGCAGGACCAGGTCACGGTCGCGCACGACGACCTCGCGCTCGCCGAGCATGAGCGTCAGGACCTCGCCCGACGGGTCCTCGACCAGCGCCACGACGGGCTCCTGGGCCCGCAGCGGGTTGCGGCGCCGGGGTGCCGCGTGGGCGGAGCCTGCCGCCCCGGCCACCACCGCGGCGCCGGTGGCCCCCGCGATGATGACGTTCCTTCGTGTTGCCTCGCTCATGCGCGCTGCCTCCTAGGGCACGTGGCACACCCCCGTGTGAGGCGGGCCACAGGTCATTCGGAGCCCGCGAGCCCGTGGATGGCCGGAGAACCCGGGGAAGCCGGTGTCGCTGTGCGGCGACGCCTATGGCGACACGGCGATCGTGGTGTGGTGGGCGCAGAGGGGATCGAACCCCCGACCACCTCGTTGTAAGCGAGGTGCTCTACCGCTGAGCTATACGCCCGTGCGAGGCAGGACCCTACCGAGGGCGGGGCCCGGCTGCGGAAACGGCATGCCCCTGAAATGAGTCGAACCGCTGGCGTCTCGGGTCACCAGCGGTTCGACGTCTCCTACGGTACGTGGTCGGTCCGCGAAAACCCCGTGCTGCAAGGGAAAAACCCGGATCCGGTCCAGACCATCACGGCACCGGACGGCGCCGGACGGTGCCGTGGCGCCTCAGACGGCGTCGGCGAGCTGGCGCAGGTGCTCGTCGAGGTCACGCCCCTCGGGCATCGCGTTGTGCACGGCCCAGCGGATCGCCCCCTCGCGGTCCACGACGTAGGAGGAGCGGCGCGGGCAGCCGTTGCGCTCGTCGAACACGTCGTAGGCGCGCGAGACCTCCCCGTGCGGCCAGAAGTCCGAGAGCAGCGGGAAGTTCAGCCCGTCGGCGTCGGCGAACGCGCGCAGCGCGAACATCGGGTCGCACGAGATCGCCAGGACCTCGGTGTCGAAGGTCATGAAGTCCGCGAGCCGGTCACGGATGCCGGCCATCTCGCCGGTGCAGACCCCGGAGAAGGCGTAGGGGTAGAACAGGATCGCCACCGCCTTGGTGCCGCGGTACGACGACAGCGACACCTCCTGGCCGAACTGGTCGCGCAGCGTGAAGTCCGGTGCGGGGTCGCCGATGCGCAGGCCGTTCACGCGTCGTCCCGCTGGCTCAGCTCGCGCTTGAGCACCTTGCCGGTGGCGTTGCGGGGCAGCTCGTCGAGGAAGACGACGTCGCGCGGCACCTTGTAGCGCGCGAGGTTCTCCTTGACCCACCCCTTGACGCCCTCCTCGTCGAGGGAGGAGCCGTCACGACGCACCACGAAGGCCCGCAGCCGCTGCCCGAACTCGTCGTCCTCGACGCCGACCGCGGCGACCTCGGCCACCTCGTCGTGACGGGCGATGCAGTCCTCGACCTCCTTGGGGAAGACGTTCTCGCCACCGGACACGATCATCTCGTCGTCGCGGCCCTCGACGTAGAGCCGGCCGTCCTCGCGGAACCGCCCGACGTCGCCGGTCGACATCAGCCCGTCGACGACCTCCTTGCTGCCCCCGCCGGTGTAGCCCTCGAAGAGCAGCCCGTTGCCGACGAAGATCCGCCCCGGCTCCCCGTCGGGGACCGGGCGCCCCTGGTCGTCGAGGATCCTCACGACGGTGGCGTACGGCGGGCGCCCGGCCGTCGACGGCGACTCGCGCAGGTCACGCGGACCCGCGACGGCGGCGTAGGCGACCTCGGTCGAGCCGTAGGTGGAGTAGAGGTTGTCGCCGAAGCGATCCATCCAGGTCAAAGCCAGCTCACCGGGCAGCGCCGAGCCCGAGGAGGCGACGACCTCCACGCGGGACAGGTCGTAGCGGTCGAGCACCTCGGCGGGCAGCGCCAGGATCCGCTGCAGCATGACGGGGATGACCACGATCGACTCGCAGCGCTCGTCCTGCACGGTGCGCAGGCACTCCTCGGGGTCGAAGCGCCGACGCAGCACCAGCGTCGAGCCCAGCAGCATGCCCAGCGCCATGTGACCGAAGCCCCAGGTGTGGAAGAGCGGGGCGGCCACGTGGGTGCGCCAGCCGGAGTGCAGCGGCATCAGCGAGAGCAGCGAGACCGCCGCGTCGACGCCGGCCTCCGAGCGGGGTGCGCCCTTCGGCGTACCGGTGGTGCCGGAGGTGAGGATGATGATCCGGCCGTGACGGCCGGGTGCGGAGAGGTCGGCGGTGTCGTGGTCGGCGATCAGGCCGTCCAGCGTGGGCAGGGACGGCGCATCGTCGTCGCACCAGCCCAGGACCGTGACCGGGACGTCCACGCCCTCCAGGAGTCCGCTGAACTCCTCGTCGAGCACGAGGGCCTTCGGTCGGTCGCGCTCGAGGAGCTCGCGCAGCTGGGGACCGGAGAAGGCGGTGTTGAGGTAGAGGACGTCGGCGCCCAGCTTGGCCGTGGCGATCGAGGTCTCCACGAACCCGCGGTGGTTGCGGCACATCACCGCGACCGCGTCGCCCTCACCGACGCCCTGCGCGGCCAGGCCACGGGCCAGGGCGTTGGAGCGGCGGTGCAGCTCGCCCCAGGTCAGCTCACCGCGCTCGTCGATGATGCCGACCGCGTCGGGCATGCGGATCGCCAGCGAGGCGAAGCCACCGGCCGGGCCGGTCCCCCACTCGCGCAGCATCAGCCCGAGCCGGGCGAGCACCGCCGGGGAGTAGGGCCGGATGACCCCGGCCTTCCCCAGCACCTTCACGCTGGTGGCGGCAGCACCGACACCCTGGACGACCTTGGAGAGCACGCCCGGGAGACTAGCGTCAGGCAGGGGTCTTGGGAGCCACCAGGCGGGTGGCCGCCCAGTCCTTGGAGACCGTCGCCGTGGTCGTCTGCGACAGACCGGCGATCGGCGCGGCCTCGGCGACCACGGAGGCGTCGACGCTGTTGGGGCGTCCGACCTTCGGGGTCAGCAGCCAGATCGACCCGCCGCCCACGAGGTCGGTGAGCGCGTCGACGAGACCGTCGACCAGGTCGCCGTCCTCCTCGCGCCACCACAGCAGGACGGCGTCCACGACGTTGCCGTAGTCGCCGTCGACCATGTCGGCGTCGATGGCGTCCTCGACGGCCACGCGGAGCTCGTCATCGGTGTCGGAGTCCCAGCCCAGCTCCTGCACGACCATGCCTTGGCTCAGTCCGAGCCGGTCCGCCACGTCGTTCGCAGGGCCTGTCTGGGTGGACCCGCCACCCGCGGTCGAGCTCACCAGCGCCTCCTCGTATTCACGGCCGTCCGGTGGCCGCGTCAGTCGGTTGTCGACCCGGTGACGTCGGATGACGCCGGATCGTGGGTGCTAGTCCACCGGACTCCCGGGCCTTCCGCAACCTCTTCCCCACATCTGCGCACCGCTCAGCGGACGTCCGCGCACCGCCTGCGTGACTACTCACGGGTAAATACCCTCACCTCCAGGTGCGTGCCACGATGGCCGGGTGACAGACGACTCATCCACCGTTCCTGGCACCCGCACCGGCAGCACCCCGTCGGTCATCCACGAGGGCCTGCCCACGCAGCTGCCGGACATCGACCCCGACGAGACCGCCGACTGGATCGCCTCGTTCGACGCGATGCTCGACGAGCGCGGTCGCGACCGGGCGCGCTACGTCATGCTGCGGCTGCTCGAGCGGGCCCGCGAGACCCAGGTCGGCGTGCCCGCGCTGCGCAGCACCGACTACATCAACACGATCCCGCCCGAGCGCGAGCCGTGGTTCCCCGGCGACTACGAGGTCGAGCAGCGCATCCGCGCCTTCCTCCGCTGGAACGCCGCCGTGATGGTCTCCAGCGCCAACCGCAAGGGCCTCGAGGTCGGTGGCCACATCGCCACCTACCAGTCCTCGGCGAGCCTCTACGAGGTCGGGTTCAACCACTTCTTCCGGGGCAAGGACCACGAGGGTGGCGGCGACCAGGTCTTCATCCAGGGCCACGCCTCCCCCGGCATCTACGCCCGGGCCTTCCTCGAGGGCCGCCTCACCGAGGAGCAGCTCTACCGCTTCCGCCAGGAGGTCCAGCACGGCCGGGGTGCCGGCCTGTCGTCGTACCCCCACCCGCGCCTGATGCCGGAGTTCTGGGAGTTCCCGACCGTCTCGATGGGCCTGACCGCGATCAACTCGATCTACCAGGCCCGGTTCAACCGCTACATGCACAACCGCGGCATCAAGGACACCTCGCAGCAGAACGTCTACGCCTTCCTCGGCGACGGCGAGATGGCCGAGCCGGAGTCGCTGGGCGCCATCCGCGTCGCGGCCCGTGAGGAGCTGGACAACCTCACCTGGGTGGTCAACTGCAACCTCCAGCAGCTCGACGGCCCGGTGACCGGCAACGGCAAGATCATCCAGGAGCTGGAGTCGAACTTCCGCGGCGCCGGCTGGAACGTCATCAAGGTCATCTGGGGCCAGGGCTGGGACGACCTGCTGGCTCGCGACGTCGACGGCGTGCTGGTCAACAAGATGAACTCCACCCCCGACGGTGCGTTCCAGACCTACTCGGTCGAGGACGGCGCCTACGTCCGGGAGAACTTCTTCGGATCCGACCCTCGGCTGCGCAAGATGGTCGAGCACATGAGCGACACCCAGATCCAGAAGCTGCCGCGCGGTGGCCACGACTACCGCAAGGTGTACGCCGCCTTCGACGCCGCCGCCAAGCACCGCGGCCAGCCGACCGTGATCCTGGCCAAGACGGTCAAGGGATGGACGATCGACGCCCTCGAGGGCAGGAACGCCACCCACCAGATGAAGAAGCTGACCCCGGACGACCTGAAGAAGTTCCGGGACCGCCTCTACCTCCCGATCTCCGACCGCGACCTCGAGCGGTCCTACGAGGAGACCGGTGCCGCGCCGTTCTTCCACCCGGGCGAGAACTCCCCCGAGATGGAGTACATGCGCCACCGGCGCGAGGAGCTCGGCGGCTCGCTGCCCAAGCGCGTCGTGCGCGCCAAGCCGCTCACCCTCCCCGAGGACAAGGTCTACGACGAGCTGAAGAAGGGCTCGGGCAAGAACTCCGTAGCGACCACCATGGCCGTGGTGCGCCTGCTCAAGGACTGGATGCGCGACCCGGGCATCGGCAAGCGGATCGTCCCGATCGCCCCCGACGAGTACCGCACCTTCGGCATGGACTCGATGTTCCCGAGCGCGAAGGTCTACAACCCCCAGGGGCAGCGCTACGAGTCCGTGGACCGCAAGCTGCTGCTGAAGTACACCGAGTCCGAGCAGGGCCAGCTCCTGCACGAGGGCATCTCCGAGGCCGGTGCCATGGCCTCGGCGACGGCTGCCGGGTCGGCGTACTCCACGCACGGCGAGCCGATGATCCCCTTCTACATCTTCTACTCGATGTTCGGCTTCCAGCGCACCGGTGACTCCATCTGGGCGATGGCCGACCAGCTCGCGCGCGGCTTCCTCATCGGCGCCACCGCGGGGCGCACCACGCTGACCGGCGAGGGGCTGCAGCACGCCGACGGGCACAGCCCGCTGCTCGCCGCGACCAACCCCGCGGTGGTGCACTACGACCCGGCCTTCGCCTACGAGGTCGGCCACATCATGAAGTCCGGTCTCGAGCGCATGTACGGCACCTCCGAGGAGCACCCGCTCGGCGAGGACGTCATCTACTACCTCACCGTCTACAACGAGCCGGTCCCCCAGCCCGCAGAGCCCGAGGACGTGGACGTCGAGGGGATCCTCAAGGGGATCCACCGCGTGTCGACCGCCCCCGGCGACGGGCCGCGGGTCCAGCTGATGGCCTCCGGCGTCGGTTTCCCCTGGGTCGACCGCGCGGCGGCGATCCTGGCCGAGGACTGGGGCGTGCAGGCCGACACCTGGTCGGTGACGTCCTGGAACGAGCTGGCCCGCGACGCCCTGGCCGCCGAGGAGTGGAACCTCCTGAACCCCGGGGACACCCCGCGCACGGCGTACGTCGCCGACACCCTGGCGGTGGCCGACGGCCCCTTCGTGGCGGTCTCGGACTACATGTCCGCGGTGCCGATGCAGATCGCGCGCTGGGTGCCCGGCGACTACTGCGTGCTCGGTGCGGACGGGTTCGGCTTCGCCGACACCCGACCCGCGGCGCGGCGCTTCTTCCACATCGACGCCGAGTCGGTCGTGGTGCGCAGCCTGCAGGCGCTCGCCGACGCCGGGGAGATCGACCCCGGCCTGGTCCAGAAGGCCTTCGACCGCTACAAGATCGACGACCCCACCGCCACCAGGGGCGTCAAGCAGGAGGGCGGGGACGCGTAGTCCCCACGACCCCGGGGGCTCACGCCCCCGGGGTGGCCTCGGCCAGCAGCTCGACCGGCCCCACGGGCGGGACGTAGCCGTTGCGCAGCAGCTGGCGCCACCGGGCCCGCGAGTAGGTCGCGGGCTGGGTGGTGCGCACGAAGTCGGTGACGATCCGCGCGAAGCGCTGCGGGTGGTCCTTGTGCGGGAAGTGACCGCTGTTGGGGATCACCTCGATGCGGGACCGCGGGGCCATGGCGGCCGCCAGGCTGGCGTGCCGGACCGGGATGACCTTGTCGTCGCGGCCCCAGACCACGCACATCGGCATCGCCTGGGTCAGGTAGGCGCGGTCGGCCATGGTGACGATCTGCCCGCGCCAGTCGACCACGGCACGCACGACGTGGCGGATCGCGGCCCGCGCGGCGGGGTCCTTGAAGGAGTCGTAGATGTCGGCGACCTCGTCGAGGTCGTGGGTGGCCTTGAGCGGCAGCGAGGACAGCGCCTTCATGCCGGCGACGCCGAGGTGGCGCACACCCGGCAGCGTGGCGACACCCATCGCCTGGTGGAAGCCCGGCGTGGTGATCGCCCGGATGGCGGGCGACACCTCGGGACCGAGGCCGCCCGAGGCGACCAGCACGACCCGCTCGGTGCGCTCGGGGAACTGGTAGGCGAACTGCATGGCCACGCCGCCGCCGAAGCTGTGGCCGACCACGGTCACCTTGTCGATGCCGAGCACCGTCAGCAGGTCGCGGACGCCGTTGGCGTAGCCCCCGACGCTGTAGTCCGCGCGCGGCTTGGCCGAGAGCCCGTGGCCGAGCAGGTCGGGCGCGATCACGGTGAAGCGCTTGGCGAGGTCGTCGATCACGGGCTCCCACGTGGTGTGGTTGCAGCCCAGTCCGTGCAGCAGCAGCAGCGCGGGCCCCTCGCCGACCTTCACGAAGGCGCGTCGGTGGCTGTGGATCGTGAGGTACTGGACCTCGTGGGGGGTGCTCGGCACCGGGCCTCCTCGCATCGCGCGGGCCGCGTCCACCGAGCCGGAGCCCGCTGTGCACGGTTGCGTGGGTCCACTGTCACGCAGATTTCCCTTGTACGTAAGGGCGTTCATGGTTTCTTGACCCGTGCGTGACCACACCGGACCGATCAGGTCCGGAAAGCGGACGGAGCGTGGGCGCCCGACCGGGACCCACATGACCTACGGTGGCGGCGTGCCGCGCGCTCCCCTGCCCCCTCGCGCCTCCGCGGCCAGCCGCCTGCGCCGTTCCGCCGGCGCCCTGAGCACCGCGGCGACCGCCGGCATGGAGGAGCAGCTGCCGTGGTTCTCCGAGCTCAGCGCCCAGGACCGCTCCTGGGTCGGAGTGATCGTCCAGGCCGGCGTGCAGAACTTCGTCGAGTGGTACGCCGCCGGCGGCCCGACCCTCGGGACCCCCCAGGGCGGCACCGAGCTGGCCGCCACGGTCTTCGGGGCGGCCCCGCGCGCGCTGGCCGGCGTCATCACCCTGCAGCAGACCGTCGACCTGGTCCGTCTCTCCATCGACGTGGTGGAGGCGTCTGTCGACGACGTGCTCGAGGGTGAGGACGCCGAGGCGGTCCACGCGGCGATCCTGCGCTACGCCCGGGAGGTCGCCTTCGCCACGGCGGAGGTCTACGCCCGGGCCGCCGAGGCCCGGGGGGCCTGGGACGCCCGGCTCGAGGCCCTGGTCGTCGACGCGGTGCTGCGCGCCGAGACCGACGAGACCCTGCTCTCGCGCGCCAGCGCGCTCGGCTGGCGCGCCCGGGGCGAGGCGTGCGTCGTCATCGGCCGCGTGCCCGCCCAGCGCTCCGAGGCGGACCTCTTCGAGCACGCCCGGCACCTCGCGCGCTCCCTCGACCTCGACGCGCTGTGCGCGGTGCAGGGCGACCGGCTGGTGCTCCTGCTCGGCGGCGCCCACGACCCCCGCGCCGCCGGCACCGCCCTGCTCGACGTCTTCGACCCCGGCTCACCCGTCGTCGTGGGACCGTCGGTGGCCGACCTCGCCGAGGCCCAGCACTCGGCTCGCACGGCGCAGTCGGCGTTCCGCGTGGTCCCCGGCTGGCCGGACGCCCCGCGACCGGTCCTCGCCGACGAGCTGCTGCCCGAGCGCGTCCTCGGCGGCGACGGCCATGCCCGACGGCACCTCGTCGAGGAGATCTACCTCCCGCTCGTGGAGTCCGGCGAGGCCCTGGACACGCTGCGCGCCTACCTCGAGGGCCCACGATCGATCGAGGCGGCCGCGCGGACCCTCTTCGTCCACGCCAATACCGTCCGCTACCGGCTGCGCCGGATCACCGAGCTCACCGGGCACGACCCGACGACCTCGCGGGGCGGCCTGGCCCTGCAGCTCGCGCTGATCCTCGGTCGGCAGGCGGGGCACTGAGCGCCCTCTGTCGCCACCGCACCGCGGTTTGTAGGATCCCCACAACAATCGACCGTTCAACTTCGTCGATGTCCCGCGTGAATCGTCGACCTCCTACCAGGCACAGTGATCACGTGCTCGTCATCGTCGCCCCTGGTCAAGGGGCCCAGACCCCCGGTTTCCTCACCCCCTGGCTCGAGGACCCGGCCTTCGCCGCGCGCTTCGAGTGGCTCTCGACCGTGGCCGGGCTGGACCTGGTCGAGCACGGCACCACCTCCGACGCGGAGACCATCCGGGCGACCGAGGTCGCCCAGCCGCTGCTGGTCGCCACCGGGCTCGTCGCCGCGCTCCAGCTGTTCCCGCACCCCGGCGACGCCTTCGACCGGATCGGTGCCGTCGCGGGCCACAGCGTGGGCGAGATCGCGGCCGCCGCGGGCGCCCGGGCCATCACCGCCGAGCAGGCGATGGTGCTGGTCCGCGAGCGCGGGCTGGCCATGGCCCGCGCCGCCGCTATGACGCCGACCGGCATGACCGCCCTGCTCGGCGGCGACCCGGACGAGGTCGCTGCCGCGCTGGAGCGTCACGGCCTGACCGCGGCCAACGACAACGGCCCCGGGCAGGTGGTCGCTGCCGGCACCCTGGAGCAGCTGGCCGCCCTCAAGGCCGACCCCCCGGCCAAGGCGCGCCTGATGCCGCTGTCGGTGGCCGGGGCGTTCCACACCCACCACATGGCGCCGGCCGTCGACCACCTGACCTCCCTGGCCCGCTCGGTGTCGGTCCACGACCCCCGCACCCGCGTCATCTCCAACCGCGACGGCCGCGTCGTGCACGACGGTCGCGACGTCCTGGCCCGCATCGTCGGGCAGATCGCCTCGCCGGTCCGCTGGGACCTGTGCATGGAGACGATGGCCGACCTCGGGGTCACCGGCGTGCTCGAGATGCCGCCCGCGGGCACGCTCACCGGCATCCTCAAGCGCCAGCTCAAGGGCGTGGAGACCTTCGCCCTCAAGACACCCGACCAGCTCGACGAGGCGCGCGCCTTCTGCGACCGACACGGCGAGTCCGCGGGCATGGAGACCACGCCCACCTGGCGGATGGTCGTCTCCCCCGCCAAGGGCACCTTCCACCGCGACGCCGAGGCCGCCGACCGCGACGTCCTCAGCGCCGGTGCGCCGATCGGTGGCGTGGCCAGCCTGCGCGACACCGTCTCGGTCACCGCCGCCCACGGCGGCCAGGTGGTCGAGTGGCTCGTCGAGGACGGCGACCTCGTCTCGCCGGGCCAGCCGCTGCTGCGCCTGCACCCCGAGGGCGCCGCCTGATGCCGGTCCCCGCCACCGGGCTCCTCGCCCAGCAGGGCGCCCCGCACGCGGCCCTCCTCGGCATCGGCGCCTACCGCCCCAGCCGGGTCGTCCCCAACAGCGAGGTCGTCGACGCGATCGACTCCAGCGACGAGTGGATCCGGCAGCGCTCGGGCATCGAGCGCCGGCGCTGGGCAACGCCCGAGGAGTCTGTCCAGGTGATGGCCGTCGGGGCCGCGCGGCAGGCCCTCGAGCGGTCGCGGATCGACCCCCGCCAGGTCGACTGCGTCGTCGTCGCCACGGTCAGCCACTTCCTGCAGACCCCCGCGCTGGCCACGGCGGTCGCGCACGAGCTCGGCACCGAGCAGGCAGCGGCGTACGACGTCTCGGCGGCGTGCGCGGGCTTCTGCCACGGCATCGCGCTGGCCTCGGACATGGTCCGGGCCGGCAGCGCCCGTCACGTGCTCGTCATCGGCGTCGAGAAGCTCTCGGAGATGACCGACCCCACCGATCGGGGCACCGCCTTCATCTTCGCCGACGGCGCCGGGGCCGCGGTCGTCGGTCCCAGCGAGGTCCCCGGCATCGGTCCGGTCGTGTGGGGCTCCGACGGCGAGCAGTTCGACCTGATCCGCAACCGCGAGGACTGGCGCGACGTGCTGGCCTCCGACAGCCCGCGGATGCCGCACCTGGTGATGCAGGGCAACGCCGTCTTCCGCTGGGCGTCGTTCGCGATGGCCAAGGTCGGCCTGCAGGCCCTGGACCGTGCCGGGCTGGCCGTGGAGGACCTCGACTGCTTCGTGCCCCACCAGGCGAACATGCGCATCACCGATGCCATGGCGCGCTCGATGAAGCTCCCCGAGGGCGTGCGCATCGCCCGCGACATCGTCGACCAGGGCAACACCTCCGCCGCGTCCATCCCGCTGGCGCTGGACCGGATGCTCGCCGAGGGCGAGGCCCGTTCCGGGGACACCGCCCTCCTCATCGCCTTCGGCGCCGGCCTGGCGTACGCCGCCCAGGTCGTCGTCGTGCCCTGACCCGCCGGGTCCGGGCCGCACCACCGCACACCACCTCACCAGCAGCACCCCACGAGAAGGAGAACCACCTGATGGCCACCACCGAGGAGATCCGCAGCGACCTCGCCGAGATCGTCAACGAGGTCGCCGGTGTCGACGCCGACGACGTCCAGCTCGACAAGTCCTTCGTCGACGACCTCGACGTCGACTCCCTGTCCATGGTCGAGGTCGTCGTCGCGGCCGAGGAGAAGTTCGGCGTCTCCATCCCCGACGACGAGGTCAAGAACCTCAAGACCGTCGGCGACGCCGTGGCCTACATCGAGCGCGCCTCCGCCGCCGCCTGATGGCCTCCACACGCGTCGTCGTCACCGGTCTCGGGGTCACCTCACCCGTCGGCGGTGACGTGCCCTCGACCTGGGAGGCCCTGCTCGCAGGTCGCTCCGGGATCCGGGCTCTCACCGAGGAGTGGGCCGCCGACCTGCCCGTCCGGATCGCCGGACGGGTGGCCGTCGAGCCGACCGAGGTCCTCGAGCGGGTCAAGGCCCGTCGCCTGGACCGCTCCTCGCAGCTCGCCATGGTCGCGGCCACCCAGGCCTGGGCCGACGCGGGTCTCGAGGGCACGGCCGACGAGGGTGGTCTGGACGGCGACCGCGTGGGGGTGGCCTTCGCCTCCGGCATCGGTGGCGTGACCACGCTGCTGTCGAACTACGACACGATGCTGGAGAAGGGGCCGCGGCGGGTCTCGCCGCTCGCGGTGCCCATGCTCATGCCCAACGCCCCGGCCGCGACCATCAGCCTGATGGTCGGCGCCCGGGCCTTCGCCAGCACCCCGGTCTCGGCGTGCGCCTCGGGCAACGAGGCGATAGCCCTGGGCCTGGACCAGCTGCGCCTGGGTCGTGCCGACGTCGTCGTGGTCGGCGGCACCGAGGCGGCGATCCACCCGCTCAACATCGCCGCCTTCGCCAACATGATGGCGCTCTCGAAGACCGCCAGCGGCCCCGAGGGCGGTGACCCCACCACGGTCTCCCGACCGTGGGACACCGGGCGTGACGGCTTCGTCCTGGGCGAGGGCGCCGGCTGCCTGGTCCTGGAGACCGAGGAGCACGCACGGGCCCGTGGGGCCCGCGTCTACGCGACCGTGCTCGGCGCTGGCGTCACGGCCGACTCCCACGACATCGCCCAGCCCGACCCCCGGGGTCGGGGTGGCACCCGCGCGATCGCCCGAGCCCTGACCGAGGGCGACATCGACCCCGCCGACGTCGCGCACGTCAACGCCCACGCGACGTCCACGCCCCAGGGTGACGTCGCGGAGGGCCTGATGCTGCACGCCACACTCGGCTCCCACGCGACCGACGTGGTCGTGACCTCCACCAAGTCGATGACCGGCCACCTGCTCGGCGGAGCCGGCGCCCTCGAGGCGGTCGCGACGGTCATGGCCGTCCACCACCGGGTCAGCCCGCCGACGATCAACCTCGACGAGCAGGACCCGCAGGTGGACCTCGACATCGCGACCAAGGCCCGGGACCTGCCCCTGGGCGACATCGTCGCCCTCAACAACAGCTTCGGCTTCGGTGGCGCCAACGTCGCCGTGGCCTTCGGGAGCGCCTGATGACCGTGACCCAGGACCGACCCGCCGCCAAGCCGCCCCGGGAGGAGGACCCGCGCCACCCGCTCAAGCGGCTGGGCGCGCTGCTCGACCCGGGCAGCCTCGAGCTGATCTCCCCCGACGACGACTCGGGCATGCTCGCCGCCGTCGGCACCGTGCAGGGCGCCCCCGTCGTGGCCTTCTGCTCCGACCCCACCGTCATGGGCGGTGCCATGGGCGACCTCGGCTGCCGAGTGGTCGTCGATGCCTACCACCGCGCCATGACCGACCGGGTGCCGATCATCGGGCTGTGGCACTCCGGCGGGGCACGCCTGGCCGAGGGCGTGCTCAGCCTGCACGCGGTGGGCCGGATCTTCCAGGTCATGACGCAGGCCTCGGGCCGGATCCCCCAGATCTCGGTCGTGCTCGGTCCCGCCGCAGGCGGCGCCGCCTACGGCCCCGCCCTGACCGACGTCGTGATCCTCGGCCCCGAGGGCAGGATCTTCGTGACCGGGCCCGACGTGGTCCGCTCGGTGACCGGTGAGGACGTCGACATGCTGCGGCTCGGTGGGCCCGAGCCCCACGGACGCCGGTCCGGCGTCGTCCATGTGCTCACCGAGAGCGAGCAGGAGGCGCTCGACCGTGCCCGGGGCCTCGCCTCGCTGCTCGGCGCCCAGGGCAGCCTCCGGGTCGACGACGTCGCGGACCGCGACCTCGCCGCACTGCTGCCCGAGTCCCGCAAGCGCGCCTACGACGTGCACCCGCTCGTCGAGTCGCTGCTCGACGAGGGCTCCGTCCAGGAGCTGCACGCGCGCTGGGCCCCCAACATCGTCACCGCCCTCGGCAGGCTCGGCGGCCGCACCGTCGGCGTCGTCGCCAACAACCCGCTGCGGCTCGGCGGGTGCCTGGACTCGCTGTCAGCGGAGAAGGCCAGCCGGTTCGTCCGGATGTGCGACGCCTTCTCGATCCCCCTCGTCGTCGTCGTCGACGTGCCGGGCTACCTCCCCGGCGTCGGCCAGGAGTGGGACGGTGTCGTTCGTCGCGGAGCCAAACTGCTGCACGCCTTCGGCGAGTGCGTGGTCCCGCGCGTCACCCTGGTGACCCGCAAGACCTACGGCGGCGCCTACATCGCCATGAACTCCCGCTCCCTGGGGGCGACGAAGGTGCTGGCCTGGCCCGGCGCCGAGGTGGCCGTGATGGGTGCCGTCGCCGCGGTGCGCATCCTGCACCGTCGTCGCCTGGCCGAGGTCTCGCCCGAGATCCGTCCCCAGGTCGAGGCCGAGCTCGCCGCCGAGCACGAGCGGATCGCCGGCGGCGTCGACAAGGCCGTCGAGATCGGGGTCGTGGACGAGGTCGTCGACCCCGCCCGCACGCGCAGTGCGATCGCGGAGGCCATCGACGCGGCCGTCCAGGCCGGCGGCGTACGACGGGGGCACCACGGCAACATCCCCCTCTGAGCGACGTCCACGGATCAGGCCGGGCGAGGGTTTGCGTAACCCCCGCCCGGTCTGTGACGTTGTCATGACGTCCATCACAGGGAGGTCCACCATGTCGACGCACCAGCCGATCACCCGGCCGATGCTCGCCCTCGCGGTCGCGCTGATCGGCGCGCTCGTGATCACGCTCGCCCCGTCGGTCCCGGCGGCCGGCAAGGCTCGGACGATGGCGGAGTTCGCGCAGACCTTCCGCGGCAACGGCACCCTCCACGAGGGCTGCCGCAACTATCGCTACAAGTACAAGATCAGCCCGCCCGAGGACGCCGACACCTGGGCGCTGGAGACCTTCCTGACCGACCGGCGCGGCGTCACCATCGCCTCCGGCGGTGTGCTGGAGGGCGCGGCGAAGAAGAAGGGCAAGGCACGCTTCCGCTTCTGCCGGGAGAACACCGTGCCCGGGAAGTTCAAGCTCCGCGGCAAGTTCACCTACAAGGTCGGCTTCGACACCTTCGACGGGTGGATCGAGCCGACGTACTTCCGCCTCAAGGCCAGCTGAGCACTCCGGGTCCGCTGGCGGGCCGCAGGGCGGGTCACACCACCTGGTGCAGCCAGCGGACCGGCGCGCCGTCCCCGGCGTGCCGGAACGTCTCGAGCTCGTCGTCCCACGGCTTGCCGAGCAGCTTGTCGATCTCCTCGAGCAGCGTGACCTCGCCGAGCGCCGACTTCACCACCGCGGCCTTGAGCCGGTCCTCGGGGATGAGGATGTCGCCGTGCACACCGGTGACGGCGTGGAAGACCCCGAGCTCGGGGGTGTAGGAGTAGCGGCTGCCCTCGGTGCCCGAGGTGGGCTCCTCGGTGATCTCGAAGCGCAGGTGGTTCCAGCCGCGCAGCGCAGAGGCGACCGCCGCGGCCGTCCCGGTGCTACCGGTCCACGACAGCTCCGCACGGTAGCTGCCCGACTGTGCGCCCTGAGGGGTCCAGTCGAGATTCACGGGCACACCGAGGACACCGCCGACGGCCCACTCCACGTGCGGGCACAGCGCCGAGGGCGCTGAGTGCACGTAGAGGACGCCCCTCGTCGCGGAACGGGTGGCAGTGTTCGTGGTCACCTGGACCTCCTTCATCTCCGGCGCGAGCTACGCCTTCCCCAGCGGGCTCGTCATCGAGATGACCTGGACGTCAGGTCAGCACGTGCGGTATGTGGTTGTGGGGACCATTGTGACCGATGAGGCCCCTGAGCACCAGTATTGCCCGAGACGCGTCGCGGGTCAGCGACCCAACGACATCACCGTGGAGAGGACCTCCTCGGCGATGCCCAGGCCCCCCAGGTGGCTCTCCCCGTCGATGACGTTCATCGACGCGTCGGGGAGACGGTCCACGACGTGCGCCCCGTGGTGGAAGGGCACGATGTGGTCGTCGTCGCCGTGCCACCACCGCACCGGGACCTTCACGTCCTCGAGCGCGAAGCCCCACTCCCTGGTGAACAGGATCAGGTCGTGGATCGGGGCGGAGGTCTGGAAGCGGCTGCCGTTGAGCAGGTCGTCGAGGAACATCGCCTTGAACTCGGGGCGGCCGAGCAGGTTCTTGTCTCCCGGCGGCTGCACCGCGGCGTACAGGTCCAGGCCGGGACCGGCCACGGGACGTGCCAGCCGGATGAGCTGGGTCAGCGCCACCCCGAGCGGCACCCTCCCGGCGCGCAACAGCGGTGAGAGCCATCGGGCCAGCTGGATGACGCCACCAGCGACAGCGTCGGGACCCAGCACCGGGGCGACGCCGCCGAGCACGGCGATGCCCTGCACCCTTGCCGGGAGGGCCGCGCCCGCGGCCAGGACGTAGGGGCCGCCGCCCGACAGCCCGATCAGCCGGAAGGTGTCGACAGCCAGGGCATCGAGCAGCAGCTCGAGGTCGCCGGCCCAGTCGAGCAGCTCGGGGTACAGGTGCGGCGTCGACGAACCGATCCCGGGCCGGTCGATCCCGATGATGCGCAGTCCGTGACGCTCGGCGTACTCGCGAGCCTCGAACGGGATCTGGCGTCGCGCCCCGGGAGTCCCGTGCATCCACACGACCGCCGGACCACGCGGGCTGCCGTACTCGGCGAAGCTGAGGCGGCGGCCGTCCCGCACGGCCACGCTCCCCTCGAGGGCAGGTCTCTTCACGTCCTTCACGCCCCGTAGTGTGACAGCCCTCTCAGCCGTCGGCGCGCGGGTACCCCTACGCTGCGCTCATGACCCGCGCCGCCCCTCCCCCGAGCAGCTCGGCAGGCACCGGCTCCCTCGGCCTGGGTCACAACCGGTGGCGCACCCTCACAGCGGCGCTCGGGGGCGCGGCGCTCCTGCTGGTCGCCGGCTCCTGGTGGGCGACCCACCCCGCGGACCTCCCGGTCAGGGACGGGCACGTCACGGCTGTGACCACCCCGGGAAGGCCCGTGTTCGTCGGGGTCTACTCCGGCGCCGGCGACGACCGCGTCCTGCGCATCGGAGGCGTCCACGTGCGCACCGATGCCACGGTGCCGGTGGACGTCCAGCCGCTCCTGTGCCTCGGTGGGTCGATCAGCGTCACCACCGACGCCGCCATCTTCTGCCGAGAGGTGATCGAGCCCGACGGTCAGCAGATGGGCCCGACGGACTCAGTCGTGCTCAAGGTGACCGGGGACGAGGCCGGGGCGGCCTTCATCGGCCGGGTCTCGGTGACGTTCCGCAGCGGCCTGCGCGTCGGCACCAGCCCCGCAGGGACCAGCGCCGTCGTGGCGATCGTGCCGCCCACCAGCTCCTGAGGGGGCAGGACTCACTCCGAGGCGGACTCCAGGGTCGCCGCCCGTGCGGCGGCGTCGGTGAGCTCCTCCGCGTCGATCGCGTCCGTCCGGTGGAACCAGGTGAGTGCCTCGGTCGGCCGGCCCGCCGCCTCGAGCGTGTCCGCGTATGCGTAGCGCAACCGCACCACCCAGGGCTCACGGCTCTTGTTCATCAGCGGCGCCTGCTCAAGCACGCGGAGCGCAGCATCGATCTGGCCCATGTCGCGCCGGGCACCGGCCTCGACGATGGTCATCTCGGCCTTGGCAGGTGCGGCGAAGTTGGCCACCGACGGGCTCTGCGCGAGCTTGACCGCCTGCTGGGGCTGCCCCAGCGCACGGTGGCAGTCAGCCATGATCGGGAGGTAGTCGGTCGCGCCGTTCATCCGCTTGGCGGCTCGCAGCTCGGCCAGCGCCTCGGAGTAGTGCCCTGCTGCGTACGCCGCCTCGCCGGCCGCCTCACGGATGACGGCCAGGCGCGGCGCCCGCGCCCGCGCCGCGAGCGCGTGCCGGTAGGCGGTCTCCGGGTCCTCGTCCACGAGCATGCCAGCTGCGACGAGGTGGCGAGCCACCCTGGACGCCAGCTTCTCCGGTAGCCCCTTGAGCTGGGCCGCGACCTGCTTGTCGAGCTCCTTGCCGGTGACGTCCTCAGGTAGGTCGGGACCGTCGTACACCGCCTGCTCGGTCGTGCGCGGCTCGCGCTCGTCGCGCGCAGGACGACCGGGACGCGAGTACGGACGACCACCGGGCTTGCCGGCACCGCCACCGCGACGCTGGTCACCACCGCTCCCGGCACCGCGTCGCTGGTCGCTGCCCGGTCCGCCACGCCGCTGGTCGCCGCCGCCACGCCGCTGGTCGCCGCTTCCGCCGCCGCGCCGCTGGTCGTTGCCGCGCGCGGGACGTCCGCCGCGCCCCGACGGGTTGTTCCCGGAGCGTTCCTGAGCCACGTCGTTGGTTCCTCTCGCAAATGCACGTAGGGGCCACCTGGCGGTGGCCCCTACGAAGTGTATGTCCGGCGGCGTCCTACTCTCCCACGACCTCGCGGTCGCAGTACCATCGGCGCTGAAAGGCTTAACTTCCGGGTTCGGGATGGGACCGGGTGTTTCCCTTTCGCTATGGCCGCCGTAACTCTGGCGACTCACCACAC
>JAYYWX010000116.1:0-23829 GCA_036341255.1 Actinomycetota bacterium | reverse complement strand
CTACAAGCGCGAGCTGTGGCAGCAGATGCTCGACGTCAACCTCACCGGCGCCTTCCTCGGCTGCCGCGCCGCGGCCGACGCGATGATCGCCTCCGGCGGCGGCTCGATCATCAACACCTCCTCCATCGAGGGACTGCGCGGGACGCCCTGGGCGCACGGGTACGTCGCCTCGAAGTGGGGCCTCACCGGGCTCACCAAGTCGGTGGCGATGGAGCTGGCGCCGCACGGCATCCGCGCCAACTCCGTCCACCCGGGACGCATCAGCACGCCCGCGACAGACCAGATGCCGCCCGACCTGATCCCGATCCCGCTGGGTCGCCCCGGCACCGTCGAGGAGGTCGCGGGCGTGGTCGTCTTCCTGGCCAGCGACGAGTCGACCTTCTGCACCGGCTCGGAGTTCACCGTCGACGGCGGCACCGTCATGCACATCCCGACCAACCCCTGATCCTGAGGCCCGGGTCGTCGACGTGCCCCGGGGGGGGGCTCAGGAGCCGGTGAACACCGGCGGGGTCCGTGCCAGGAAGGCCTCGACTGCCATGGCGTGATCGGCACTGCGTCCGAGCGCGTTCTGCTCGAGCGCCTCGGCGGCCAGGGTGTCTGCCAGCGAGCGTGAAGCCCCACTCGCGAGCAGCCGCTTGGAGGCCGCGAGGGCCCGGGTGGGCCCGGCCGCGAGGCGTCGGGCCAGCGAGGTGGCGTCGGCCAGCACCTGCTCGGCGGGGACGACGTCGCCGACGAACCCCCACTCGACGGCCTGCTCGACGCTGAAGGCCTCGCCGAGCAGAACCAACCGGCTGGCCCGTGCCGGTCCGACGGTGCGCACGAGCGAGGCCGAGACCCCGGAGTCGCAGGTCAGGCCGACCCCGGTGAAGGCGGTGCCGAGGCGGGCGCCGGCGGCCCAGACCTGCAGGTCGCAGGCGAGGGCGAAGCCCAGCCCCGCGCCCACGCAGGTGCCGTTGACCGCTGCCACCACCGGCTTGGGCATCGTCGCCAGGACCGTGGTGATCGGGTTGTAGTGGTCGTGCACCGTGTCACCCGCGCGGGCCGGATCGGCGCGCAGGGAGGCGACGGCCTCGCGCAGGTCCTGGCCCACGGTGAAGGTGGCGCCGGCGCCGGTGAGGACCACCGCGCGCACGCCGTCGTCGCTGCCGACGTCGCGCAGGGTCTCCACGAGCGCCGACTTCAGCGCGGTGCTCAGCGCGTTTCCCTGGTCGGGTCGGTGCATCGTCACCACGGCGGTCGCGCCCTCGCGCTCCACCAGGACCTCGTCGCTCACGACGTCCTCTCGTAGACCGTCAGCGGGTTGCCGGAGGGGTCGCTGACCACCGCCCGGCGCTCGTGCGGCCCGGCCACCGGCTCGGTGACGCGGGCGCCCAGGCCGGTGAGCGTGGCGAGGGTGGCGTCGAGGTCGTCGACCTCGATGCTGACCATCGTCCGACCCGCCACGGGCTGCTGCGTTGCGTCGGCCAGCCCGATGGTCACGGTGCCGTCGGTGACGGCGGCGTACCGGTCCCCGTCCCGGAACCGCGTGGTGAGTCCCAGCCCCCCGTAGAACGCGAGCTGGGCGTCGAGGTCGTCGGCCGGGACGATCAGGTGTCCGATCCTCATGGGCGGAACCTCGGCATGACCTCGCGGGCGAAGCGCTCGACGATGCGCACCGACTCCTCGATCGGCAGCCCCAGCCACTGCGCCCGGAAGACGAAGTGGTTGAACCCGGCGTCGGCGAAGTCCTGCACCTTCGCGGCCACGTCGTCGGGCGAGCCGAAGAACAGCGCCTTGTGCTTGATGCCCTCCCACTGCGACTCGAAGTAGTCCATGCCGTACTGGACGTACTCCCCGTAGGAGCGGCGCACGGGGTCGCCCGCGATCTCCCAGGCCTGGTCGAAGGAGTCGGCGACGCACAGGTCCCGGTGGATCGGGAAGGTCGCCCCCACGTCGGAGTGGCCCTCCTCGGCACGGAAGCCCCGGTAGTCGGTCAGGTTCCCGACCGCCCAGTTGCGTCGGACGTTGGACGGCGCCAGCCAGGGCAGGCCCTGGCGGGCGATCCGCTCGATGCCGATCGGCCCGTTCGCGCCCACCCAGACCGGGATCTCCTCCTGCGCCGGCAGGACGCTGCACCGCACGCCGTCGAGGTCGAAGTGCTTGCCGTGGTGGACGACCTCCTCGCCCGACCACAGCGCCCGCATCACCTGCAGCGACTCGTTCATCCGGGAGACGCGGGTACGCCGCTCGATGCCGAAGGAGCTGAACTCGTCCTCCCGGTAGCCCGACCCGATCCCCAGGACGAACCTGCCGCCGGACATCTGGTCCAGGGTGGCGATCTCCTCGGCCCAGTGGACCGGGTGGCCCAGCGGGAGGATGAGGATCCCGGTGCCCAGCTCCATCTGCCCCGAGTGCTCGATCAGCCGGGAGAGCAGCGGCAGCGGCTGCGGGGTGCTGAGCGAGGAGAGGTAGTGGTGGATGCCGAACACCGAGTCGTACCCGAGGTCGCGCACGTGCTGGACGTACTCGACGGTCTCGCCGACGCGTCGCTGGAGGTCGTCCCCGGGTGCGTACTGATGGTCCAGGAGGATGCCGAACTTCACGAAGGTCAGTCCTCCTGGGACCGCGAGTCGCTGAGCCGGAAGTACGGCGCCACCAGCCGGTCGCGCTCGGCCAGCGCCTGGCTGACGCCCTTGTCCCGGCGCTCCTTGAGGAAGTTCCAGTCACCCTCGTCGAAGGAGGCGTTGGTGGCCCAACCGTGGCCGACCCAGCCGGTCATCGAGCCCAGGCCCTTGCCGCGGGCCTCCATCACGACCTGCATCATCGACTTGCCCATCATCAGGGAGTCCAGCGGCATGACCGCGATCGCCTCGGCGTAGTCGGCGACCCACTGGTCGAGCTCCTCACGCTCGACCACCTTGGTGACCAGGCCCTTGGCCTCGCCCTCCTCCGCGCCGAGGGCGCGCATGGTGAGCATGACGTCCTTCATGGTGGTCAGGCCGACCTTCTCGATCCAGTGGTACATGTCCTGCGGAGCCGGGCCGAGGTAGCGGAAGGCCGGGTGCGTGAACTTGGCGTCCGGGCTAGCGATCACGATGTCGGCCGACAGCGCGATCTGGAAGTGGCCGCCGTAGCAGTAGCCCTGGACCTGGCAGATGGTCGCCTTGAGCGACTCGATGATCGGCCGGGTGAAGCCCGAGGACAGCACGTTGCGGTCGGGCAGGATGCGCTGGCGCTGGGCCGGCCGCCGGCGCGAGGCCTTGTCGGTCCCGGACTTGTAGCCGATGTAGTGACCCAGCTCCGCGGCGTCGGCGCCGGTGCCGAAGTGCTCCCCCTCGCCCTTGAAGATGATCACCTTCACCCGGTCGTCGGACTCGGCCTCGCGCACCAGGTCGCCCACGCGCTCGAAGGCGGCGACGGGGATGGCGTTGAGACGGTCGGGACGGTCGAAGGTGATCGTCGCGGTGGCCCGCTGCTCGTCCACCTCGTAGCGCACGTACGTCGCGAGGGTCTCGGGGTCGACGGTCATGTTGTCGACGTCCCACTGGTTCGCGAGCATCTCGGCTTCGGTCTTCTTCACGTTCTGGTCCTTGTCGTCGTGTGGTGGTGCAGGTGGGGGTTCGGGGGCGTCAGCGGAACGCGGGGATCACCTCGGTGGCGAAGAGCCGCAACGAGGCGCGGACCCGGTCGGCGGGCATCCCCAGCCACCCGGGTCGGAAGATGACGTGGTTGAAGCCCTGGTCGCGCAGCAGCGAGATCCGCTCCACGAGCGAGTCCGGCGAGCCGAGCATCAAGGTGTTGACCACCAGCTCGTCGAAACGGTCACGTTGCCAGCGCAGCGCCGGGTACTCCGCGTACGTCGAGTACTCGGTGCGCGCGTGCGGCAACGCCTCCTCGACGGCCTGCTCGTCAGTCGGCGCGCAGTAGAGCTCCACACCGACCGGGCGCTCGATGTCGACGGTCTCCTTGCCGGCCTCGACCAGTGCCTCGTCGTACACCGCGACGTGCTCGGGCAGGAACCGCTTGCTAGGCGAGTTGCCCGGGGCGTACCACGCATCCCCGAGCCGCGCGGCCCGGCGCACGGCCAGCTTGCCGCCAGCGCCCACCCAGATCGGCGGGCCGCCGGGGGTCAGCGGCCGGATGCCGATCGAGGCGTCGTGCAGCGGGTAGAACTCGCCGTCGTGATCCACCCGCTCCCCCGACCACAGCGCCCGGATCACACGCAGGCTCTCGTCGAGGCGACGGAACCTCGAGGCGGGGTCGACGTCGAAGGCGGCGAACTCGTTCTCGCGGTAGCCGGCCCCGACTCCGAGCACCACCCGTCCTCCGGAGAGGTGGTCCAAGGTGGCGAACTCCTCGGCCACGTGCACCGGGTGGAACAGCGGCAGCAGCAGGATGCCGGTGCCGAGCATCATCTCGCCCGACCGCGGGATCAGGCTGGCCATCATCGAGATCGGCTGGGGGGTGGCCAGGTTGGACTGGAAGTGGTTGATCGTCCAGACCGAGTCGTAGCCCAGCTCGGCGGCCAGCTCGACGGTCCCGAACAGGTCCTGCAGGTGGGTCCCGAGGTCGTCGCCATGGGGGTACTGGTGGGAGGCCATGATACCGAACCTCATCGGGCGGCTCATGCGCGCGTCCCCGCACCCAGGGCCACGTCCGGCACGGACGCGCGGCTGATCTTCCCGGTCTCGCTGCGCTCCAGCTCGGTCACCAGCTCGATGCGGCGCGGGGTCTTGAAGTGGGCGAGGCGCTCCCGGGCGTGGTCGACCAGCAGGCCCTTGAGCTCCTCGTCGTCGACGTCCCGGTCCTCGACCCGCACGACCAGCGCGACCGGGATCTCGCCCAGCCGGTCGTCGGGCAGCCCCAGCACCCGGACGTCGGTGACCAGTGGGTGCTCGCGCAGCTCGTCCTCGACCTCCTCGGGCCAGACCTGGAAGCCGCCGCACTTGATCATGTCCCGCTTGCGCCCCGAGAGCCACAGCACACCGTCGTCGTCGACGTAGCCGACGTCGCCGGTGTGCACCCAGCCGTCGCGCACGAGCTCGGCCGAGGCCGCCTCGTCGTCGACGTACCCCCGGGTGAGCTCGGAGCGGACGACCACCTCGCCCTCGGCGCCGGAGGGCACCGGTGCACCGTCGTCGCCGCGGATCTCCAGCTCGACCCCGGGGTAGACCCGGCCGGCCGAGCCGGGCTTCCACAGGCCGGCCTTCATGTCCTGGCCGGTCCACCCGGCGATGTGGCCGGACTCGGTGGAGCCGTAGTTGACCAGGATCGGCACCCGGTAGCGCTCCTCGAAGGCGCGGCGCACCTGCCAGGAGATCGCCTGGCCGGCCACCAGCACCGACTTGACCCCCTCGAAGGGCAGGTCCTGTTCGGCGTGGGCGATGTCGAAGACCATCGTGGGCAGGAAGAAGAAGTTGTCGAAGCGGTGCCGCAGCATCAGCCCCCGCAGCCGGTCGACCCCGAAGCGCTCCCAGACCACGGCGGGGCGTCCCACGAAGTAGGCGAAGAGCAACGAGTGCTGGCCCCCGGAGTGGAAGAGGGGCAGGGCGATCAGGTTGGGCCTGGCGTCCGCACCGGCGGTGCCCTCGGCGTCGGAGCCGGTGGAGACCCGGGCCAGGCGCTGCAGCGAGGCGTAGGTGCCGCCGTGGGTGACGCTGACCGCCTTGGGACGTCCGGTGGTCCCGCCGGTGAACAGGATGCAGGCCTCGTCGTCGGCGGCCACCTCGGGTGCGCGGACGCGGGCCTCGTGGCCCCAGCCCAGCGGCTCGACGCCCTCGAGCGGCTCGTGGATCGAGAGGACCGGGATGCGTGCGTGCGCGACGAAGGCGGCGACGACGTCGGGACGGCGGGTGTCGGTGAGCACGAGGACCGGATCGGTCTTGGTGACCGACTCGGCCAGCTCGGTGGCGTTGTAGAGACTGCTGATGGTGACCGGCACGGCCCCGAGCTTCCAGGCCCCGAAGAGCAGGCAGACGGTCTCGGGCCCGTTGGTGAGGTAGAAGGCCACCCGGTCCCCGGCGCGCACGCCGTGCGCCGCCAGGCGCTCGGCCACGCCGCCGGCGAGCAGGTCGATCCGGTCGAAGGTCCACGTCGAGTCGTCCTCGCCGTGCAGACCGGTCGTGGCGCCGCGGTCGGCGGCCCGGTTCTCCAGGATCGTGGCCAGGTTGGTCCCGCTCATCGTGCTCCTCCCGTGACGTCGACCGCCGGACCGGCGACCTGGGAGACGACCTCCGCGCCGAAGCGTGCGATCTGCTCCATCGCCTCCTCCTGGCTGGCGCCGACGAACTGCAGGCGCAGCGAGACCTCGGTGATGCCCAGCTCGCTCTCCCAGCGCCGCAGCTTCGCCACGACCTGCTCGGCCGAGCCGACCAGGCAGTCCTCGGCCAGGTAGCGGTCCAGGTCGATGCCCTGCGCGTCGTCCCAGGACTTGTACCCGGCGTACTGCCGCTCCAGGTGGGGGCGTACGCCGGCCACGGCCGACTCGAAGGTGTCGCCGATGAACGCCTCGCGGCTCATCGGGTACTCCCGGGCCAGGTCGTGGCCGTGCTCCTGCAGGGTGGCGCGGTAGATGCCCAGCATCGCGGCCAGCTCCTCGTCGTTGCCCTTGGGTCCGATCAGCCACGGGGTGTCGAGCCTGGCCGCCCGCTTGACGGCGGGCTCGGCGAAGGCGCCGATCCACAGCGGCGGGCCGCCCGCCTGGGCGGGACGCAGCGCGAGTGAGGCACCCGGCACCTCGCCCCAGGTGCCGCTGAGGTCGAGGGTCTCCCCGGACCACAGGGCGCGCATGATCGGCACGTACTCGCGCAGCCTGGCCAGCCGGTCACCCCAGGCGACCCCGAACGCCGCGGTCTCGCGGCGGCGGTAGCCGGCACCGATGCCGACCGTCAGGCGTCCCCGGGACAGCACGTCGAGGGAGGCCAGCTCCTCGGCGAGGGCCACCGGGTTCAGCAGCGGCGCCAGGAGCACCCCGAAGCCGATCCGGACCCGGGAGGTCGCCGCGGCCAGGTAGCCCGCGAGCGGGATCGGCTGCACGAAGGCGGACTGCGCCAGGTAGTGGTGCCCGAGGTAGACCGCGTGGAACCCGGCCGTCTCGGCCGCGGCCGCCTGGGCCAGCACGTCGTCGATCCCAGCGCTGGCGTCCGCCGCGGGGTCGAACTGCGCGCTCAGGAAGCAGCTGACCTTCACCCCGCGACCGCCTCGGCCGGTGCTGCCGCAGCGGCCTCCTGGGCCCGGAAGTGGGGGATCACGGTCTCGGCGAAGGTCTCCATCGACTTCAGCGCGGTCGTGCGGTCCAGCGACGGGATGCGCAGCCACCCGATGTAGTGGTTGATGCCGAGCTGCTCGCGCAGCATCTCGATGGTCTCGATCACCTTCTGCGGCGACCCGAAGTTGCCGCCGTGGGTGAGGGTGTGCTCGAGGGTGAGCAGGTCGATGTTCTTGGCGACGGCCTCGTAGTAGGCCTTCTCCTTCTCCATGGCCTCCTCCGAGCCCGGGATGACCTTGCCCACCGACTTGTAGTAGTTCAGCGCGGCGCGCGCGGCCTCGTTGAGACCATCCTGCCCCTCGCCGGCCCACACCTGCTGCATGAACGGGACGTCGTAGGTACTGACGTCGAAGCCGTTCTCGGCCATCGCGGTGCGGTACATGGAGAAGTTCTTCTGCATGATCCCGAGCGGGGTGAAGTTCGGCGAGGTGATGATCGGCTCCCCGATCGCACCGCGCTCCTGGAAGGACTCGGGGGAGACGGTGCCCTGCAGGATGGGCGGGCCGCCGGGGGTGAACGGTCGCGGGTAGGTCGTGATGTTGTCGTAGTGGAAGATCTCGCCGTGGAAGGAGAAGTTCTCCTGGCCCAGCGCGAGCCGCAGGATCTCCAGCGTCTCCTGGTAGCGGACCTTCGACTCCTCCAGCGGGATGCCGAAGCCGGCGAACTCCTGGGGCTGGTAGCCCCGGCCGACGCCGATCGTGACGCGACCACCGGAGAGCACGTCGAGGGCGGCGATGTCCTCGGCGAGCCGCAGCGGGTCGTGCAGCGGCAGCACCAGGACGGCGGTGCCGATGGTGATCCGCTTGGTGCGCTCGGCCACGGCCATCCCGAAGTTCACCGGCGACCCGAGGATGCCGTACTTGGAGAAGTGGTGCTCGGCGAGCCACACGGAGTCGAACCCGAGGTCGTCGGCGAGCTCGATCTCCTCGAGCGTCTCGCGCAGCACCTGGTGGTCCGATGCGCCGTCGCTCACCGGGAACAGGTTCATGATTCCGAACTTCACGCTTACTCCTTGATATTCCGACCAGACGGTATGTTACAGCGGGCGCAGCGGCCCCACAAGGGGCCGGCCCCGTGGAGGGGCGGCGGATCAGGCGCGGTCGCGGTGGGCCTGCAGGCGCAGCTCGCCCACGCGCCGCCGGTGCCACCCGCCCCGCCCGGCGACCGCGTCGAGGACGAAGGCCCGGCGCAGGAACAGGTGCGGGTCGGCCTCCATCGTGATGCCCATCCCCCCGTGCACCTGGATGCAGCGCTCCGCGGCGAAGATGGCCGCCTTGCCGGCGGCCGCCTTGGCCGCGTGCACCTGGCTCAGCGCGTCGGCGCGCCCGTTCTCGACCGCCCACGCGGCGTAGAGCGTCAGGTCCCAGGCGGCCTTGCGCACCGCCACCGCCTCCGCGAGCTGGAAGGCCACCGCCTGGAAGGAGCCGATCGGAGCGCCGAACTGCTTGCGGGTCCGCGCGTAGTCCGCCGCCAGGGCGATGGCGCCCTGCGCCACGCCGGAGAGCTCGGCGGCGACCACGAGCGTGGCGCGCAGCGCGCCCGACCCGGCCGCCCGGGCCGCGGGCTCGCCGACGGGACCCAGGGTCACGTCCGCCATCGGCACGGAGGGGTCGAAGGACTCCCGCGCGACGACCTCGGCCGGCCTGCCCAGCGCCACACCGCCGGCGCCCAGCGAGGCCACCGCGTCCGCCTGCCCGGCATGGCGCACGAGGGTACGGCGATCGCCCTCCTGCTCCGACCACCCGGTCGACCCGGGGGCGTCGAGCGCGACGGTGAGCACCCGCGTGCCGTCGAGGACGTCGGCGGGCACCTCGAGACCCGCCCCGGCCAGGAGCTGCACGGCGCCCGCGTGCGCGGGGAACCTGCTGGGCAGCAGGCTCTCGCCCAGCGCCTCGACGGCGACGAGCAGGTCGATCAGGCCCGACCCCATCCCGCCGGAGGTCTCGGGGACCCCCAGGAGCGTGAAGTCGCCGAGCAGCGTCGAGTCGCACGCCGGGGGGCTCCACGGCGCCGTGAGGGCGTCGCGGGCCGAGACCTTCTCGTCGGCGACGAGGCCGCGCACGGTCGACTCGATGTCCAGCTGGTCCTGGGTGAAGGTGGCTCGCACGTGTTCTCTCCGCTCAGCGTGAGCGAGGCAGGCCGAGAACCCGCTCCGCAAGGATCGACTTCTGGACTTCCTCGGTGCCGCCCTCGATCGTGTGGGCCCGGGCCCTGAGGTAGCGCCGCATCCGTGAGGCGGCCCCCTCCCCGTCGAGGAGCACGCCTCCGGCGTCGTCGAGCTGGACCGCGAGGCGGTTGGCGTTCTGCACCACCCCTGCCCACAGGCTCTTCAGCGCCGAGGTCTCGGGCCCGGGCACTCCCCCGGCCTGGGTCTCGCCGAGCATCCGCATCGAACCGATCCGGACGGCCTCGGCGTCGCAGTGCAGCGCGCCGACGGCGTCGAGGAACGCGGTGTCGTCCGCGACCCCTCGCTCCACCGCGACCTCGAGGATGCGGTCCACGGCCTGGCGGGCCCAGACCCACAGGTTCAGGGCCATGCTGCCGCGCTCGAAGGCGAGCGTGGTCAGCGCGACCTTCCAGCCGTTGCCCACTCCCCCCAGCACGTCCTCGTCGGGGACGAAGACGTCGTCGAGGAACATCTCGTTGAACTCGGTGTCGCCGTTGATCATCTCCAGCGACCGGACGCTGAACCGTTCCATCGGGGCCAGGAAGTAGGTGATCCCGGCGTGCTTCTGGTCGGGGTCGGTCCGCGCCAGCAGCAGGCACTTGGTCGCGTTGTGGGCGTTGGAGGTCCAGATCTTCGAGCCGTTGATCATCCAGCCGCCCTCGACCTTGGTGGCCGCCGTGCGCAGGCTCGCCAGGTCCGAGCCGGAGCCGGGCTCGCTGAAGCCCTGGCACCAGTACTCCTCACCACGCAGGATGCCGGGCAGGTACCGGGCCTGCTGCTCGGTCGTCCCGTGGGTGATGATCGTCGGCCCCGCGAGCATCATCCCGACGCCGTTGAGGGGGTACGGCGCGCCGCGCACGGCGCACTCCTCGTTGAAGATCGCCTGGGCCAGGGAGTCCATCCCGCGCCCACCGTGCTCGGCGGGCCACGACAGCCCGGCCCAGTTGTCGGCGCAGAGCCGGTCCTGCCAGGTGCGCGACCAGGTCTCGCGCTCCCCCTGGGACAGCTCCTCCTGCTCCGGCACGTCGCGCAGGGCCGTGTCGAGCCACGCACCCACCTCCCGGCGGAACGCCAGGTCGTCGGGGCTGTCATCGAAGTCCATGGTCACCCTTCCTGGGGGCCGTGCGGGTGGGTGCTGCCGGGCAGGGAGTGCTCACGCCGTCACCTCGGTGTCGACCAGTCGCGCCTTGTAGAGCTTGCCGTTGGGGTCGCGGGGCAGCTGGTCGTGCACGACGTAGCGCTGCGGGAGCTTCGGCTTGGCCAGGCGGGCCTCGAGGTAGGTGCGCAGCTGCGCGACCGCGGTGTCGGCGTCGGGTGCGTCGGGGCCCAGCACGAGGTGCGCGAGCGGGACCTGCCCGTACTCGGGGTCCGGACTGGGCACGACACCGGCGTCAGCGACCCAGTCGTGGCCGATGAGGGCCGCCTCGATCTCGGCGGGGTACACGTTGACGCCGCCGACCAGGATCAGCTCGGCGACCCGACCGGTGATGTAGAGGAACCCGTCCTCGTCGACGTGCCCGACGTCCCAGACGGTCATCAGGCCACCCTGACGGGCGGAGTCGGTCTTGCCGGGGTCGTTGTGGTACTCGACCCGGTCCTCGCCCTGACGCATGTAGACGATCCCGGACTCACCGGTCGGGACCTCCCGGCCGTCGGCGTCCAGGATCTTGAGCGTGGAGATGGAGGCGGGCCGGCCCACGGTGCCGGGGTGGGCGAGCCACTCGTGGGGCCGGGCGATGGTCGTCCCGACCTCGGTGGAGCCGTAGTACTCGTAGACGACCGGTCCGAACCAGTCGAGGATGCGCTGCTTGACCTCTCGCGGACAGGGGGCCGCGCCGTGGATGACGTACTGGATCGAGGAGATGTCGTAGGACTCGCGGACCTCGGCGGGCAGCTGCAGCAGCCGGTAGAAGTGCGTCGGCACCATGCTGGACCCGGTCACCCCCTGCTCCTGCACGCGGGCGAGGAAGGACTCCGGGGTCCACCCGTCCATCAGCACCAGGGTCCCCCCGGCGTGCAGGGCGCCCATCGCCGGCGTGAGGTTCGCCGAGTGGTAGAGCGGTGCGGAGACCAGCCACGACCCGAAGGCCTCGCGGTGCATCCCGAACTCATTGAACAGCCAGACGTAGGTGAGCGCGCCGGTGTCGGCGTCGACGCCGCTGAGGGGCCGCTTGACGCCCTTCGGCCGGCCGGTCGTGCCGGAGGTGTACATCATCAACGAGCCCGCGGGGGTCTGCTCGGGGTCGGTGGAGGGCATCCGCGCGGTGAGCTCGGACAGCGGCAGCGCGCCCCAGCTCCCCGGACCGTCGACGAAGACCTTCACCCCGTCGCCCGCCGCGGCCATCACCGTGGCCTCGCAGCGCTCCGAGGCCACGACCACCGCGGCCCCGCTGTCGGCGAGGATGTACTCGATCTCCGGCTCGGTCAGGTGGTAGTTCAGCGTCACCAGGTAGACCCCGGACTGCATCGCGGCGAGGTAGAGCGCCACCATCGCCGCGCTGTTGGTCATCACCGAGGCGACGGTGTCGCCCTCCACCAGACCGCAGTTCTCCCGCAACCCGTGCGAGATCCGGTTGACCTCGGCGAAGAGCTCGCCGTAGGTGATCCGGCTGTCGTCAGCGGTGACGAGGGCGACCTGGTCCGGATCGGACGCTGCCCAGAGCCGGAAGCCGACCTGCTCACTCATGCTGCTCCTTGTCGAAGATGCCGACCGTTCGGTATGTTCTTGCTTGAGAGTAGACGGGATCCCACCATGATGTCCACACCTGTCAGCGACGAGCACGCCGCCCGCTACCGGGCCAAGGAGGTCGCCGGCGCCACGCCGGTGGCCGAGGGCGTGTGGTCGGTCCCGGTGCCCCTGCACGGCAGCCCGCTGCGCTCCATCATCGTCTACCTCCTGGAGTCCTCCGAGGGCCTGGTGCTCGTCGACGCCGGCTACCAGCACGACAGCTGCTGGCGCTCCTTCCAGGAGTCGGTGCGGCAGATCGGGCACCGGGTCGAGGAGATCTCCGCGGTGCTGCTCACCCACAACCACCCCGACCACGTCGGCTTCGCCGACCGCGTGCGCGAGGTCTCCGGGGCAGCGGTGATGATGCACCGCCAGGACGACTTCGCGACCCAGGCCGGCATCCGCGGCGGGTTCCTCTCCCAGCTGCGACGGGCCCTGGACGAGACCGGCGCCCCCGCCGACGTGGTAGCCAGGATGTACGACGAGGCACTGGCGGTCGCCCACCACCACGAGGACCTGCGCCTGGACCGGGTCCTGGACGGGGGCGAGGTCCTGGACTTCGGGGACCTCGACGTCGAGGTGGTGCACACGCCCGGTCACACCTACGGGCACCTCGTCTTCGCCGCGCGCGGGATGGTCTTCACGGGCGACACCCTGATGCCCGAGGGGCCGACCCAGCTGGCCATCGCCAGCCTGCCCGGCGACGACCCCGCCTCCGACCTGCTCGCCAGCATCGAGACGATCGCCGGGCTCGACGCCGAGATCGCCTGCCCGGCCCACCAGTTCGCCTTCCGAGGCGTCGCCGAGCGCGCCCGCCGGCTGCACGACCACCACGCCTCCGAGCTGGCGCAGGTGCGCGGGCTGCTCGGAGAACACGAGTCGGCTTGGGACCTGGTGCCCCACCGTCCCCTGCCCAAGCCCTGGGCCGAGATGGGCAGCGGCACCCGGCGCTTCGCCCTGGTCCACACCCTGGCCCTGATGCGGGGAGCCACCGGCGGGGCCGGCTAGCGCTCCGGGTGCGGCTGCTTCTCGGGATAGGCCCAGGTCGGCGTGAGCCCCGGCCACAGCTCGCGCAGCGAGCGCTTGAGGACCTTGCCGGAGGGGTTGGTCGGCAGCTCGGTCACCACGTGGACCTCCCGCGGCACCTTGAACCGCCCCAGTCGTGAGCGGGCGTGGGCGACCAGGTCGGCGGCGTCCAGGCCCGGGCGCGCGACGACGAACGCGACCGGCACCTCCTGCCAGACGGGGTGGGGGACGCCGACGACCGAGGCCGCGAGCACCAGGGGGTGAGCGGCGAGGACGTTCTCGATCTCGGCGCTGGACATGTTCTCCCCGCCGCTGCGGATCATGTCCTTGAGCCGGTCGCGGATATAGAGGTAGCCGTCCTGGTCCAGGCAGCCGACATCGCCGGTGTGGAACCAGCCGTCGCGGAACGCCGCAGCCGTCGCCTCGGGGTCGTCGAGGTAGCCGGGGCTGACCTTGGCGCCGCGGGCCACCACCTCGCCGTCCTGCCCCGCGGGCAGGTCGAGACCCGCCTCGTCGACGACCCGGACGTCGACGCCGAGCACGGGGATGCCGACCGAGCCCTGCTTGGTCTCCATGTGCGCCTCGTCGAGGTAGGTCAGGCCGCTGCAGGTCTCGGTCAGGCCGTAACCCTCGATCAGCCGGGCCCGGGGGAACAGGTCGCGGGCGACGGCGAACAACGCCGAGGTCACCTGGCTGAAGATCAGCCAGCGCACCGAGTCCAGCCGGGCCCGCTGCTCCTCCGCGGCGCGCCGGACCATGTCCAGCATCGTCGCCGCGACCACCATGCCGGTGACCTGCTCGTCGCGGATCGCCTCGATCACCCGCGCGGAGTCGAAGCGTCGCTGCAGCACCATGCAGCCACCGACCTGCCAGACGGCGTAGCCGGGGAGGTCGGTGCCGCCCACGTGGTAGAGCGGCGCGACGGTGAGGACCCGGTCGCTGGGCCGCAGCCCCAGGTCGACGACCTGGGCGTGCATGTTCGCCTGCGCGTTGCCGTGGGTGATCAGCACGCCCTTGGGCAGGCTCGTGGTCCCGGAGGTGTAGATGATCCGCTGCAGCGCGTCGGGCGCGAGCGGCAGGTCGGGGACCCGGGTCCCCCGGTGCGGGGCCGCGACCTCGGCGATGTCCTGCCAATCCGGACCGATCGGCTCCAGGGCGAGACGACGTACGCCGGGGAGGTCCTCCAGCGCGCGGGCGGTGAGGTCGGCGTACTCCGGCACCGTGGCCACCGCCTCCACCCGGGCGTGGTCCAACAGGTGGGCGAGCTCGGGTGCGGTGAGCCGGTAGTTCAGCGGCACGAAGACCGCACCGATCCGGGACAGCGCCAGGGACAGGACCATGAAGCCGGGCACGTTGTCGGAGACCAGTGCCACCCGCGAGCCCTCGCCCACCCCCTGCTCGAGGAGGCCCGCGGCCAGTGCGCTCACCTCGGCGTCCAGCTGCTGGTAGGTCCAGCGCCGTCCTTCGAAGACGAGCGCGTCGCACCGGGCGAACCGCACGGCGTTCCAGGTCAGGATGCGCGCGAGGTTGGCGGTGGGTGCCGTGCTACTCACGGCGTCCCCGCCTCCTCGCGCAGCCGCTTCTTCAGCACCTTGCCGGAGTCGTTGCGCGGCAGCGAGGCGACGATCTCGACGTGGGCCGGGACCTTGTACCTCGCCAGGTGGGCCCGGCAGTGGGCACGGACGTCCTCGCCGGTCAGTCCCGTGCCCTCGCGGGGGATGACGAAGGCCTTGGGCACCTCGTCCCACCGCTCGTCGGGCACGCCGACCACCGCGACCTCGGCGACGTCCGAGTGCTGCGCGATGACCCGCTCGACCTCCGCGCTGGCGACGTTCTCGCCGCCGGACTTGATCAGGTCGGTGCGCCGGTCGACGAACCAGAGGTAGCCGTCCTCGTCGATGCGGGCGACGTCACCGGTGCGGAACCAGCCGTCGTGGCGGGTGCGCGCGTTGGCCTCGTCGTCCCTCCAGTAGCCGGGCGAGACCTTGTCCCCCCGCACGAGCAGCTCCCCCTCGACACCGGCGGGCACGGGCCGGAGGTCCTCGTCGACGATGCGCAGGTGCACGCCGGGGAACGGCGCGCCCAGCGCGCCCATCTTCGACTCCTCGTGGGCGGCGTCCATGTAGCAGACCCCGTTGCACAGCTCGGTCATCCCGAAGGTGTCCACCAGGCGCACGTGGGGCAGCAGCGCCTTGACCTGCCTGCGGACGCTCGGCGGCACCCCGGCGAAGAGCAGGTAGCGCAGGTGGGAGAGGTCGGGGGCGGGCTTCAGCTCCTTGATCGCGAAGAGGATCTGGGCGGCCAGGACCATGCCGGTGATCCGTTCCTCGACGGCGACCCGGGCGACGTCCTCGGCCTGGAAGGTCGGGGTCAGCACCATCGTCGCCCCGGCCGTGAACACGGCCAGGCCCGGGGCCTCGAGCCCACTGACGTGGAACAGCGGCGCCGAGACCAGGATCCGGTCCTGCTGGGTCAGCTCGAGCTCGAGCACCTGGGCGCGGTGGTTGGCGGTGAGGTTACCGCAGGTGTGGATGACGCCCTTGGGGTGCGCCGTGGTCCCGGAGGTGTAGAGCAGCCGGTGCACGTCGTCGGCGTCCTTCTCCGCGTCCGGCACCCGGGTGCCGGCCGGTACGCCGTCGAGCAGCGCGGCCAGCCGGTGCGAGCCGTCGAGCAGGTGGTCGCCGTGCGCGATGGTCGTGAGCAGGCCGGTGGAGCGCCTGAGCTCGTCCGCGACGTCGGCGAAGTCGTCGTCGTAGAGCAGGCGGGTGATCCCCGCCTGCTCCACGACGTGGCGCTGCTCGGTGGGATGCAGGCGCCAGTTCAGGGGCACCGAGATCGCGCCGAGGCGGGCGAGGGCGAGCAGCTCCAGCACGTAGGTGGCGGTGTTGCGGCCGAGCACCCCGACGAGGTCGCCCTCCGCGATGCCCGCCGAGAGCAGCGCGGCCGCGTGCCGGTCGACGTCGGCGTCGAGCTCGACGTAGGTCCACCGCCGGTGGCCGTCGACCAGGGCCTCCCGGTCCGCACGGCGCAGCGCCTGGCGCCGGAGGGTCTCGGCGAAGTTGCTCGTGGCCATCAGTCGCGCTGTCCCGCGCGGAAGGCCAGCACCTCGTCCCGGGTCGGGAGCGCGACCAGCTCGAGCAGGTTGCCGTCGAGGTCGCGGGCGGCGAACGCCGTCAGGTAGCCGTAGTTCTCCAGCAGCACGCGGGTGGGCTCGCCCAGGACCTCCGCCCCGAGGTCGACGAAGCGTTGGTGCACCTCGGCGATCTCCTCGACCGGCACCTGGAAGGAGAGCAGGAACGGCCCGAGCTCGAGGTGGCCGGCGGTGGCCGTACGGCGCTTCTCCCCCGCCCACTCGATCAGCTCGAGCTGACCCACCTGGCTGGGTCCCTGGAGGTACTGGACCTTGCCGGTGGTCCCGCGGGGCAGGCCCAGGGGGCCCTCGATGCCGGGACCGCCGACGTCGGACCGCAGCGTCTTGGTGTAGCCCAAGGCGGCCTCGTAGAAGTCCGCTGCCTTCTCGACGTCGGAGACGGTGATCGCGACGTGGTGCACTTCGCTGACGGGCACGGCTGTCCTCTCGTGGTGGTGACGGCGCTCAGGCGCCGAGGACCTTCTGGATCAGGGCGACCTCGTCGTGGCCGCTCTCGGGGACGATGTGCTCGTCCAGGGCGCAGATCTGGTCGACGGCGGCGAGCACGTCGTCTGGCGAGGCCGGCTCGGGACCGGAGTACCACCCGGGGGTCACGCCCAGGAAGATGCGTCCGACGCGCCCGCCCCCCACGGTGAGGATGTGCCGGTTCAGCCCACACTGCTCGGAGGCGAGGTAGGTCGCCACCGCAGCCACGTGCTGGGGGTCGAAGCGGTCGGCCAGCTCCCCGAGCAGCCCCTCGGTCATCCGCGTGGCCGCCGTCGGGCTCAGCGCGTTGACGGTGATGCCGTGGCGGGCCCCCTCCAAGGAGAGCACGTGCATCAACCCGACGAGGCCGGCCTTGGCGGCGCCGTAGGAGGCCTGCCCGAAGTTGCCCAGCAGACCCGAGGAGGACGTGGTGAGCACGATCCGGCCGTAGCCCCGCTCCACCATGTGCGGCCACGCTGGTCGCAGCACGTTGAAGGCCCCGCCCAGGTGGACGTCGATGACGTCGTCGACGTCGGAGTCGAGCATCTTCGCGAACGAGCGGTCCCGCAGGATGCCCGCGTTGTGCACGACCGCGTCGACCTGCCCGAACGCCTCCATCGCGGTGTCGACCAGGGCCCGGCCCCCTGCGACGGTCGCGACCGAGTCGGTGTTCGCCACCGCGATCCCGCCGGCGTCGACGATCTCGTCGACCACCGCCTGGGCCGCGCCGGAGGTGCCGGTGCCGTCCACCGCACCGCCGAGGTCGTTGACCACCACGCGTGCCCCGTGCCGGGCCAGGGTCAGGGCGTGCGCACGCCCGATGCCGTTGCCGGCGCCCGTCACGATGACGACGCGACCGTGGTACTCGACGTACCCGCTCATGCGGAGGCCCCCGCTCCGCGCTCGTTGCCGAGCACGGCGACGAACGCGACGCAGGAGCCCGGCTGCCCGCCCAGGTTCTGGGCGAGGGCCAGCCGGGCACCGGGGACCTGGCGCTCGCCGGCCTCGTCCCGCAACTGGGTGAAGCACTCGAAGAGCATCCGCAGGCCGGTCGCCCCGATCGGGTGCCCGAAGGACTTCAGCCCGCCGTCGCTGTTGACCGGGAGCGCGCCGTCGAGGTCGTAGCGGCCGTCGAGGATGTCGCGCCAGGCCTTCCCCCGCTCGGAGAACCCCAGGTCCTCCATCAGCACCATCTCGGTCGGGGTGAAGCAGTCGTGCACCTCGGCCATCGAGATCTCGGTGGCCGGGTCGACGACCCCGGCCTGCTCGTAGGCCTGCTGCGCGGCGGTGACCACCTCCGGGAACGTGGTGAAGTCGTAGCCGTCGGAGGCCAGCCCGCCCCCGGAGCCCGCGACGAAGCTCATCCCCCGCAGGAAGATCGGCTTGTCGGTGTACCGGTAGGCGTCCTCGGCGCGGACCAGCACCGCGGCGGCCGCCCCGTCGGAGACCCCCGAGCAGTCCATCACGCCGAGCGGTCCGGCGATTTTCGGCGACTTCTCGACGACCTCGGCAGGGATCGCCTTCTGGAACTGCGCCCGAGGGTTGCGCGCCCCGTTGGCGTGGTTCTTCACCGCGACGTGGGTCAGGGCGCTGCGCAGGTCGCGGTCCCCGACGCCGTACGCCTGCTGGTACGCCGGCGCCAGCAGCGAGAAGCCGGCCGGGGCGGTCCAGTCCACGTCGGTCCCGTCGGCGGGCGGGTAGACCGCCGAGAGGCCGGACTGGGAGGAGTCCTTGAGCTTCTCCACACCGGTGGCCATCACGATGTCGTAGGCGCCCGAGGCGACCGCGAACGCCGCGTTGCGGAACGCCTCGGACCCGGTGGCGCAGTAGTTCTCCACCCGGGTGACCGGCTTCCCGACCAGGCGTAGGGGCCGGGCGAGGGTCTGCCCCGACATCCCCGAGCCCTGGGTGCCGACCCAGAAGGCGTCGACACCGTCGAGCTCGACCCCGGGCAGCGCCGCCATGGTCTCGGTGACCGCGTCGACGAGCAGGTCGTCGGCCGAGGACCCCCAGTGGTCGCGGAACGGTGTGCAGCCCATCGCGACGATCGCGACGTCGTTGGTCATGCGCTTGGTGCCCATCAGCGGTTGTCCTCCTGCGGACGCAGCTTCCAGAAGTAGTTGTGGATCCCGTCGGTGCTCCAGAGCCTGCGGAAGACCGGGCGCACCACGTCGCCGACGGCGACCGAGGAGGCAGGGACGTCGGTCACGTAGCCGGTCAGCCGGCCACCGCCCTCCACGTCGGCCACCACGATCGCGACCTCGCTCTCGGGCATGGTGGTCAGGTGGTCGGTGGTCACCGACACCACCCGCGCGGGCAGGTCGCGCAGCGAGACCCTCTTCTCCGTGCCGGAGGCGACGTGGCCGCACGCCGCACACACACGCGCGGGGGGCGTGGTCACCGCGTCGCACGACTCGCACCGGCTGCCCTCGAGGCGGAACTTCCAGCCCGCACGGCGGTACATCGGTGGAGCTGCCGGGGCCGGGGCGGCCGGCCGCGCCGGACCCTGCACGTCGAGCAGGCCGCGCCAGCGCAGGTAGCGGCCGTAGCCGACGGACTCGCGGTCGGCGAGCTGGTCGCGCACCGAGGGTCCGCTGCGCGCCTCGCGCACCTGGTCCCCCACCTGCAGCACGAAGGCATCGGCGCCCTCGGTGGCGGAGACCAGCAGGATGCTCTGCCCGGGCTCGGCGACGTCCAGCGTCGCGGCGAGCAGCAGGCCCAGGTGCGCAGCACCGGTGAAGCCGGTGGCCCGCTCGATCCGGGCGTCCTGGCCCGACCCGCCGAGCGCTCGGCGCAGGGCGGCGGCGGCGCGGGCGTTGGAGGAGGAGACGACCACGTGGTCGGCAGCCTCCAGCCCGGCGTCGAGGAGCGCACGGCGCACCGCCTCGGAGGCCGCGGCGACGAGGACGTCGGCGGTGAACCGCTCGTCCCAGACCCGGTCGGTGCGCTCGCCCGGGAGGCGCCAGCGCTCGAGCACCTCGGTGGTGTGGCCGGCCCGGGCGAGCAGCCGCGCGGCGCGCCCTCCGCCGGTGAACGCCGCTGCCGCGTCGCCCTGGGCCAGCTCGTCGGGGGCACCGGGTCGGGTCAGTCGCACGTCGGCCATGGCGGCGCTCGCGCCGGTCCGCAGCACGAGGTCCAGGGCGGTGGCACCGGAGCGGTGCCCGCGCAGATCGAGCGCCACCACGTCGGGGTCCAGACCCAGAGCCTCGTGGACGATCCCGGCCGCGGTCTTCGCGTCGTACGGCGCGCTGGTGGTGGCGAGGAGCAGCTGACCACCACGCGGCGTGCGGCCGGCGACGTGGCGCAGCGCCTCGACCGCCATCGTCACGGTGTCCTCGTCGTAGCCGGCGACCGCGCGGCTCACCGCCCCGGGACGGGGCTCCGGCGCGCGGTCGAGCTGGGTGTGCTCGAGCGCGTACGCGGGCAGGTAGGCCGCGTAGGCGTCGATGCCGTGCTGGTCGTGCATGAGGTCGTCGTTCTCCTTCAGGTCCATGAGGGGATGGCGGCGAGCAGGTGGCGGGTGTAGTCCTCCCGGGGACGGTCGAGCACGGTCATCGCCTCGCCCTGCTCGACCACGCGACCCGCCCGCATGACCGCGATCCGGTCGCACAGGTCGCTGGCGAGCATCAGGTCGTGGGTCACGAACAGCAGCCCGACCCCCAGCTCGTCCACGAGCGTGCGGAACAGCTCGACGACCTTGGCCTGGGTCGTGACGTCCAGGGCGGTCGTGCACTCGTCGGCGATGACCAGCGAGGGCCGGGTCACCACCGCCAGGCCGATGGCCACGCGCTGCCGCAGCCCACCGGAGAGCTGGTGGGGGTAGGAGTCCAGCACCCGGGCGGCGTCGCCGATCCGCATCTGCTCCAACACCTCGATCGAGCGGCGCTCGATCTCGGCCTTGTCGATGCCGCGCACGTGGCGGCGCAGCACCTCGGCCAGGTGACCGCGCACCTTCAGCAGCGGGTTGAGCGAGCGCGAGGCGTCCTGGAAGACCATGCCGACCTCCGAGCCGCGCACCTTGGCGGTCCGGTCGACGCCCGGCGCCACCACCTGCTGGCCGGAGAGCCGGATGGTGCCGGCGTCGACCCGCACGTTGCGCTCGAGCAGACCGACCACCGACCGCGCCAGGGTCGTCTTGCCGCTGCCGGACTCCCCCACCACGCCGAGGATCTGGCCCTGGGGGATCTCCAGGTCGACCTCCTCGAGCAGGGGCAGGTCGCGGTCGGCCAGGCGAGCGGTGATCGAGAGGCCGGAGACGGTGAGAAGCTCGGTCATCGGCGCCTCTTCCTCGGGTCGTGGTGGGTGAGCAGCGCATCGCCGAGCAGGTTGACCAGCAGCACCATGACGGTGATCGCCAGGCCCGGGAAGAACGCGATCCACCAGGCCTGGCTCAACTCGTCCTGGCCGGAGGCGAGCATCGCGCCCCAGCTGGTCCGCGGCGGGGCGATGCCGAGACCGAGGAAGGACAGCGCGCTCTCCACCAGGATGGCGGTGCCGACCTGCAGGGTGGCCAGCGCGACGATCGTCCCGGCCAGGTTGGGCAGCACGTGGCGGAACACCACCCGGGTCTCCGAGGCGCCGGCCGCGCGCAGACCGAGCACGAACTGGCGTTCCCGGATCGTCATGGTCGCCGACCGCGTGACCCGGGCACAGGCCGCCCAACCGGTCAGGCCGAGCACCAGGAAGAGCACCGGGAGGGACGCTCCCCGGTTGGCGATGATCGCCAGCGCCACCAGGATGAACGGCAGCGCGAGCTGGGCGTCGATCAGGATCGAGACGACCTTGTCCACCCAGCCGCGGCAGTAGCCGGCCAGCAGTCCCATCAACGTGCCGGGACCGATCGCCACCAGGGCGCCGACCAGCCCGATCATGATCGTCAGCCGGCCGCTCTCGACCAGCTGGGTCAAGACGTCCTGCCCCAGCTTGTCGGTTCCCAGCGGATGGGACCAGGAGCCGCCGGACAGCCAGGCCGGCGGCGTCCGCGTCTGGGACAGGTCCTGCCCACCCTCGGGCAGCAGCCCGGTCAGCGGCAGGACGAAGACCAGGGCCGCGACGGTCACCAGCGGCAGCGACAGCCAGAAGACCGACGTACGCCGACGGCGCGTCCTCGGCGCCGGGGCCGCGGTGCCGCCGGACGCGGCCAGGTCGAGCTCCATCTGGCTCATGGCGTGGTCACCTCACCCTCGGGTCGACGGCTGAGTGGATCAGGTCGACGAGCAGGTTCAAGAAGACGAAGACCAGGGCACCGAAGGCGACGATGGCCTGGACGAGCGGGAAGTCGCGGAACTGGATCGCCTGGAGGGCCAGCTGCCCGAGACCCGGCCAGGAGTAGACGTACTCGACCGCGACCGCGCCCGAGAGCAGGATGCCGGTCTGCAGCACCACGATCGTGAGGATCGGCATCATCGCGTTCTTGAACGCGTGCCGCCACACGACCCGCACGGTGCTGATCCCACGTGCCCGAGCGGAGTCGATGAAGGGCTCGGCCAGCGCCTCGCTCATCGAGGCCCGGGTCAGCCGAGCCACGTGGGCCATCGGGTAGAGCGACATGGTGACGGCGGGCAGGACCAGGTGCCGCAGGGAGCCCGACTGGCCCGCGGGGAGCCACCCCAGGTTCACCGCGAAGAGGACCACCAGCATCATGCCGAGCCAGAAGATCGGCACCGACTGGCCCAGCAGGGCCAGGGTGGAGGCCAGCCGGTCCCACCAGGTGCCCTCCCGCGTCGCGGCCAGGGCGCCGAGCGGGACACCGACTAGCACCGCCAGCGCCATGCCGGCGGCGACAAGCTGCAAGGTGTAGGGCAGCCGGTCGGCGATCATCGAGACGTTGGACTGGTAGTACTGCAAGGACGTGCCGAGGTCGCCGGTGAAGACGCCTCGCAGGTAGTCGAGGTACTGCACCAACAGCGGCTGGTCCAGGCCGAGGGTCTGGCGGAGCGCCTCGCGCTGCTCGGCCGGGGCCATCGGCCCCAGGATGGTCGTCGTCGGGTCACCCGACAGCCGGCCCAGGGCGAACGCCATGGTCAGGGCGATCAGCAGCGACGCGAGGAGCGCACCCGTGCGGGCCCCGATGCGTCGGACGGTGGTGGACTTCATCGGCCGGCCCTCCATCGCTTCCCGGGCATCGCGTCCAGGAGCTCTCGGGTGTAGTCGTCCTCCGGCTCGCGGAAGACCCGCTCGCAGAGGCCGGACTCCACGACCCGGCCACGCAGCATGACGTGCACCGAGTCGCACACGGTGCGCACCACCGCCAGGTCATGGCTGATCATGAGCAGGGCGGCACCGGTGCTGGTGCGGACCTCCTCCAGGAGGGCCAGGACGTCGGCCTGCACCGACACGTCCAGGCCCGAGGTCGGCTCGTCGGCGACGATGAGCCGGGGGCGCATCAGCAGGGCCCGCGCGATGCAGACCCGCTGTGCCTGACCGCCGCTGAGCTGGTGGGGGTACCGGTCGAGGATCTCCGGCGTCAACCGCACCCGCTCGAGCAGTCCCTGGTCGTCGATCCACGAGGTACGCCGGCGCTGGAGGCGACGCAGCTCGGCGAAGCCCGAGCGCACGGACTGCCGTGGGTCGAGCGAGCCGTGCGGGTCCTGGAAGACGACCTGGACCTCGGGACGCAGGCGGCGCAGCTGGCGCCGGCCCGTGGTGGCGAGGGAGTGCCCCAGCAGCCGGATGTCACCCCGGCCGGTGGCCCCCAGCCCGGTGGCGGCCATCGCCAGGGTCGTCTTGCCCGAGCCGGACTCACCGACCACGGCCACGCTCTCGCCGGCGGCGATGCTCAACGAGACACCGTCGACCGCGCGGAAGACCTCCCCCGTGGTGCGGCTCCGGTGCTCGACGACGAGGTCCTCGACCTCGAGCACGGCCTCCGACCCGATGACCGGGTCGAGGACGGCGCTCGCCGAGGTTCCTACCTGCTCAACCATTCCTGCTCCCAGGTCCTCAGCGACGCGCGTCGCCGCGCGCGGCGCCGCCGGGGCGGCCGGCGGGACCGCGGGACCAGTGCGCCGGCGTTCGGGGGGGGTCGCGCGGGTCACCCCGGAGCG
>JAYYWX010000115.1:0-26362 GCA_036341255.1 Actinomycetota bacterium | reverse complement strand
CTCCGGTGCGCCGGGTCCGGCGAGCTCGAGCATCGTGTCGGCACCGGGCATCCCGAACCGGGCCACCCAGGCGTTCTCGGCTTCGGTGTGGGCGTCGTCGTCGGCCAGGGCGTAGGTGCCGTAGAGGTCGGGCAGCAGCCGACCGGTGGTGTGGGCGTCGGCCCACTCGGCGATGGCGATGAACCGGTCCCGGTCGGCCTGGTCGGCTGCCCGGTCGAGGTCGCGGATGGTGGTCAGCAGGTCACCGGTCGACTCCGCAGGAGAGCCCTGCGTGGTGGTGTCGTGGTGCCCGAGTGCCATGACCAGATTCTACTAGAACACCAGTTCGAATGGGAGTCCGACAGCACCCCGGATCGAACCTGTGAAGGACGAAGCAGCCGCAACCCAAGCGAGCACCCCAGCGGCGCGCAAGCGACGAAGCGGACCGCAACCAAGTGCCGCAACCGAAGGTGACGGCAACCCTGCTTCTCTGGAAATGCAGGGCCTGCTGCAGCGCGAACCTGCAGGCGCCCACGGCGGTGACCACGGAGCACCAAGCGGACTTGAGGGCGTGCCGTGAAAGGGGTTCACGGAGAACCCTCCAGTCAGCCCGTGGAGCAGGTTGTTTGTCGGCGTACGGGGTCTCGAGACGGCGCTGGCGCGCCTCCTCGACCGGCGGTGGGGCCGGCGCTGGCGCGCCTCCTCGACCGGCGGTGGCACGGCCGCGAGACCAGCGGGGGACGCGTGCGGCTCAGCCGAAGGGCAGCGGCTCGGGGGCGAGCGAGACCGCCTTGGCACGGGCGGCGGTGAGCCGGCGGCGGTGGTGCTGCCGGCAGAGCACCTCGTAGGCCACGTCCACGTCCGCGTCGTGGTGGTCGGGCTGCTCGACGTCGCCGACGACGATGACGTCGCCCTCGACGACCATCACACCGTTCTCGGTGCGGGCGTTGTGGGTGGCGCGCTTGCCGCACCAGCACAGCGCCTCGACCTGCAGGACGTTCATCCGGTCGGCGAGCTCCACGAGCCGGGCGGAGCCGGGGAACATCAGGGTGCGGAAGTCGGTGAGGATGCCGAAGGCGAAGACGTCGATCTGCAGCTCGTCGACGATCTTCGCCAGGGCGTCGATCTGGTCGGGGGAGTAGAACTGGGCCTCGTCGCAGATGAGGTAGTCGATCCGGCCGCCCTGGGTCAGGTGGTCGACGACGTGGCGCCAGAAGTCGAAGTCGCTGTCGACCTCGATCGCGTCGTGCGTCAGGCCCAGGCGGCTCGAGAGCCGACCGGTTCCGGCGCGGTCACGGGTGACGAAGATCTGCCCGACGCGGCCGCGGGCGGCGTGGTTGTGGTTCGTCTGGAGCGCCAGCGTGCTCTTGCCGGAGTCCATGGTGCCGGTGAAGAACTGGAGCTCAGCCACGGGGCGAGATCCTAGGTGTCCGGCAGGATGGGCGCATGTCCGGGCCAGTGCACCCCCTCATCGACACCGCCGAGCTGCGCGCCTTGCTGGGCTCGGGCAGCCCGCCGACCCTGCTGGACGTGCGCTACCGGCTGGGCGGTCCGAGCGGATCCGCCGAGCACGAGGCGGGGCACGTGCCGGGGGCGGCGTACGTCGACCTCGACACGGCGCTCGCAGCCCCGCCCGGGTCGGGTGGGCGCCACCCGCTGCCGGACACCGCGACCTTCCTGGGGGCCATGCGATCGGCCGGTGTGCGGACCGGCCACCCGGTCGTGGTCTACGACGACTGGTCAGGTCATGCCGCTGCGCGCGCGTGGTGGCTGCTGCGCCACCACGGGGTGGACGACGTCCGTGTGCTCGACGGCGGGTGGAGCGCCTGGGTCGCCGATGGTGGTGAGGTGCAGACCGGTCCGGTGCTCACGGAGCCGGGCGACCTGGACGGAGCGCCGGGATCGATGCCGGTCGTCGAGGCCGACGGGGTGCTCGACGTCGGGGTGCTCGTGGACGCACGCGCGGGGGAGCGCTACCGCGGGGAGGTCGAGCCGGTGGACCCCGTCGCCGGGCACGTCCCGGGGGCGGTCAACGTGCCGACGTCGCTCAACCTCACGCCCGAGGGCAGGTTCCGTCCTGTGCCCGAGCTCCGCGAGCTGTACGCCGGAGTCGGGGCCGTGCCCGGGGCCGACGTGGCGGCGTACTGCGGCTCCGGCGTGACCGCCTGCCTCGACGTGCTCGCCCTGGAGCTGGTGGGCGTGCGCGCCGCGCTCTACCCGGGCAGCTGGAGCGGGTGGATCACCGACCCCAGCCGTCCGATTACCAATGGATCCCCTTGAAGACCCGCGCCAGCATGATCTGCTCGGACTCGCGGGAGCCCTGGGCGGCGTCCCCGCGGGCGGCGGCGGAGTCCGGGAAGACGTGGTAGGCCATGTTGAGGATCCGGAAGGCCAGCTTCGGCGCCACGGTGTGGGCGATGGCGCCCGCGTTGCCCAGCGCGGTGTTGATCTCGTGCGGCCGCTCGACCATGGCCCTGATGACCAGGTCCGCGGCCTGTGCCGGTGAGATCGTGGGGAACTTGTCGTAGATCTTGGTCGGCGCGATCATCGGCGTCCGCACCAGGGGCATGTGGATGCCGGTGAAGGTGATGCCGTCGCCGACGAGCTCGGAGGACACGACGTTGGACCAGGAGTCCAGGGCCGCCTTGGACGCGACGTAGGCCGAGAAGCGCGGCGGGTTGGTCTGCACGCCGATGGAGCTGATGTTCACGATGTGCCCGCGCTTCTGCTCCCGCATCGCCGGGATCAGGCCCATCACCAGGCGGATCGCGCCGAAGTAGTTCAGCTGCATGGTCCGCTCGAAGTCGTGGAAGCGGTCGTGGCTGAGCTTGAGCGAGCGACGGATCGAGCGCCCGGCGTTGTTGACCACGAAGTCGACCGAGGGGAGCTCTGCCGACATCTGCGCGCACAGGGCATCGATGGCGTCGAGGTCGGAGAGGTCGCAGGGGTAGACGTGGGCCGTGCCGCCGCGGGACTCGATGACCGCCCGGGTCTCCTCCAGCTTGTCCTTGCCCCGGGCCACCAGGACCGGGATGCCTCCGCACTGCGCGACCTTGAGCGCGGTGACCTGTCCGATGCCCGAGGAGGCGCCGGTGATGACGACGTGCTTGCCCTGCAGCGCGGCGCGGTTGTCGGCGTCGCGGCCGCAGGAGTCGTCGAGGTGCTCCTCCCAGTAGCCCCACAGCGTGCGTGCGTAGGACTCCAGGTCCGGGACGCCGATGCCGGAGCCGGCCAGCGCCTTCTCCGTGCGGCGGGAGTCGAAGACGGGCGCGAACCCGGTGTGGCCGAGCACCTCGGCCGGGATGCCGAGCTGGCTCGTCAGCGGGTCGAGGACCGACTGGACGACCCCGTTGCGGGCCAGCGCCGCGGCGTACGTCGAGGGCCGCATGACGCGGGGGAGCAGGGCGAGCGGCCCGGCCTGGGTGACGCCACGGTCGACCGGCGTGGCGAAGCGTGGGGCCCCGGCGGCGGCGCAGAACGCGTTGACCACGTCGACGACCGGCTGCGGCTCGGGGTTGACGAGATGGAAGGCCTGGCCGTCGAGGTCGGGGCGGTGGGCGATGTGGTCCATCGCCTTGGCGACGTAGTCGACCGGCACGACGTTGGTGTCGCCGAGGTCGACGCCCACCAGCGGCAGCCAGGCGGGCAGCCGGTCGCGCAGCAGCTTCATGAGCGGGAAGAAGTAGTAGGGGCCGTCGACCTTGTCCATCTCGCCGGACTGGGAGTCCCCGACCACGATCGCCGGGCGGTAGACGCGCCAGGGGACCGTCGCCTCCTCACGCACGATGCGCTCGGACTCGAACTTGGTGCGGTGGTAGGGCGAGGGCAGGTGCTGGCCCTCGTCGAACATCGTCTCGTCGAAGCGGCCGCGGTGCTCGCCGGCGGCGGCGACCGAGGAGACCTGGTGGAAGCAACCCACCTCCAGCGCATCGGCGAGCTCGAGGGCGTGGCGGGTGCCGCCGACGTTCATCGTCTCGTTGGTGGCGTCGTCGGCGGTCATGTCGTAGATCGCCGCGAGGTGGAAGAAGTGCTCGATCGAGCCGCGGTGCTCGGCGACCCACGCGGGGTCGACGCCGAGCCCGTCCTGGGACAGGTCGCCGACGACCGGGATGACCCGGTCGGTGCCCCAGCGCCGGATGAGTGCGTCCAGCCGATGTCGGCTGCCCTCGCGGACGAGGACGAAGACCTCGCCCTCGCGGTGGTCGAGCAGCTCGGTCACGAGGAACCGCCCGATGAAGCCTGTGGCGCCGGTCACGAAGTAGGCCATGGCCGGAGACTAGCCCTGCCCGGCGCTCCTGGGGATGCCCCGAGGGCTACTCCTTGGAGCCGCCGAACATGATCTCGTCCCAGCTCGGGACGGAGGCGCGGCCGCGCTTGCGGGCCGGCTTGCGGGCGGCGGGCTCGTCGACGTGCTCCGGCGCGGCCGGCTGGGCGGCAGGGGGCTCGGTGGTCTCACGCGCGGCGGGGGTGGGCTCGTCCTGCGACGTCGGAGCGGGCTCGGGCTGACCCGGCTCGGCGTCCGCGCGCACGGCCTCGGCCGGCGCCTGCGTCGGCGGCTGGGTCGGCGGCTCGTCGTGGAGGTCGGGCAGCGACTCGGGCGCGACGAGGTGGATGGCGTCATCACCCAAGGGCAGCTGGTCGGGCTCGTCGAGGGCGGCGGCCCGACGGCGGCGCACCTGCTCGAGGTCGTCCGGAGCGGGTGGTGCGGCCGGGGTCGCCGACCGGTCGCCGATGAGCCAGCGGGCGTCGTCGTCCTCGGCCACGACGTAGTTGCCGGGCATGTCATAGGTGTAGGTGCCGGTGCCCGAGCGGGTGTGGGTGGCGAAGTCGGCGGTGAGGACCCAGCGACCGTCCTCGCGGCGCCAGGCGTCCCAGGCGACGGTGTCGGCCCCGACGTTGACCGAGCGCAGGTGCGACTCGACGGCCTCACCGAGGATGCGCGCCCCGTCGCCGTTGCGGCGGCGCACCGAGCTGCGTTGCGCCCGCTGGGCGACGTGCTCGCGCTCGGCGAGGACGGGCCCGGCGAACGGCATGATCTTCTCGACGCTGGTCTGTGCCGCCTCGGCGACCGCCTCCGGCGTCTCGCCGGCGCGGATGCGGGCCTGGATGTCGCGAGGCCGCAGGACGCTCTCCATGGTGATCTCCAACTGACCGAGTCGTGACGTCTCGCCGCGCAGGGCGCTGCGGAGCCGGGCGTCGACGTCGAGGGTGTACTCCTCCCCGGCGTCGCTGACCAGGAGCAGGCGCTTCCCGTCCTCGCTCGTTCCCGCGAGGGTCAGGTGCACCATGAGCCGGTCCACCTCCTGCTTCGTAGTCCATCGCCGCCGGAGTGCCCGGGGTGCGCCGAGCCTACGCCAGAGGGCGGTTGGTCCCGCGGACCTCGGTAGCCTCCACGCCGTGGCGTCCCCCGAACCCAGCGTGACCCTGGTCGTCCTCGACCTCGTCGGCATCTTCGTCTTCGCGATCTCCGGCGCTCTGGTGGCGGTCCGCAAGGAGCTCGACGTCTTCGGCGTGATGGTCCTGGCCGGTGTCACGGGCCTCGGTGGCGGGTTCCTGCGCGACGTGCTCATCGACGCCACGCCGCCGGCCGCGCTGCAGGACTGGCGCTACCTCCTCGTGCCGGTCGCTGCCGGCCTGGTCACCTTCCTCTACCACCCGGCGCTGGGCAGGATGGAGCGGCTGGTCAACGTCTTCGACGCCTTCGGCCTTTCGTTGTTCTGCGTCGCCGGGGCGCTCAAGGCCGTCGACTACGGCCTCGGCCCGCTGCCCGCGGCGCTGCTGGGGATGGCCACGGGCATCGGCGGGGGCATGATGCGCGACGTCCTCGCCGGTCGAGTCCCGGTGATCTTCCGCGGGGAGCTCTACGCGACCCCCGCCCTGGCAGGAGCGCTGGTCGCCGTGCTGCTGGACCGCGCGGACGTGCCGTTCGGCCTGGCCGCCGCGGCGGGGGCCACGGTCTGCCTGGTCTGGCGGCTGCTGTCGATGTGGCGCGGGTGGCAGGCACCGGTGCCCCGGGGGCCGGCCAGCGTCTGAGGCCGTCAGTCGCCGTCGGACAGTGGGGGCCGCGGCAGCGTGAGCGCCGCCAGCGCGGCGAGGACGCCGGCGGCGAGGGACACGAGGTACGCCGGGTTCGCGCCGTAGTGGTCGACGAGGAAGCCGGAGGCGGCGGCACCCGGGGCGACACCGGCGACCAGCCCCGTCTGCACCAGCGCCATCCCCTCGGTGAGTCGGGCACGCGGGGTGCTGCTCTGCACGAGCGACATCGTCGCGATGAGCGTCGGGGCGATGGCGGCACCGCCGATGAGCAGCACCAGTCCCATCAGCGGCAGCGAGCCGACCAGCCACAGCGGCGCCATCGCCAGCGCCATCGCGGTCGCACCGACCCGCAGTCGCGTCGTGACCGAGGCGCGCCAGGTCAGCGCACCGGTGACGACGCCGGAGACCAGGCTGCCCAGGGCCCACAGGGCCAGCAGCGCCCCGGCCCAGGCCGGGGCGCCCTGCTCGTCGGCGAACGCGACGGTGGTGACCTCGGCGGCGCCGAAGAGCACGCCCAGGCACGCGGAGACGACCGTGAGCGGCGCCAGGGTGCGCCAGGGCAGCGGCACCCGCCGGTCGCCCCCGCGTCGGTGCGGGTGGGGCGGGGGAGCGGTGGAGCGCTGGGCGGCGAAGGCCCACGAGCCCAGTGACCCCGCGGCGGCGGCCACCGCCAGTCCGAGCACGGGGTGCACGAGCGTGGCGAGCACCGTGACCAGGATCGGGCCGAGGATGAAGACGACCTCGTCGAAGACGGCCTCGAGGGCGTAGGCGGTCTGCACCTGTGCCGGCCGGTCGAGCACCTGCGCCCACCGGGCGCGCACGGCCGAGCCGATCTGGGGCAGCGAGCCCCCGGCCACGGCCGCGGCGACGTACGACGCGGTGCGCGGCCACTCCGCCTGGACCGACCACACCAGCAGCGAGGTCGCGATGCCGAAGACCGTGCCCGCCACGGCCAGCACCGGCCCCTGTCCCCAGCGGTCCAGCAGCCGGCCCTGCGCGATGGCGAGCACCGCGTTGGCGACCATGTAGGCCGCGGAGACCGAGCCGGCCAGTCCGTAGGAACCCGTGGCCCCCTCGACCAGCAGCACGATGCCGAGGCCGGCCATCGAGATCGGGAGCCGGGCCACCAGTCCCGTGAGCGAGAACGCGAGCGCCCCGGGGTGCGCGAGCACGTCCCGGTAGCTCCTCAGCCCGCCTCCGGCCCCTCCTCCTGCCATGCCCGGAACCTAGGACCTCTCCCGGGTCCCGGCTAAATCTCGGGTGATCCTCGGGGGTGAGAAGGCGGGTTCCTACGATGGGCCCATGGCCAGCCCCGACGTGAGCCCCTACGACGCCCTGCTGCTCGTCTCCTTCGGAGGCCCCGAGAAGCCCGAGGACGTCGTGCCGTTCCTGGAGAACGTCACGCGCGGCCGTGGCATACCGCGCGAGCGGCTCGAGGAGGTCGGCGAGCACTACTTCCTCTTCGGGGGCCGCTCGCCGATCAACGACCAGTGCCGCGACCTGCTGGCCGCGATCCGCACCGAGCTCGCCGACGCGGGGATCGACCTGCCGGTCTACTGGGGCAATCGGAACTGGGACCCCTTCCTCACCGACACGCTGCAGCAGATGGCCGAGGACGGCATCACCCGGGCCGCCTGCTTCGTGACCAGCGCCTACAGCTCGTGGTCGTCGTGCCGGCAGTACCGCGAGAACCTCTGGGACGCCGTCGACCCGCTCGGCGACGGTCCCGGCCCCGAGGGGTCACCGGTGCGGCTGGACAAGTTGCGCCACTACTTCAACCATCCCGGGTTCGTGGAGCCCAACGTCGACGCGGTGCTCGCCGCGCTGGCCGACCTGCCCGAGGACGTCCGCGCTGGTGCCGAGCTGGTCTTCGTCACCCACTCGATCCCCACGGCCATGAGCGAGCGCAGCGGCGATCCGGAGCAGGACTGGGAGCAGGGCAGCGCCTACGTCGCCCAGCACCTCGACGTCGCCCGCAGCATCGTCGACCGCGTCGCCGAGGAGACCGGCACCCGCCACGACCACGCGCTGGTCTACTGCTCGCGCTCGGGCTCGCCGCAGGTGCCGTGGCTCGAGCCGGACGTCAACGACCACCTCACCGAGCTCAAGGAGCGGGGTGGCGCCGCCGCGGTGATCGTCCCCGTGGGCTTCGTCTCCGACCACATGGAGGTCGTCTACGACCTCGACACCGAGGCGCTGGCCACCGCGAAGGAGGTCGGTCTGCCCGCCACGCGGGCCGCGACCGCCGGCACCGACCCGCGCTTCGTGTCGATGGTGCGCGACCTGCTGGTCGAGCGTGCCACCGTCGAGCGTGGCGAGGACGTCGTCCGCGCCGCCACCGGCGGGATCGGCGCGATGTGGGACGTCTGCCCCGTGGGCTGCTGCGCCAACCCGCGCGCCGAGCGTCCCGCTCTCTGCGGCCGCGACACGTGACCGACCCCCGCGACCTGGCCGCCCTCTCGGGCGACGTGGCGGCCGAGGCCGCAGCGCTGGTCCGCGAGCACGCGGCACGGGGCGTCGAGGTCGCGGCGACCAAGTCCAGCGACGTCGACGTGGTCACCGCGGCCGACCGCGCCAGCGAGGAGCTGCTGCGCGCCCGCCTGGTCGCGGCCCGTCCCCACGACGCGATCCTGGGCGAGGAGGGGGAGGACCGCCCCGGTACGTCGGGCGTGCGCTGGGTCCTGGATCCGATCGACGGCACCGTCAACTTCCTCTACGGCCTGCCGCGCCACGCCGTCTCCGTCGCCGCCCAGATGGCCGACGACGCGGCGCCCGACGGGTGGTCCACCGTCGCCGGCACCGTGCTGGAGGTCCCGACCGGCACCACCTGGACCGCGCACCTCGAGGACGGGCAGCCCGTCGGCAGCCGCGACGGCGCGCCCGTTCGGGTGCGAGCCCCGCAGCCGCTGGCGCAGATGCTGGTCGCGACCGGCTTCTCCTACGACCGTGAGGTGCGTCACCGCCAGGCCGAGTCGCTGGTCCGGCTGCTGCCGCGGGTGCGCGACATCCGCCGCCTCGGGTCGTGCGCGCTCGACCTCTGCCTGCTGGCGTCGGGGCACCTCGACGCCTACGTCGAGGAGGGCGTGAACCTGTGGGACCACGCCGCGGCGGCGCTCGTCGCGCGCGCCGCGGGCGCACGCTGGGAGCTGCACACCGGCGCGTCGGGGCGGGACCTGCTCGTGGCGGCCCCGGCAGCGGCGTACGACGTGTTCCTGCAGGCGGTGCTGGAGGCCGGATACGCGGCCACCCCGGCGGGGGAATAGCGCGACGTCACCCACTGTTCACTGCCCGCCACACCAGACCGGTGTGGAGTGGTCCCCGGCGATGGTGCACACTGTGGCGCCGATCGACCGGACGAGGGGAGTGACGACGATGGCAACCGACTACGACGCGCCACGCAAGAACGAGGAGGACTCCTCCGAGGAGAGCATCGAGGAGCTCAAGGCACGCCGGCACGACAAGAGCTCGGGCAAGGTCGACGAGGACGAGACCGAGGCGGCGGAGAACTTCGAGCTCCCCGGAGCCGACCTGTCGCACGAGGAGCTCGCCGTCGAGGTGAAGCCCAAGCAGGAGGACGAGTTCACCTGCATGAGCTGCTTCCTGGTGCACCACCGCTCGCAGCTGGCGGACGCCAAGAAGAAGATCTGCTTCGACTGCGCCTGAGGCCCTCGGGGGTCCTCAGGCGTCAGCCGACCAGCGGTTCAGCTGGGCAGATCAGGGAGGACGGGTCAGACCCCGTCCTTCTCGAGTCCCGGGGGCAGGTGCCCCGCGGACTTCGTGTAGTACCGGGCGGCGCCGCGCATGGCGAGCATGCGCGCGACCGAGACCGCAGCCCCCGTGGCGACCGCCCAGGCCAGCGCCTCACCGAGGTTCACGTCGGGGTCGGCCGGGTTCGCCGGCGGCTTGCGGCGCGCGGCCTTCGACCACCCCGTGGTCAGCACCTTGCGGGTGACGACGGCGGCACCGACCGCCGAGCCCTTCTCCATCACAGACCAGACCTTGGACATGGTCCGACCCTAGCCCCCTGCCGGCACCCACCGGAGGGGGAGGGACCAGCCCGGGATCAGCCGTGGGGCCAGCAGTCGATCAGCCGGCGGCCTCGACGGCGCGGGTCAGCGCCTCGGCCAGCCGCTCGGGGTGGCGCGTGCTGACCAGCCAGTACGGCGTGGGGTCGGCCGGGTCGCGCAGCGCCACCTTGACCGCCTTGCTGCGGTAGGGCCGCAGCAGCAGGTAGGCGCGCGCGTCGGCCTCACGACCGGCCACGAGCCGGGTCCGCTCGGCGTCCAGGGCCTCCACCTCGCCGACGAAGCGGACCTCGACCTTCGCGCGGCCGGCGCGGAACCAGCCGTCCTGCACGCTCAGCACGGCTCCGCCGTACGTGAGGAAGAAGGCGACCATCAGCGCGGCGGCGACGAAGGTGACGGCCCACGCGAAGGGGCCGGGGACCGCGACGATCACCGCCAGCCAGAGGCTGGCGACCAGCATCGTGCCCTGGGCCCACCATCGGATCGGCACGGCGAGCCGCTCGCGGTAGTGCGTGCCCGTGTCCACGGGACAGGAGTCTCGCACTAGGGTCCCTGCCGTGGACGACCAGGCCTCCTCGCTCCCTGTCCCACCGCCGCCCGTGCCGCTGCCGGTGGCGGTCGTGCGGCTCGATCCCGAGCTGCCGCTGCCGAGCTACGCACACCCCGGCGACGCCGGCGCCGACCTGCACACCACGGTCGACGTGATGCTCGCGCCGGGGGAGCGCGCCCTGGTGCCGACCGGCATCGCGCTCGCGCTGCCGGAGGGGTACGTCGGTCTCGTGCACCCGCGCTCGGGGCTGGCCGCCCGGCACGGCGTCTCCATCGTCAACACGCCCGGCACGGTGGACGCCGGCTACCGCGGCGAGGTCAAGGTGCTGCTGGTCAACCTCGACCCGACCGAGCCGGTCGAGCTGCGCCGCGGCGAGCGCGTCGCCCAGCTGGTGGTCCAGCGGGTCGAACGGGCCGCGTTCGTCGAGGTCGACGCCCTGCCGGACTCCGCCCGGGGCAGCGGGGGCTACGGTTCTACCGGTACCTGACCCGCCACTCGAGGGAGCGCTCGTGAAGTTCCGCCGCAAGTCCGCCACTGAGCCGGAGACCCCGGACCAGGCCGCGACCGAGCCGGCTGCGGGATCCGAGGAGCAGGCCAGCCGGCCCGCCGGGCCCTACGACGTCTCCGACATGCCCGACCTGCCCGAGGGCGTGCAGCGCATCGACCTCGGCTCGCTGCTCATCGCCCCCGTGGTGGGCACCGAGCTGCGCCTGCAGGTCGATGAGGCCAGCGGCGAGGTCCAGGCCGTCCTGCTGACCGCGCCCGAGGGTGCGCTGGAGCTGCGTGCGTTCGCGGCTCCGCGCAACGGTGACCTGTGGAGCGAGGTGCGCCCCCAGATCGCGGCCGACATGTCGCAGCGGGGCGGCACCGCGTCGGAGGAGCAGGGTCGCTGGGGCACCGAGCTGGCGTGCGAGCTGACCCGGACGCTGTCCGACGGACGGACCGGCCAGCAGCTCTCGCGGATCATCGGCATCAACGGCACCCGCTGGATGCTGCGCGCCACCCTCATCGGCGGCCCGGCCCGGCCCGGCGCCGACCGCGACACGTGGGACGCCGTCATCAGCACCGTCGCGGTCCGCCGTGGCGACGGGGCGATGCCCGTCGGGGAGCCGCTGCCGCTCGCGCTGCCCGAGGGCGCGCGCCGCGTGGGGGGCTAGGCGCCCCGTGGCCGAGAAGTCCCGCCTGCGTCGCAGCATCTCGCGCTGGGCCAACAGCTCGGACATGCTCGCCCGCGACATGCTCAAGACCTACGTCGAGCCCGGCAAGGACACCATCGCCGAGGCCGAGGACCGGGCTCGGGTGCGGCTGCAGGGCACCCTGCGCACCGTGACGCTGCGCCCCCGCGGCGGCGTGCCCGCGCTGGAGGCCGAGCTCTTCGACGGCTCGGGCGCGATCACCATCATCTGGCTGGGGCGCCGGCGCATCGTCGGCATCGACCCGGGCGTCTCGATCGAGGTCGAGGGTCGGATCGGCGTCCACGAGGGGCAGCGGGTGATCTTCAACCCCCGCTACCAGCTGCTGCCATGAGCGACCACCAGGTCGCACCCGGGGTGACGGTCGAGGAGGTCGTCCGCGGCCAGCTCGCCAAGGCCCTCGGTGGGCGACGCGGGATGGTCGAGGCGGCGGTCCCCACCATCGTCTTCACCGCGCTGTGGCTGACGACGCGCGAGCTGCAGGTCGCTCTGGGTGTCAGCGTCGGCGTCGCCGTGCTGCTGCTCGTGGTCCGGCTCGTGCAGCGCTCGACGGTGCAGTTCGTCGTCAACGCGCTCTTCGGCATCGGCATCGGCTGGTTCTTCGTCCGCCTCGCCGCCTCCCGGGGCGGGAGCGAGGACGAGCAGGCGCTGGCCTACTTCCTGCCCGGGCTGCTCTACAACGGCGGGTACGCCGTCGTCATGGCCTTCACCTGCCTGATCGGCTGGCCGCTGGTCGGCTTCATGGTCGGCTCGGTCACGGGCGAGGTGACCGAGTGGCACCGCGACAAGCAGGTCGTGCGGCTGTGCACCACGCTGACCTGGCTGCTCGCCGTGCCCTGCGTCGTGCGCGTGGTCCTGCAGGCGCCGCTGTGGCTGGGTGGCTGGAGCGGGTCGATCGACACCGACTTCGCGATCGCCGCGCTCGGCATCCTCAAGATCGCCCTCGGCTGGCCGCTGCAGCTGGCCGCGCTGGCGGGGATGCTGTGGGTGCTCGGGCGCAACCGGACACCCGTGGAGCCCCGCACCGCCTGAGCGGTCCGCCAGGCCACGGACGCGCGTGCTTGCAGGGAGCTTTTGCATGTTCTTGCAGGACACCGGGGTTGCCGAAAGTTGAGGCAACCTTCATCTAGGCACGCGAATCCTGCGTCTGTCACTGTCGCGTCACATGCCCCGCCAGGGGCCGGCAGACAGTAGCGACATGAGGAAGAAGCTGTTGACGCTCGTGGGCGTCATCTCGGGAACAGTTGTCTCAGCGGGCACCGCCTGGGCGGCTCCGGACTACTTCGGGGCCCTCGCTGTGTACGAGGACGGCTCCAAAGTTTCGGAAGCCAGTGGCGGCAAGGCAAGGGACATCACTGACGGGATCGCGCTGGACATCACGTTCCGAGACGTGACCGCTGATGGCTGGGGCACCTACGCCATCGCTCTTCAGGACGCGTGGTACTGCGTCCGTTCAGGGTCTCGCAACCAGTGCCAGTTCTGGCGTCGAAGTAACGACGAGACGAACAAGTACGGGACCGCTGACGGTTGGCGGGATTCGACGATGAAGGAGACCTACGTCGGTGGCTATGACTGGCGATCCAACCCGGCGGTCTGTCACCACGAGCCCTGGTACGACCCCGACGACTGCGACCCGGCCGGGTGGCAGAACCCGTCGTGACCATCGTCCCTGATACGTCTGGTGGCGCCGGGGACCCTGCGGTCGGCTGTCGTGGGGTCCTCCGGGCCGACCGGATCTCGGTGACGTTGGGGGGCACCAACGTCCTCAGCGACGTCAGTCTCGACCTGGCGCCGGGACTCACGGCGCTGCTCGGCCCCAACGGCGCGGGCAAGACGACGCTCATCAGGACCCTCGCCCGGGTCCAGAGGGCCACCACCGGCCGTGTGCTCTTCCAGGGGCGTCAAGTCAGCACCATGAGATCCGGCCACTTCAGGCGCGCCCTGGGTTACCTCCCCCAGGACCCGACGTGGCATCACTGGATGCGTGGCGAGGACGTCCTGCGTCAGTTCGCGTGGATGCGGAAGGTCCCCCGGGCCGACATCGAGTCCGCTGTGTCGCGAGTGCTCGACGACGTCGCGCTCGCGGATCGACGTCGTGCTCGCTGTGGCGACCTCTCGGGAGGTCAGTTCCAACGGCTCATGTTGGCGACATCCCTGGTCCACGATCCGCAGGTGCTCCTGCTCGATGAGCCCACGGTCGGACTCGACCCCGAGCAGCGCCTGGCGTTCCGGGGGTTGATGAGGCGTGTGGCCGCTGATCGCGCGGTCCTCCTCAGCACGCACCTGCTCGATGACGTGGCGAACGCGGCCGACGAGCTGGTGGTCATCGACCAGGGGCGGGTCCGCTTCGCGGGTCCGCAACACCGACTGCTGGACCGGTACGGACACGCGTCGGGATCGCTCTCGTCCGAGCTGGAGGCGGCGTACGTCGCGCTCCTACGAGGCGAGCGATGATGTGGTCGTGGGTGTGGCGGTCCGTCCCGCTGAGCGTTCTCTGCGTCGTCCCCCTCGCGCTGGCACTCGAGATCCCCACCTACCTGGAGGGACGCACCATCGTCGGCAGCAACTGGGCGTCCACGATGGAGATCGCGAACGGCTCGGCTGTGCTGCTCGCGATCCTCTCGCTGGTCGCGGGCGCCTCGGTGGGAGTCCTGACGAGCCGTTCCGGGCGCATGCTGTCCGGACTGCCGGTTCGGTCCGCCCTGGCCGCGCTGGTGCCTGGACTCGCCTCGGGTCTGCTCGTCACTGTGGTGCACCTGTGCTGGGTGGTGGTCGTGGTGGTCCTGGGCCGGAACGCCACAGGGCCCTTCAGCCTGGTGACCGTGCTCCCGCCACTGGTGGCCATTCTTGTCGCAGGACCCACCGGTGCACTCGTCGGAGGCGCGCTGGGTTCCTGGCTCGCGCCTCCCTTCCTCGGTCTGATCTCCTACATCGTGCTCATCACCGTGGACGGGGCTGCCGAGAACTTGGTCAACCTCGGCGGCATCGGACTGGAGCTCACTGCGCTCCAGGTGCGCCCCGCGGTCGTCTGGAGCCAGGTGGCGTGGTTCGTGGCGATCGGTGTCGCGACGACGATGCTCGCGGTGGGCCGGCACGCAGGGACGCGTGCGACCGCCGTGGCAGTCGCGGGCGCCGCGGTGCTGCTGGGCGTGGGGGCCTCCAGCGTGCTGGCTCAGGGTGCGGGCCGATTCGAGCTGGGCGCGACGGAGTGGGTGTGCGCCGGGGCTGACGTGCGGTTCTGCGTCCTCTCCGAGGACGAGGCGGTCTTCGATGACGGTCGGGACCAGCTGCAGGAAGCTGCCCGACGGTGGGCAGAGATCGACCCGCGGGGGCTGGGCGTCACCTACTGGCAGCGTCTGGACATCCCCGTCCCAGGTCACGAGCGGGAGTTCTCGCTCCGAGAGACCTACCTCGACGGGGAAGCGGCGGAAGTCATCATCACGAGTTCCTTCGACTGTGCGCAGTCGTGGGACTACGACGCCTTCCGTTTGATGCAGCGCACGTCGCTCGCCCTCGTGGGCGAGGGACTCTCGACCGCTTCGGCGGCGTGGCAACCGAGACGAGTGCGCGCTGCGCTGAGCGGTCTCTCGTGCTGAGCCCCGGCGTTCCGGTCCTCAGGTGGATGCTCGATCTGCGCTGCCGTCGTGTGCACCTTGCCGTGGCTGTCTCGATCGCGGCACTGGCAAGCGCAGCGTGGCTCCCAGATCGGCTGCCGACGGTCGTCCGTGACGCCCAGGCAGACCCGTGGACCATCGCGTGGTGCCTACCGGCGCTGGCCACCATCAGCGTCCTCAGCCCCCGCACGGACCACATGGAGACTTCGCTGCCGACCCTGCTGGCGAACCGACGGCTCGTGGCTGTCATGACGCACGTCGTGCTCGCTCTGGCCCTGGTGCTGGTAGCAGGGTGGGCTACGGACCGTGGATCGGGCCCGCCCGCGGTCGCCTTCGCCTGGTGCCTTGCGCTGGTCCTCGTCAGCGCAGTGGTGGCCGGGCAACTCGCGGCCATGGTGGTCTCCAGCTCGGCGGTCCTCATCAACTGGGTCTTCGGAGTGGACGAGATCACCGGTGACGTGCACGGTTGGGCTCTCCTGATGCGCTCACCGGAGCTGCCGCTGTCCGCCGCTGCGGCCCTCGCCCTCACGGTGAGCGTGGGCGTGTGGTGCTGGCGGGGGACGCGAGCCGATCGCTGACCCCAGCGGTCCGGCCGACTCAGCCGCCGTGGCTCGACGGGGCGAGGAGCCGCTCGAGCTCGTCCTCTTTCTCGGCCGGCACGACGAACAGCAGCTCGTCGCCGGACTCGATGGGCTGCTCCGGGTCGGGGGTGTAGACCTGCCCGTCGCGCAGGATCGTCACCAGCGCGCAGGACTCCGGCAGCGGCACCAGGCCGGCCGGCTTGCCGACGTACGGGCTGTCGGAGGGCAGGGTCATCTCGACGAGGTTGGCGTTGCCCTGGCGGAAGGTGAACAGCCGGACCAGGTCGCCGACCGTGACTGCCTCCTCGACCAGCGCCGACATGATGCGGGGGGTGGAGACGTTGACGTCGACGCCCCAGGCCTCGCTGAAGAGCCACTCGTTGTTGGGGTGGTTGACCCGGCCGACGGTGCGGGGGACGCCGAACTCGGTCTTGGCCAGCAGCGAGGCGACCAGGTTGGCCTTGTCGTCGCCGGTGGCGGAGATCAGCACGTCGCAGCGGTCGAGACGGGCCTCCTCCAGCGAGGACATCTCGCAGCAGTCGGCCAGCAACCACTCGGCGTCCGGCACCCGCTCGGGCTTGATGGCCTGGGCGTTCTTGTCGATCAGCAGGACCTCGTGGCCGTTGCCGATCAGCTCGCGGGCGATGGACCGGCCGACTGCCCCGGCCCCGGCGATGGCGACGCGCATCAGCTCTCCTCAGGTCCCTTGTCGAGGACCGCGAACGTGTGGGCGGCCATCTGCTCGCGAATGACCAGGTGCAGCATGTCGCCCTCCTGCAGGATCGTCTCGCGGGTGGGCAGCATGCCCTCGCCGAGGCGGTCGATCCAGGCGATGCGGGACTTGCTCTGCAGCTGCAGGTCGATCGTCTTCTGCCCGATCCAGGCCTCGGGCACGGTGATGTGGTCGACGCGGATCGTGCCGCTGGGGTCGCGGAAGTCCGGCTCCGCGCCTGCGGGAAGGATCCGGCGCAGCACCTGGTCGGCGGTCCACTTCACGGTGGCGACCGTGGTGATGCCCAGGCGCTGGTAGACCTCGGCGCGGCCGGGGTCGTAGATGCGGGCCACGACCTGCTGGATGCCGAAGGTCTCGCGCGCCACGCGGGCGGCGATGATGTTGGAGTTGTCACCGGAGGACACCGCGGCGAAGGCGTCCGCGCGGCGGATGCCGGCCTTCTCCAGGACCTCGTGGTCGAAGCCCACTCCGGCGATCTTGTCGCCGTTGAAGCCCGGTCCGAGGCGTCGGAAGGCATCCGGCTCGGAGTCGATCACCGAGACGGTGTGGTTGCGGTCCTCCAGGGAGCGGGCGAGGGTCGAGCCGACCCGGCCGCACCCCATGATCACGACGTGCACGGGACCACGCTATCCGCAAGTGACCTCCGGGGCCGCACGTGCCGTAGCCTTCCGGTCCGTGGGTGTCGGCGACGTCTCGAAGCGGATCCTCCTGGGACGCAAGCTGCGCAGCTCCCAGCTGGGGGAGACGCTGCTCCCCAAGCGCATCGCGCTGCCGGTCTTCGCCAGCGACGCGCTCTCCTCGGTCGCCTACGCGCCCGACGAGATCCTGATCATGCTCTCGCTGGCCGGCGCGTCGGCGTACACCTACTCCTGGCAGGTCGGTGTCGCCGTCGCCGTCGTGATGGCCGTGGTCATCGCGTCCTACCGCCAGACCGTGCACGCCTATCCCTCCGGCGGCGGCGACTACGAGGTCGCCCGGACCAACCTGGGGGAGAAGGCCGGCACCACGGTGGCCAGCGCCCTGCTCATCGACTACGTCCTCACGGTCGCGGTGTCGATCTCGGCCGGCGCGCAGTACGCCGCAGCGGCCCTGCCCGTGCTCAGCGGTCACGAGGGCACGGTCGCCGCGGGCCTGGTCGCCTTCGTCGCCGCGCTGAACCTGCGCGGCGTCCGGGAGTCGCGCGCGCTGTTCGCCGCCCCGACGTACCTGTTCATGCTCGCCATGGGCGCGATGGTCGTGGTCGGTGCGGTGCGCTGGTGGTCGGGCAACCTGCCCCGGGCCGCGTCCGCCGACATCACGATCGTGCCGCACGAGGGGCTCGAGGGACCGCTGACCACGCTGGCCCTGGTGTTCCTGCTGGCGCGTGCGTTCTCGTCGGGCTGCGTGGCACTGACCGGTGTCGAGGCGGTCTCGACCGGCGTACCCGCGTTCCGTCGGCCCAAGGCGCGCAACGCGGGCACCACGCTGCTGCTGCTCGGGCTGATCGCGGTCACGATGATGCTCAGCGTCATCATCCTGGCCCGCGAGATCGGGGTGCGGATCGTCGACCCGTCCGACCGTGACCGGCTGTTCCTCGACGGGGCGCCGGTCCCCGAGGACTACGACCTGGACACCCTGATCAGCCAGATCGCCGAGTCGGTCTTCTCCGGTTTCCCGCCGGGCTTCTACTTCACCGTCACCGTGACGGCAGTGATCCTTCTCTTCGCGGCCAACACGGCCTTCAACGGCTTCCCGGTCCTCGGCTCGATCCTCGCCCGCGACGGCTACGCGCCGCGCGCGTTCGGGTCCCGCGGCGACCGGCTGGCCTACTCCAACGGCATCGTGGCGCTCGCCGCCCTCGCGATCGCGCTGATCTGGGCCTTCGACGCCGAGGTCACCCGGCTGATCCAGCTCTACATCGTCGGGGTCTTCGTCTCCTTCACCCTCAGCCAGCTCGGCATGGTCCGGCACTGGACCCGGGCGCTGGCCGAGGAGCGCGACGCCGCCGAACGGCACCGGATGATGCGAGCCCGGGTGCTGAACGCCGTGGGGCTCACGATGACCTCGCTGGTGCTGGTGGTCGTGGTGGTCACCAAGTTCCTCGCCGGTGCCTGGATCACCATCTTGGCCATCACCTTCTTCTACGTCGTGATGCAGGCGATCCGCACCCACTACGACCGGGTCTCGGCCGAGCTGGCCGCCGACGAGGAGGACAAGATCCTCCCCACGCGGGTCCACGCGATGGTGCTGGTCAGCAAGCTGCACAAGCCGACCCTGCGGGCGCTGGCCTTCGCGAAGGCGACCCGACCCAACGCGCTCGAGGGCGTCTACGTCGCCACCGACGGGCGGGCCACGTCGGCGCTGATGGCCGAGTGGGACGAGCGCGACATCGACCTGCCGCTGAAGGTGCTGCACTCGCCGTACCGAGAGCTGATCCGCCCGATCGTCGAGTACGCCACCGAGATCCGCCGGGCGAACCCGCGCGGCGTCGTGGCCGTCTACATCCCGGAGTACGTCGTGGGCCGGTGGTGGGAGCAGCTGCTCCACAACCAGACCGCCCTGCGGCTCAAGGGCCGGCTGCTGTTCCAGCCGGGGATCATGGTGATCTCCGTGCCCTACCAGCTGCAGTCCTCGGAGGCAGCGCGCGAGCGGGCCTACGACGACGACACGAGGGTGCGCCCCGGCGACCTGCGTCGTGGCGACGTCAGGGACCGCCGATGAGCGGCCCGGTCGGCTCGCGCCTCGAGGGCGTGGTCGGGCCCGTCGCGCACGGCGGGCACTGCGTGCTGCGGCAGGAGGACGGTCCCGTGGTGTTCGTCCGGCACACGCTGCCCGGCGAACGGGTGGTCGTGGAGATCACCGAGGGCGCCGAGGGCGACCGGTTCTGGCGCGGTGACGCCGTGGAGGTGCTCGAGGCCTCGCCGGACCGTGTCGAGGCGCCGTGCCGGTTCTCCGGTCCGGGCCTGTGCGGCGGCTGCGACCTCCAGCACGTGCGACTGCCGGCGCAGCGCGCCCTGAAGGCCGGCGTCGTGCGCGAGCAGATGGTGCGGCTCGCCGGCCTCGAGGTCGACGTCGAGGTCGAGGCGGTGCCCGGCGACGTCGACGGCCTGCGCTGGCGCACCCGGCAGCGCTACGTCGACCTGGGCGACGGCCGCCGCGGCATGCGCCAGCACCGCAGCCACGAGGTCGTCGAGATCGACGACTGCCTCATCGACGGCCGCGGACGGGTCTCCGAGACCGAGCTGCACACGGTGCGCGGCGTGGAGTTCTCCGTCGCCCCGGGCGGGTTCTGGCAGGTGCACCCCGGCGCTGCCGAGGTGCTCGTGGAGACCGTCCTCGCCGGCCTCGACGCGCAGCCCGGCGACCGCGTCCTGGACCTGTACGCCGGTGTCGGGCTGTTGGCCCGCTTCCTCGGGGAGGCCGTGGGCCGCACGGGCGCCGTCGGGCTCGTCGAGGGCGACCGCACGGCCGTCTCCCACGCCCGCACCAACCTCGCCACGCTGCCCGGCCGCTGGGAGGCCGTCTCCGGCGACGTGGAGCGGGTGCTCGCCCGCCCGCGCGGGGACCTGCTCTCCGGGCCGGTCGACCTGGTCGTGCTGGACCCGCCGCGCCAGGGGGCGCGCCGCAAGGTCGTCCGCGAGGTCGCGCGCCGCACCCCGCGTCGGATCGCCTACGTCGCATGTGACCCGGCGGCCCTGGCCCGCGACACGGCGTACCTCCGCGAGGCGGGGTACTCCCTGGTCTCCCTCCGCGCGCTCGACCTGTTCCCGATGACGCACCATGTCGAGTGCGTGGCGGTCTTCCACCGCGACTGACCCGCCGAGAGGTCGCTGGCGCACGGCCGAGAGGTCAGCGGCGCACGGCCGAGAGGTCAGCGGCGCACGGCCGAGAGGTCAACGGCGCACGGCCGAGAGGTCGCTGACGCGCGTTGTAGCCGGCTCGGCCGTGCGTGAGTCACGTCTGGGCCGTGCGCGAGTGACGCTTGGGCCGTGCGTGAGTGACGGTTCGCCGGTCAGCGGCGGGCCTGGTAGACCCGTCGCACGACGTCCTCGACGTCCGGCTCCTCGATGGAGAGGTCGAGCACCTCGGCGTCGGTGCTGACGGCGGCGAGGACGGCGGCGGCGGTGACCCGGTCGGGGTCGAAGCCGATGCGGTGCCGCAGGCCGTGGCCCTCCTCGCCGAGATGGGTCGCGCCGTCGGGCAGCGCGAGGGAGGGAGTGGACGAGGCGAGGTCGACGGTCATGACCCGTTGGGCACCGACGGTGCGCGAGAGCGCGGCGAGGCTGCCGTCGTGGACGGTGCGGCCCCGGTCGACCAGCACCACGCGGTCGCAGAGCCGCTCGACGTCGCCCATGTCGTGGGTGGTGAGCAGCAGGGTGGTGCCGTGGTCGCGCCGCTCGGTCACCAGGAACTCGCGCAGCCGCTGCTTCGACAGCACGTCCAGCCCGATCGTGGGCTCGTCGAGGATCACCAGCCGCGGCCGGTGGAGCAGTGCGGCGGCGACTTCGGCGCGCATCCGCTGACCCAGCGAGAGCTGCCGGACCGGCGTGGTGAGGAACTCCCCGAGCTCGAGTCGCTCGACCAGCTCCTCGCGCCGGGCGGCGGCGTCGGCGGGGGAGAGCCGGTGGATCGCGGCCAGCAGCGAGAAGGACTCGCCGGTGGGCAGGTCCCACCACAGCTGCGAGCGCTGGCCGAAGACGACGCCGATCTCGCGGGCCAGTCGGCGCCGCTCGGCCACCGGGCGCAGCCCGCAGGTGCGCACCTCGCCGGAGGTCGGGACGAGGATGCCGCAGAGCATCTTGATGGTCGTGGACTTCCCGGCCCCGTTGGCGCCGATGTAGCCGACCGCCTCGCCTGGCTGCACGCGCAGCGTGAGGTCGTCCACGGCGACCACGGTGCGCCGCCGCACGCCCTCGCGCACCCGGAAGGTCCGGGTCAGGCCGTCGGTCTCGATGATGTGAGAGGTCATCCGCCCGCTCCCTGGTAGTGACGTACGCCGGTGCGCCAGCTCAGCCCAGCGGCGACCCAGGCCCACACCGCGGCGACCGGCGCGAGCCAGCCCGCCCAGTCCGGCAGGCCGGCGAAGGTGTCGAGCCCGAGCAGCGTGGCGGCCGGCAGGTAGGCCGTGAAGGCCATCGGGAAGAAGAACCCGAAGACGACGACCAGCGGCCGGCCCCAGACCGTGCCCGGCTGCGTGGCGGCGTAGCGCCCGCCGTACACGAACGCGTTGGTCATCTCCGAGCCGTTGACGAGGAAGAACTGCAGCCCACCGGCCCACACGAAGAGCGCCGCGAACGTGAGCGTGCCGCTGACGATCGACACCGCGAGCAGCCCGACGGTCTCCGGACCCCACGCGAGGTCGTTGACCACCAGACCGGCGACGAGGGCCACCAGGCCGACGGCCGCCCTGGCCAGCCGGCGCAGGCTGATGTCGCTGGTGACCAGCTGGGCCAGTAGCGGCTGCGGACGCAGGTAGAACACGTCGAGCCGGCCGGTGCGGACATACTCCGGCAGGTTGTCGCAGTGGCCCACGACCATGTCGGCGACCGAGAAGCACAGGTCGGCGAGCCCGAAGACCAGCAGCATCGCGGCCAGGTCGAACCCGCCGATCGCCGAGACGCTGGTGAACAGCACGGCGACCTCGGCCAGCTCGGTCAGGCCCACCAGGAGCGAGCTGCCGAGGTCGAGACCGAAGCTGGTGCGGTAGCCGGCCTGGGAGCGGATGCGCGAGGCCAGCACCGCCCGGTACGGCGCCAGCGCACTGCCGTGGGGCACCGGCCGCGCCACGGAGGACTCAGCCACCCTGCACCTCCAGGCGGCGCCGCCCGCGACGCGTCATCAGCTGTCCCAGCGCGCCCACGACCAGCAGCCAGCCGAGCTGGGCGGCGACCAGCCCGAGCGAGGCCAGGCCGTCGACGCGGCCGGAGAGCACATCGACGGGGTACATCAGCATCGCAGGGAAGGGGGTGGCCGTGGCCAACCAGAACAGCGGCGCCGGGAAGATCCCGATCGGCACGAAGAGCCCGGCCAGGAAGCCGGCGACCACCATGTAGAGCAGCGCGACGCCCCGGGTCTCCACCAGCCAGAAACCGGTCGCCGCGACCAGGTAGGCGGTCGCCGCCGAGACGGTGATGCCCAGCAGCACGCTCACCGCGCCCAGCAGGTAGGGCCCCGGGGTGGTCGGCATCGTCATCCCCACGACCAGCGCGCCGACGAGCACCGACGGCACGCCGCGGGGGAGCAGGGCGAACAGGCCGCGGCCGACCTCCATGGCCACGGCGCCCGCGTGCACGTCGAGGGGCCGCAGGAAGTCCACGACCACGTCGCCGGTGCGGATCCGCTCGGCCATCTCCGAGCGGCCGTAGAGGTTCACCGACCCGAGCAGCCCCTGGGACAGCCAGACGTAGGCCGACATGGTGCCGACGTCGTACCCGTTGAGCTCGCCGCCGGCGGCTTGCACCGTCGCCAGGAGCAGGGCGACCTTGAGGAAGCCGAAGGTGGTGTTGGCGACCAGGCCCGCCAGGGCCGCGAGCCGGTAGGCCGACTGCTGTCGGAAGCCCGCCACGACCAGCCTGAGGTACGGCGTCCCGACCGAGGGGGAGAGGGGCCGGACCGAGAGCACCGGCGGACTCTACCCGCGCCCGGAGGGGTGCCCACGACATCACTCGATGTCGTGTATCTTGATGTCGAGAGAGTTGCTGAGGTGAACCTGACTTCCGCAGGTCACCGGCTCGACGGCAAGATGGCGGCAGACCGCCGGCGCACACGCGACAGAGGAGATGTTGGTCAGTGGGTAGCAAGAACAGCTTCGGTGCCAAGAGCACCCTGGACGTCAACGGGGCGTCCTACGAGATCTTCCGCCTCGACAAGGTGACCGGTGAGGGCCTCGACGTCGAGAGCCTGCCGTTCAGCCTCAAGGTGCTCCTGGAGAACCTCCTGCGCACCGAGGACGGTGCCGACATCACCGCCGAGGACATCAAGGCGCTGGCCGGCTGGGACGAGACCGCCGACCCCGACAAGGAGATCCAGTTCACGCCGGCGCGCGTGATCATGCAGGACTTCACCGGCGTCCCCTGCGTCGTCGACCTCGCCACCATGCGTGAGGCGATGGCCGACCTCGGCGGCGACGCCACCAAGATCAACCCGCTCGCGCCCGCCGAGATGGTCATCGACCACTCGGTGATGGCCGACGTCTTCGGCACCCCCGAGGCCTTCGAGCGCAACGTCGAGATCGAGTACGAGCGCAACCGCGAGCGCTACCAGTTCCTGCGCTGGGGCCAGGGCGCCTTCGACGACTTCAAGGTCGTCCCGCCGGGCACCGGCATCGTGCACCAGGTCAACATCGAGCACCTGGCCCGCACCGTCTTCACCCGCGAGGTCGACGGCGAGCTGCTGGCCTACCCCGACACCTGCGTCGGCACCGACTCCCACACCACGATGGTCAACGGCATCGGCGTGGTCGGCTGGGGCGTCGGCGGCATCGAGGCCGAGGCCGCCATGCTCGGCCAGCCGGTCTCCATGCTCATCCCGCGTGTTGTCGGCTTCAAGCTCTCCGGTGAGCTGCCCGAGGGCTCGACCGCCACCGACCTGGTGCTCACCATCACCGAGATGGTCCGCAAGCACGGCGTGGTCGGGAAGTTCGTCGAGTTCTACGGTCCGGGTGTCTCGGCGCTGCCGCTGGCCAACCGCGCCACCATCGGCAACATGAGCCCGGAGTTCGGCTCGACCATCGCGGTCTTCCCGATCGACGACCAGACCGTCGACTACCTGCGCCTGACCGGTCGCTCCGAGGAGCAGATCGCCCTCGTCGAGACCTACGCCAAGGAGCAGGGCCTCTGGCTCGACCCCGACGCCGAGCCGCGCTACTCCGAGAAGCTCGAGCTCGACCTCTCCACCGTCGTCCCCTCGCTCGCCGGCCCGAAGCGTCCTCAGGACCGCATCGAGGTCACCAAGGCCAAGGAGGGCTTCCGTGCCGCGCTGGTCGACTACGTCGACGCCGACGCCCAGGAGACCCAGGGCTACGACGAGTCGGTCGAGGAGACCTTCCCGGCCTCCGATCCCGCCACCAGCAACGGCGGCGGCGAGGCGGCCCCGCCGAAGGACTGGGCCTCCGCTGCGCCCAAGGACGGCGGCCGCCCCTCGACCCCCGTCGAGGTGACCCTCGAGGACGGTACCCAGTTCACCCTCGACCACGGTGCGGTGACGATCGCCTCGATCACCTCCTGCACCAACACCTCCAACCCCTCGGTCATGATCGGCGCCGCGCTGCTGGCCAAGAAGGCCGTGGAGAAGGGCCTGGTCCGCAAGCCGTGGGTCAAGACCACGCTGGCGCCCGGCTCACAGGTCGTCTCGGACTACTACGAGAAGGCCGGCCTCACGCCGTACCTTGACAAGCTGGGCTTCAACCTCGTCGGCTACGGCTGCGTGACCTGCATCGGCAACTCCGGCCCGCTCATCCCCGAGGTCTCGGCGGCGGTCAACGAGCACGACCTCGCGGTCGTCTCGGTGCTCTCGGGCAACCGGAACTTCGAGGGCCGCATCAGCCCCGACATCAAGATGAACTACCTGGCCTCCCCGCCGCTGGTCGTCGCCTACGCGCTGGCCGGCTCGATGGACGTCGACCTGTTCAACGACTCCCTGGGCACCGACACCGAGGGCAACGAGGTCTACCTCAAGGACATCTGGCCCTCGCCGCAGGAGGTCGAGGAGACCATCGCCCAGGCGATCAACAAGGAGATGTTCTCCTCCTCCTACGCCGACGTCTTCAAGGGCGACGAGCGCTGGCGCTCGCTGCCCACCCCGGAGGGCAACACCTTCACCTGGGACGAGGACTCCACCTACGTCCGCAAGGCGCCCTACTTCGACGGCATGCCCGAGGAGCCCACCCCGGTCACCGACATCGAGGGTGCGCGCGTCCTGCTGAAGCTCGGCGACTCGGTCACCACCGACCACATCAGCCCCGCCGGTGCGATCAAGAAGGACAGCCCGGCCGGTCGCTACCTCGCCGAGCACGGCGTCGAGCAGCGTGACTTCAACTCCTACGGCTCGCGCCGAGGCAACCACGAGGTCATGATCCGCGGCACCTTCGCCAACATCCGGCTGCGCAACCAGCTGGCCCCGGGCACCGAGGGTGGTGTGACGCGCGACTTCACCGCCGGCGGCGAGGTCACCAGCGTCTACGAGGCCTCCGAGCACTACATCGAGCAGGGCATCCCGCTCGTCGTGCTCGCCGGCAAGGAGTACGGCTCCGGCTCCTCGCGCGACTGGGCTGCCAAGGGCACCGCGCTGCTGGGTGTCAAGGCCGTCATCGCCGAGTCCTTCGAGCGCATCCACCGCTCGAACCTCATCGGCATGGGCGTCATCCCGCTGCAGTTCCCCGAGGGCGAGTCCGCGGAGTCGCTGGGCCTGACCGGCGAGGAGACCTTCACCATCACCGGCATCACCGAGCTCAACGAGGGCACCACGCCCCGCACGCTCAAGGTGAAGGCGGGCGACGTCGAGTTCGACGCGGTCGTCCGCATCGACACCCCCGGCGAGGCGAACTACTACCGCAACGGCGGCATCATGCAGTACGTCCTGCGCTCGCTGCTGAAGGGCTGACCCGCCCCCCCAGCACGCAGTCGTGCCCCACCCCCCGCCCCCCGGCGCCCCCGGGGGGGCCCCCCCCCCGGG
>JAYYWX010000114.1:0-8379 GCA_036341255.1 Actinomycetota bacterium | reverse complement strand
CAACGACCAGGCCTGGCGCGCCGACCTGCTCGCCGACGTCCTCAACGCCCGCGGCGACTGGGGCTGGGTGCACGTCAACCTGATCCCGCTCAACCCGACCCCGGGCAGCAAGTGGACCGCCTCCGACCCCGCCGACGAGCGCGAGTTCGTGCGTCGCCTCGAGGCCAAGGGAGTCCCGACCACGGTGCGCGACACCCGCGGCTCCGACATCGACGGGGCCTGCGGTCAGCTGGCCGCCACCGAGTAGGTCGGGCCCGGTCGGTTCCACGGACGTTCACCGAAGCGTCCCGGACACCCCACCTGTCGCTTCCCGGCAGGTCCGCTCCCGACCCCACCGTGGAGGACATGACGATCCTGCACGCACCCCGCCCCACCGGCAGCGACCGGCTGCGGGTGCTCGTGGTCTCCGAGTCCTTCCTGCCGCAGGTCAACGGGGTCACCAACTCCGTGCGCCGGGTGCTGGAGCACCTCGCGGCCGAGGGGCACGTGGCCGAGCTGGTCGCGCCCACCGGCCCCGCGTCGTACGCCGGGTTCCCGGTGACCGTGGCGCGCGGTGCGAGCCTGCCGTTCTACCGTGACTTCCGCATCGGGCTGGAGACGCGCCGCCGGCTCCGCTTCGTCATGCAGCGCTTCCGTCCCGACGTGGTGCACCTGGCGTCACCGGCGACGCTGGGCCACCAGGCGGCGCTGGTCGCCGAGGAGCTCGGCATCCCGGCCGTCGCGGTCTACCAGACCGACCTCGTCGGGTTCGCGCTGCGCTACGGCATCGCCGGGGGACCGCGCGCCATGGCCCGGCTGACCACCCGCATCCACGGACGGGTCGCGCGGACCCTGGCGCCCTCGAGCGCGAGCATGCGCCAGTTGGCCGACCTCGGCATCGGCGACACCCACCTGTGGCCGCGCGGCGTCGACCTCGAGGGCTTCCACCCCGGTCGGCGCGACGAGGCGCTGCGAGAGCAGCTGGCACCCGACGGCCGGCTGCTGGTCGGGTACGTCGGTCGGCTGGCCGCCGAGAAGGAGCTCGACCTCCTGGTGCACCTGCACGCCGACCCGCGGTTCCGGCTGGTCCTGGTCGGAGGCGGCCCGGAGGAGGGCAAGCTCCGACGGTTGCTGCCGGACGCCCACTTCGCCGGCGTGCTGCACGGGGCCGACCTCGGGGCGGTCTACGCCTCGCTCGACGTGTTCGTGCACACCGGCCGCCACGAGACCTTCTGCCAGTCCGCCCAGGAGGCGCTGGCCTCGGGCGTGCCGGTCGTGGCGCCGCGCAGCGGGGGACCCGTGGACGTGGTCGCCGACGAGGTCGCCGGGTTCCTCTACAGCCCCGGCGACCCGCGCGAGCTGTCCGGCTTCGTGGGCCGCCTCGTCGACGACGCGCTGCTGCGCCGCCGGATGTCCCGGTCCGCGCGACTGAGCGTGGCCGACCGCTCCTGGCGGGCGGTGAACGACGCGCTCGTCGAGCACTACCGCGAGGCCTGCGGGGTCCCCGCCAGGGCGGGGCTGCTCGCCGGCTGACCGCGGGCCGACGAGAGGGCCGACGAGAGGCCCGACGGGCGGTGGGCCGGGCTCAGCCCAGCAGCGCGGCGGCCTCCTCGACGGTGTCGACGAGGTGCACCGAGTCCGCCATCGCGCGCTCCGCGGCCAGTGCCTGCAACAGCGGCCACGCGGGCAGCGTCCGGGTCCAGTGCTCGACGCCGACCAGCACCATCGGGGCGACGTCGCCCGCGTCGGCGTAGTAGTTCTCGCAGGCGTCCTGGAAGACCTCCTGCACGGTCCCGGCGGCGCCGGGCAGGAAGACGATCCCGGCGTCGCACACCTCGAGCAGGATGGCCTCCCGCGTCGCGTTGCGGAAGTACTTCGCGATCGCCGTGGCGAACACACCGGGTGGCTCGTGGCCGTAGTGCCAGGTCGGGATGGCCAGGTTCTCGCGCGGCTGGTCGAACCGCTCGCACACGGCGAAGGCCGACGCGGCCCAGGCATCCACCGAGGGGCGGTACGACGGCACCCGGGACAGCTCGGCGACGGCCTGCTCCACGGCGGCCGCCGGATGCGCGGCCAGGCGGGCCCCGAGGTTGGCCGCCTCCATGGCGCCGGGCCCGCCGCCCGTGGCGACGGTCAACCCGGCACCGAGCAGGTGACCGAGACGCGCTGCGGCGGCGTACGTGGTGTCCCCGCGCAGCGCCGCGTGGCCGCCCATGACGCCGACGACCCGCCGGTCGGCCCGCCAGGCGTCGAGGGCCAGGTCGATGGCGTGGTCGTGCAGGGTGCGGGCCAGCGCCGCCTCGTCCGCAGCGGGGCCCGCGGGGACGTCCTGGGACCAGGCGTAGGCGCGGCCGTCGAGGGAGTCGGTCCAGCGGGGCGCGTCGAAGAGCTCGCGCGCGGTGTAGAGCGAGTCCCGCCGCACGTCCACCGGGACGGTGGGATCGCTCAGGCGCGGCAGCACGACCGCGCCGCCCTCCTCGGCGCCCCGGGCCTCGTCGTCGGCGAAGTCGCAGCCGAGGAAGGTCGCGCCCTCGACGTCGTGGCCGCGCAGCAGCCCCGGCCGCTGGCGCAGGTCGACGTGCCGCACCCGCCACCCCGAGAGGTGCCGCACCCCCTCGCCGAGCCGGCGCTCGAGCTCGGCGAGGGTGGTGACGTCGACGGTGTGGCCCCGGGTGCGTCTCACGCCGGTGACCCTACGTGCGGCGTCGCGACCGGGTCAGAACGCGTGCGCCAGCAGCTCGGCGTAGAGGTCGTGCTCGTCGACCGCCAGGCCGCGGGCACGGAACCACGTGCACATGTTGCGGCAGTCGCGCAGCAGGAAGGCCATCCCGTTGACGTTGCCGACCAGGTCCACCATCTGCGGCAGGTCGATGACGACCAGCCGCTCGCCCGCGGCCAGGGTGTTGTACGGCGACAGGTCGCCGTGGACGAGGCCGGCCTGCACCATCGTGGCCATGGCCTCGAGCAGCTGCTCGAAGTAGGACCCGAGCAGGTCGGCGTCGGGCCGGGCCTGCGCCAGCCGCGGGGCGGTCTCGGGGCCGTCCTCGCCATCGACGGTGATCCACTCCATCAGGACCTCGGTGCCGTCGACCTGGACGGGGTAGGGGACCGGGAGGCCGAGGGACCACAGCCGGCTCAGGGCCCCGAACTCGGCCCAGGCCCACTGCCCGGCCGCCACGCTGCGGCCGTAGGCGGACTTCTTGGCCATTGCCCGGTTGTCGCGGGTGTTCCGGACCGCGCGGCCCTCGGTGTAGGCCGCCGAGCGGTGGAAGGAGCGCTGCTCCTCGCCGCGGTAGCGCTTGGCCACCATGACGACCGCGTTCCCTGGTCCGTCCTCGGCGCCGGGGACGGCGCGCTCGAGCAGGAACGCGTCGGCCTCCTTGCCGGTCTTGAGGACACCGAGGTCGGTGTCGACGGCGGCCTGGGAGGTCACGACCCAGTCGGGCCGCGGTTCGGGTCCCCGGGCGAGGGGCTCGACGGTGAGCCAGGTGCTCCAGCGCTGCGTGGAGTCGTCGACCTCGTCGCTGTTGCGGAAGTCGAAGACGAAGGCCGGGTCGATGCCGGCGTACTGCTGCGGGTGCTGCTCAGGGTGACGGGACGACGTCCCGTGGGGTGTGGTCACTGCGGGTGCTCCGGATCGTGAAGGGGGTCTGGTCTGCAGGCAGGCCGAGGACAGTCGTCGACATGTCACGCTCCTTCACGCTCGGGGCGGCGCCGGGTGCCGGCACCGGAGTCCATGCTCGCGGGAGGACCCGGTGGGGTGCCACCGGTTTTCCCCCGTGGAGCCGCCAGAGGTCGCCGAGGTGGTCTGGACCAGTGCGGCGGTGCCACCGGGTTCGACGCCCGATCTTGGCGGTCCGCCAACGTACTGCCCAGTAATGCGCGTGGCCGGTTGACGCCACCCCGCTCCTGTCAGAGGGTGACGGCCCATACGTGATGGCGGTCACAGAGTGTGGCCGCCGGGTGGAGGGGGCGGTGCCGTGCTGGCGGTCAACAACCTCGAAGTGGTCTACGACGACGTCGTCGTAGCCCTGCGAGGGGTCTCGATCGAGGTGCCCGACGGGCGCATCGTGGCGCTGTTGGGCGCCAACGGTGCGGGGAAGTCGTCGTTGCTGCGGTCCCTCTCGGGCCTGCTCGACGTGCACCACGGCGAGATCCGCAAGGGCGGCATCACGCTGGACGGTGAGACGGTCGACTCCCTGCGCCCGGCGCAGCTGGCCAAGCGCGGCATCAAGCACGTGCTTGAGGGGCGGCGGATCTTCAAGGAGCTCACCGTCGAGGAGAACCTCCGCGTCGGTGCCCACGCCGCACCCCGCGACGCCGGCGACAACATGACCCGGGTCTTCGACCTCTTCCCGCGACTGGTCGAGCGCCGGCAGCAGACCGCCGGCTACCTCTCCGGCGGTGAGCAGCAGATGCTCGCCATCGGTCGCGCCCTGATGTCGGGCCCGCGCTACCTGCTGCTCGACGAGCCCAGCCTGGGGCTGGCGCCGCGGGTGGTCGGGCAGATCCGCGACATCATCGTGGAGATCAACAGCCAGGGCACCGGCGTGCTGCTCGTGGAGCAGAACGCCACCATGGCGCTCTCGATCGCCCACCACGGCTACGTCATGGAGACCGGTCGCGTCGTGATGGACCGGCCCGCCTCCGAGCTGCTCGCCGACGACGACGTCCGTGAGTTCTACCTCGGCATCGGGGGAGACGAGGAGCGCACCTCATTCCGCGACATCAAGCACTACCGCCGACGCAAGCGGTGGGCCTCGTGAGCACCCCGCAGACGACGGAGCAGACGGCGGAGCAGGCCGTGGACCCGGTGCTGGTCGTGGACGACGTGCGGCTGACCTTCGGGTCCGTCACGGCCGTGGACGGGGTGTCCTTCGACGTACGCCCCGACGAGCTGTTCGCGCTCATCGGCCCCAACGGCGCCGGCAAGACCAGCGTCTTCAACATCCTCTCCGGCGTCTACCGGCCCCAGCAGGGCTCGGTGAAGCTGCACGGTCACGAGCTGGTGGGCATGCGGCCGCCCGCGATCGCGCGGCTGGGCATGGCCCGGACCTTCCAGAACATCGAGCTGTTCGCCAACCTCACCGTGCTCGACAACCTGATGCTCGGGCGGCACCAGCACATCGGCTACGGCCCGCTCGCCGCCCTGGCGTGGGTGGGGAAGGCCCGCCGCGAGGAGCTGGCGCACCGCGCCCGTGTCGAGGAGATCGTCGACTTCCTCGAGCTCACCGCCTGGCGCACCCTGCCGGTCGGCCTGCTGCCCTACGGCGTGCAGAAGCGCGTGGAGCTGGGTCGGGCGCTGGCGATGGATCCGCGCCTGCTGCTGCTCGACGAGCCCGTGGCCGGCATGAACCAGGAGGAGACCGAGGACATGGCCAGGTTCATCGTCGACATCCGCTCGGAGCTGAAGGTGCCGATGATCATGGTCGAGCACGACATGGGCCTGGTCATGGACCTCGCCGACCGCGTGCTCGTCGTCGACTTCGGCAGCCCGGTCGCCACCGGCACGCCGGAGCAGGTCCAGCGCGACCCCGAGGTCATCCGTGCCTACCTGGGGGCGGACGCATGAGCAGCGCAGGCACCACCACCGCCCCGACCGTGGGCACCACCACCGTCGCCACCCGGGTGCGCGACCGGGCGGCCAGCGACCCGACCGCGGTTGCCATGCGGCACAAGGACCTCGGTGTGTGGAAGGAGATCAGCTGGGCGGAGTACTGGGACACCGTGCTCACCACGGCCCACGCGCTGCTCGCGCTCGGCGTGGAGCCGGGGGACCGGGTCTCCATCCAGTGCGAGAACCGGCCCGAGTGGCTCGAGCTCGACATCGCCACCGTCGCGGTCGGCGCGATCACCGTCGGTCTCTACCCGACCAACCCTGCCGCTGAGGTCGCCTACCTGCTCTCGCACTCGGGGTCGTGCGTCCACCTCGCCGAGGACCAGGAGCAGCTCGACAAGGTGCTCGAGGTCGTCGACCAGTGCCCGGACCTGCGTCGGATCGTCACCGTGGAGCGCCGCGGCATCGAGGGCAGGTACGACGACGACCGGCTGATCGGCTGGTCGGCCCTCCAGGAGCTCGGTCGCGAGCACCGCGCCGCCCACCCGGGGGCGGTGGAAGCACGGATGGCGGCGGCGCAGCCGGACGACGTGCTGACGCTCGTCTACACCTCCGGCACCACCGGTCCGCCCAAGGGGGCGATGCTGACCCACGCCAACATCGCCTTCGGCCTGAGGACGGTGGTCGAGGAGGCCTCGTTCGTCGACCCGCCGGCCGGCCCCGACGACCTGACGCTGAGCTACCTGCCGTTGTGCCACGTGGCCGAGCGGTTCTTCACCACCTGGTACAACGCCGGTGCCGGCACGCAGGTCAACTTCGCCGAGTCCATCGACACGGTCGCGGCCAACCTCACCGAGGTGCAGCCCACGCTGTTCTTCGCGGTGCCCCGCATCTGGGAGAAGCTGCTGGCCACGGCGCGGATCAAGATCGACTCCGCGACCCCGGCCAAGCGAGCCTGGGGCCGGTTCTGGCTGGCGCGTGCCGAGCGCACCGGCGAGCTGCTGGAGCGCACCGGCGGCAACCACACGCTGGGCAGCAGGCTGACCTACCTGATCGGCTGGATGCTGTTCTACCGCGCGTTCCTGGTGCGGCTGGGCCTGCGCAGGGTCCGCTACGCCAGCTGCGGCGCCGCCCCGGTCGCACCCGACGTGCTGCGCTTCTTCATGGGTGTCGGCGTGCCGATGCACGAGGTCTACGGCATGACCGAGAACTCCGCGATCGCGACGGCCAACCGTCCCGGCCGGGTGCGCCTCGGCACGGTCGGTGAGCCGCTGGAGGGCGCCGAGGTCCGTCTCGACGACGGGACGGGAGAGGTGCTGACGCGCCACCCGGCGGTCTTCAAGGGCTACTGGCGCGACGAGGAGGCGACGGCCCGCACCATCGACGCCGACGGCTGGCTGCACACCGGCGACGTGGGGGAGTGGGTCGAGGGCACGCACCTGCGCATCACCGACCGGATGAAGGACATCATCATCACCGCGGGCGGCAAGAACGTCTCGCCCTCGGAGATCGAGAACCTCCTCAAGGCCTCGCCGTACGTCAAGGAGGCGGTGGTCGTCGGTGACGGTCGCAAGTACCTCACCGGCCTGATCGGCATCGAGCTGGACACGGTCTCGGACTGGGCCCAGCGCCGTGGCCTGGCCTTCACGACGTACGCCGACCTCGCGGCCAAGCCCGAGGTCCACGAGCTGGTCGCAGGCATCGTCAAGCAGGCCAACGAGCGGCTGGCCACCGTCGAGCAGCTCAAGGACTTCCGGCTGCTGCCCAAGGAGCTCGACCACGAGGACGGCGAGCTCACCGCCACGCAGAAGGTCAAGCGAGCCGCGGTCGCGGCGACGTTCGAGGAGCTGGTCTCTCAGATGTACGCCGTCCCAGGAGGTGCTCGATGACCGAGCTCCTCACCGCGGTCTCGATCGGCGCCGGCAACGGCTCGGTCTACGCCCTGCTCGCGCTGGGCTTCGTCATCATCTACAAGGCGATGTCGGTGATCTCCTTCGCCCAGCCCGCCTTCATGCTCTCCGGGGCGGTCCTGGTCAGCCACCTCTCCCCGCGGATGGGCTTCGTCGCCGCCGTCGTGGTGGGCACGATCGCGATCGCGGTCGTGGCGCTGGTGGTCGAGCGGGTCGCGGTGCGGCCGATGGTCGGCAAGGCCGTCTTCGTCATCGCGATCATCACCATCGGCATCGACATCGTGGTGCGGGTCGTGGCCGGCGCCTTCGTCGGTGTCGACCCGCGCACCATCGGTGACCCCTGGGGTCTCGACGTCACCACGATCGGCGGGGTCCAGGTCCAGCACCGGCACGTCGCTGCCTTCGTGGTGACCGGACTGGTCGTGGCCCTGTTGTTCGCGTTCTTCCGGTTCACGCGGATGGGGCTCGCGATGCGGGCCACGGCGCTGGACCAGGAGGCCGCGATGGCCCAGGGCGTCGACGTGGGGCGGGTGTTCGCGGTCTCCTGGGCGCTGGCCGGCGCTCTCGCCGCGATCGCCGGGGTGTTCGCCTCGGCCGGCAACCCGATCGACCAGAACCTCTGGGTCATCGCGCTCACCGCGCTGCCCGTGATCATCCTCGGCGGCCTGGACTCCCTGGGTGGAGCCGTGCTGGGCGGGCTGGTGATCGGCATCGTGCAGGCGGTCGTCTCGACGTACCACTCGACGTGGTTCCCGTTCCTGGACACCAACTCGGGCGCGATCGTGCCCTACGTCCTGATGCTGCTGGTCCTGCTCGTGCGACCGCAGGGTCTCTTCGGCACCAAGGAGGTGGAGCGGGTATGACCGCCACCCAGCACGAGCCCGGCCGCACCGGACGGGACTCCGACGCCCCGGCGTCCACCACGCCCCGCCG
>JAYYWX010000113.1:0-28427 GCA_036341255.1 Actinomycetota bacterium | reverse complement strand
CCTCGCGGACGGCCGGTCACAGGTGGTCCGGCACCACCAGGGCGTCCGGATCCTGCCGCGGGGGTACGCCGGCGAGGGCCGCCTGCACGAGCGCGACCCGGGCCCGCAGCAGCACGGCCCTGCGGAGCCGCCCACCGTCCGTGGCCATGCTCTCCTGGACCGCGGCGGTGACCTGCTCGTCGGTGAACGTGGGGCGGCTGCCGGCGGCCACCTCGACGTCGGGCAGCGCGACGAGGACCGGGAGGACCTGGTCGCCGAGGGAGTCCAGCAGCTGGTAGCGCTGGTAGCGGGTCATCTCCGACCACACGACGTCGACGTCGCGGCGGCGGTTGGCCCGGCGCAGCGCGAGGACGGACTTGGCCGCCGCCTCCATGGCCCGGGTCATCTCGTGCTCGGTGAACCGCATGGGCGCCAGGATCGCAGGAGCGGATCGCTCCGACAACGTGCCCGGCCCGTCCGCCGATCGCGGCGCCCCGGCAGACTGGCCGGGTGCAGGAACGTCCCGAGGTGCAGGTCACCGCGCTGTGGCTGCCCGCGGCCGACCGTGCGGCCCTGCGCGCGGCGGCGCACGCCCACCTCGGCGGCCGGGTCACCCGGCTGTGTCCTGCCTGCGCGTCGGTCGAGCACGGTCGGCCACACGCCCGGGGCCGTCACGTGAGCCTGGCCTACGGCCCCGGCCTGGTGCTCACCGCGACATCGACGGTGCCCGTGGGGGTCGACGTCGAGCGCGGCGAGGAGCTCGCCTGGACCCGCGTGGAGGCGGTGCTCAAGTGCACCGGCGAGGCCCTGCACCGCGACCCGCGCACGGTCCGTGACGACGAGGCCGAGCGGGTCTCCACCCAGCGGCTCCCGCTGCCCGTCGGGTGGGTCGGCACCGTGGCCACCCCGGTCCCGACGCGACTCAGCTGGGCAGCTCGGGGAGCGCCGTCTCGTACAACCACGGCCTGAGCAGGCCCTCGACGTCGGTCGCGGTCTCGGCGCCGGCGTGCGCGAGGAACTCCTCGGTGGTCACCGAGGTCCCCGACCGGGTCCCGATCCACGAGCGGAGCATGGCGAAGAAGGCGTCGTCGCCGACCTCGCACCGCAGCGTGTGCACCGCGCAGGCACCGCGCTTGTAGACCCGGTCGTCGAACATCAGCTCCGGGCCGGGGTCGGACAGCAACAGGTCCTGGGGCTTCTCGGCCAGTCGCGCGTGGTGCTTGGCCGCCCGCTCCGCGGCGCTCAGCGAGCCGGACTCTTCCGACCACAGCCACTCGCTGTAGCAGGCGAAGCCCTCGTGCAGCCAGATGTCGCGCCAGTGCCGCAGCGTCACGGCGTTGCCGAACCACTGGTGCGACAGCTCGTGGGCGATCAGCCGCACGGCGTCCCAGTCCCCGTGGACCAGGTTGCGCCCGAACGTCGACAGCGACTGCGACTCCAGCGGGATCTCGAGGTCGTCGGCGGTCACGACCGCGGTGTACGCCGCGAACGGGTAGGGCCCGAAGAGCCGCTCGAACAGGTCGACCATCTCGTGCTGCCGGCCGAACCCGGCCTGCACGGCCTCGGCGTCGAGGTCGGCGGGCCCGACGATGCGCACCGGCAGGCCCGAGGCGGGGCGTGCGGCGGGTCGGTGGTCGACGTACCGCCCGATCTGCACCGTCGCGAGGTACGTCGACATCGGCTCGGCCTGCTCGTAGACCCAGGTCTCCGTGCTGCCGCCACGTCGGTGCTCGCGCAGCACGCCGTTGGCGACGACCTCGTAGCCCGCGGTGACCCGCAGCGCCACGCGGTAGGTGGCCTTGTCGTCGGGACGGTCGTTGCAGGGGAACCACGTCGGCGAGCCGTGCGGCTGGGCGGCGACGATGACGCCGTCGGTGAGCTCCTCCCACCCGGCGTCCCCGAGGTGCTTGTCGACCACCGGCTTGGGCGAACCCGAGTAGCGCACCGCGATCGTGAGGGTCGTGCCGCGCCCGACCTCCTCGGCGAGGTCCACGACGAGCCGGTCCGAGCGCGTGGCGAACTTCCTCAGTCGCGCCCCGTTCACGCGCACCTTCTCGACCTTCAGGTGCGCCAGGTCGAGCACCAACCGGCGTGTGGCCAGCAGCACCTCGACGGTCAGCGTGGCGTCGCCGGAGAGCCGGTTGCCCTCGACGGCGTAGGCCAGGTCGAGGTCGTAGTGGCGGACGGCGAAGGTCAGGTCACCGTGCCCGGCGAGGTAGGGGTCCGCGGTCGGCAGCGAGGCGATCACGAGGCCCCGCCCGCGCCAGCGCCCGCCCCGCGGGACGGCCCGTTGGAGGGCCCGCTGGAGGGCCCGCTGGAGGGCCCGCTGGAGGGGCCGGTCCAGGGACCGATCGGGTTGCCGATCCACACCGTCTTGTCGGGCACCGACTCCCCCCTCATCACCAGTGACACCGGGCCGACCGTAGCGTGCCGGCCGATCGTCGCCGCGGGCAGCACCACCGAGTGCGGGCCCAGGGTCCCGCCGCGGCGGATGCGCACGCCGTCGGTGGCGAGCACCCGGTCGTGGAACAGGTGGGTCTGCACGACCGTGCCGGCGTTGACCACCGCGCCGTCGCCGAGCTCGACGAGGTCTGGCTCGGGCAGCCAGTAGCTCTCGCACCAGACCCCTCGGCCGATCCGGGCACCCATGGAGCGGAACCACCAGGTGAGCAATGGCGTGCCGCTGGCGACCCCGGCGAACCAGGGTGCCGCCAGCACCTCCACGAAGGTGTCGGCGAGCTCGTTGCGCCACACGAACGAGCTCCACAGCGGGTGGTGACCGGCCCGGTGCCGTCCGACCAGCAGCCACTTGGCCCCGGTGGCGACAGCGGCGGCGAGCACGCCCGCGACCACCAGCAGCGGACCGACCGCGAGGACCGCGACGACCGGCCCGGCAGCGTCGAGCACGGCGAGGGCGACCAGACCCACCACGACGTGCAGCAGCACCGACAGCGCCAGCGGCACCACCCGGGCCACCTCCCACGCAGCCCTGGCCACGCGCAGCGCCGGCGGCGGGGCGAAGGTGCGCGAGTCGTCGCCCTGCTCGCTGGCCCGCCGCAGCAGCGCCGGTGGACTGCCCAGCCAGGACTCGCCCTTGCGAGCGGTCTTGCGGTTCGGCGCGGCCGAGAGGACCGCCACCAGCGCCCGCTTGGGCACCTTGCGCCCGGGGGCCGCCATCCCGGAGTTGCCGACGAAGGATCGCTTGCCGATCTTGACCCGCTCCACGCGCAGCCAGCCGCCGCCGAGCTCGTAGCCGCCGATGAGGGTGTCGTCGGCGAGGAACGCCTGCTCCCCCACCGTCGTCATCGAGGGCACCATCAGCACCGTGGAGGCCTCCACGTCGGCGCCGATCCGCGCCCCGAGCAGCCGCAGCCAGCGCGGGGTGAGCGAGGAGGAGTAGAGCGGGAAGAGCCAGGTGCGGGCGTCGTCGAGCACCCGCACGGTCGCCCACACCCGCAGCGCGGGGAGGCTGCGCACCGGGTGCACCCCGGCCTCCAGGCCGGTCCCGCACAGGCGCACCACGCCCAGCACGAGAGCGGCCAGCAGCAGCCAGCCGACGAGCACGGCCGGCAGGAGCCAGGGCAGCAGCGCACCGAGCAGGCCCGCCGGCCCGTCGACCCCGTCGAGGTCGGCGCCGAGCAGGGCGACCGCGGCGCCCGCGAGCACCGCGAGGGCGGGCAGGAGCCCCAGGGCCAGCCCGGCTCCGGCGTACGCCGCCACCCAGGCCCGTGACCCGGACGGCCGGTCCGACCAGGGGCCGCGGGCGTCCCCGGAGACCCGGTGGGCCGGTGAGCCGGACCAGAACTCCCCGTCGGGCACCTCGCCCAGCACGGCCGAGCCCGGGGCCACCTCGGCGTCGGCGCCCACGACGGCGCCCGGGCCGAGCATCGACCTGGTGCCGACGCGCGCCCTCTTGCCGACGCGCACCGAGCCGAGCCGGACGACGTCGCCGTCGATCCAGTAGCCCGACAGGTCCACCTCGGGCTCGATCGAGCAGCCCTTGCCCAGCCAGAGCCTCCCGGTCACCGGCGGCAGCGAGTGCAGGTCGACGTGGCGGCCGACGCGGCAGCCGAGGAGCCGGGCGTACCAGGTCATCAGGGCCGCCCCGCTGACCGAGGTCGCGGCGAGCTGGTCGACGGCGCGCTCGGCGAACCACAACCGGAGGTGGACCTTGCCGCCGCGCGGGTGCTCGCCCTCGTCGATGCCGACCAGCACCACCCGCACCACGGCGGCGGCCAGCAGCATCCGACCCGGCGGGGTGAGGAACACCAGGACCGCCAGGAGCAGCAGCCACCCCGGCAGGACGGGCAGCCAGGACAGCCCGTCGAGGCCGGACGCCGCCCAGGAGCCGAGCGCCACCCACGTCACCCAGCGGGGCGCCGCGAGCAGGCGGAGTCCCAGGACCCCGAGGAGCTGGCCGGCCTGGGTCTTCACGGGGATCGGCGGGATCTCGCGGTCCAGGACGTGGTCGGCACCGGCGGCCAGGGAGTCGATGTAGCTCGCCATGGCGCCCAGCGTCGGGTGGTCGTAGACGTCGCCGACGGCGATGTCGGGGTGGGTGCGGCGCACCAGGGTGATCAGCTGCGCGGCGGTGAGGCTGCCACCGCCGACGTCGAAGAAGTCGGTGTCCAGCGAGTCCGGTGTCGCGCCCAGCACCTCGTGCCAGAGCTCCGCCAACCAGGCGGGGGTCCCCTCCAGGTCGGTGTCGCCGGCGTCCGGCGTCGTCAGCGGCCAGGGCAGGGCGTCGCGGTCGACCTTGCCGGAGGTGCGGGTCGGGATGTCGTCGACGACGGCGAGCCGCGGGACCAGCGCCGCGGGCAGGCCGGCACGCAGCGAGGCCATGCACGCGGCCAGGTCGAAGCCGTCGGCCACCGTCACGTAGCCGACGAGGAGCTTGTTGCCGGTGCCCGTGCTGCGCACCGCGGCGGCGGCACCCACGACACCCGGCAGCGCCAGCAGGGCGGAGTCCACCTCGCCGAGCTCGATGCGGCGTCCGCCGATCTTGACCTGGTCGTCGGCGCGGCCGCCGAAGAGCAGGCCCTCGGGGTCGTGGACCACGAGGTCGCCCGAGCGGTAGGCGCGCTCCCAGCCCAGCGTGGGCATGGGCGCGTACTTCTCGGCGTCCTTGGCCGGGTCGAGGTAGCGCGCGAGCCCGACGCCGCCGATGATCAGCTCCCCGGTCTCCCCCACCGGGACCGGCTGCCCCTCGCCGTCGACGACCGCGAGGTCCCAGCCGTCCAGCGGCAGCCCGATGCGCACCGGCCCGTCGGTGGTCAGCTGCGCACCGCAGGCCACGACGGTCGCCTCGGTGGGACCGTAGGTGTTCCAGACCTCGCGTCCCTCGCGGACGAGCCGGGGCGCGAGCCCGGGCGGCACGGCCTCACCGCCCAGGATGAGGAGCCGCACCCGCTCCAGGGAGTCGTCGGGCCACAGGCTGACGAGGGTCGGCACCGTGGAGACGACCGTGATCCGGTTCGCGGAGAGCCACGGTCCGACGTCCATCCCGCTCTTGACCAGCGCGCGGGGAGCCGGCACCAGGCAGGCGGCGTACCTCCAGGCCAGCCACATCTCCTCGCAGGAGGCGTCGAAGGCGACCGAGAGCCCGGCCATCACCCGGTCCTGGGGGCCCAGGGGATCCTCCTGCAGGAACATCCGTGCCTCGGCGTCGACGAAGGCCGCCGCGTTGCGGTGGGTGACGGCCACGCCCTTGGGAGTGCCGGTGGAGCCCGAGGTGAAGATGATCCACGCGTCGTCCTCGACGGTCGGCTCCTCGCGCTCGCGCGGTCCCGTCGTACGTCGGACCTCGACTGCGAGCTCGGCCCCGACCACCGCCGCGACGTCGGCCTCACCGAAGACCAGGCGGGCCCGCTCGTCCGGGTCGTCCGCGTCGACCGGCACGTAGGCCGCACCGGCGTACAGGATGCCGAGGATCGCCACGTAGAGGTCGGTCGTGCCGCTGGGCAACCGCACCCCCACCCGGTCCCCGCGTCCGACGCCACGCGTGGCCAGCTCGCCGGCCAGCTCCTCGGCCGCCTCCGCGAGCTCGGCGTAGGTCAGCCGCTCCTGCCCGCTGTCGAGGGCGGTGGCGTCCGGGAAGGCGGTCACCGCCTCGGCGAACACGTCGACCAGCGTGCGCGGCGCGGGCGCCGCATCACCTCGCAGCAGTGTCTCGGTGAGGCTCATGGCGGTCATCCAAGCGGCCCCGGGTGAACGCTGGGCGACGCACGGCCGAGGTGGACAGCAGGACGGACCGCAGGACCCCCGCACCGGAACCTGCCGGTCAGGGCCCGCGGACGCAAGGACGGGCGTGGGCCGCGACCGGTGCCTGGTCAGGGCCCACGCCCTCGGCGGGGCGGAGCTCTAGCTCGTCAGCTCCACCTGTCCTCGGGCGGTGCGACCGCGGGTCGGGTCGACGGTCACCTTCGCCACCACGTCCTTGCGGGCCAGCAGGCGCTTGCCCTTCGTGGTGAGCTTCACCGTGCCGGGCGTCTGGTCGTCGGGGTCGAGGACCAGGCGGCCCTTGGCCAGCTTCCTGCCACCGGCCTTGACCACGACCCGGCTCTTGCCGGGCACCGAGGACAGGACCTGCAGCTCCAGCTTCCCGCCGCTGCGCAGGGCCACCCGGGGCAGGGACACGTGGGTGCTGCCCGGCGAGACCAGCATCGAGGCGGTGGCCTGGTTGTTGCCGGGGTCGGCGTCCTCGGAGGTCGAGGTCACCCGGGCCACGTTGGTCACCAGCAGCGGCGACGCGGTGCCGATGGACTCGACCGCGGTGCGGTCCTTGAAGCAGACCAGCCACATGGTGACCTGCTGGTCGGTGCTCGAGGTGCCCTCGAACCGGAAGGCCCGGGTCTTCAGCCGCGGGTCGTTGCCGAGCACGTGGACCCCCGGCGGGGCGTTCCACCCCGAGACCATGCCCTTGGCGTCGTCGGGGCAGTGCAGCTGACGCTCGACGGCGGCACCGGCGGGCACGGTCGCCGTGGCCGTCTCGATCGTGTACGGCAGGTCGTGGGTGTGCCCCTGGACCGCCGAGGTGGTCAGGTGCAGGCACCGGACCCCGACGGTGGCGGTGGTCGGGTCCTCGACGAGGAAGGTGAGCTCCCAGGTGCGGCCGCCGACGGGCTCGGAGCCCACCAGCCACGCCTCGCCACCACTGAGCGCGTAGGTCGGGGCGATCGGGAAGGTGCCCTCGGTGGCGCAGGTGACCGTCATCGAGCTGGTGCCGGCCGGTAGCGCCCGGGTGTCGGTGACCAGGTCGGGGTCGGCCAGCAGCTCGTGGGTGTGGCTGTTGCCGGTGCCGGCCTGGCTGTCGGCGACCCCGGTCTCGGCCGGGAGGCAGGCGACGAAGGCCTTGGCCTGGGCGCGGCCGGTCGCGTCGTTGCGGACGATCGCCTTCCAGGTGCCGGTCGTCGGCGAGCCGGCGTAGAGCACGTGCACGTCCGAGGTGTCGCCGGTGCCCTGGTCGACGTGGTCGATGCGCACTGACCCGTCCGTCACGATGCCGCCGTCGACGCAGTCCACGGTGACGGTGCGCGTCTGGCCCGGCTCGAGGTCGAGCTGCTGCTCGGACTTGTACGGCGTGAGCCAGTGGTGCGACTGCGGGTCGACCGGGCGGCCGGCGCCGGCCGTCGGGTTGACGGTGGCCACGATCTCCAGGGAGACCGACTCGCCCGGCGCCAGGTCACCCACGGCGCAGGTCAGCACGCTGCCGGCGAGGGAGCAGCCGGGGCTGCTGCTGACGTAGGTGACGCCCGAGGGCAGGTCGTCGCGGACCACCACGCCCGTGGCGGGAGCCGTGCCCTGGTTGGTGACGGTCAGCGTGTAGGTGACCTGGTCACCGCCCTCGGGAGCGGCGTCGGAGACGGCCTTGGCGATCGTCACGTCGGAGCGCTCCGGGGTGCCGCCCGGGCCACCTGGCGTGGTCGTCGCCGTGGGCGAGGGCGAGGAGGTCACCGTCTCGGTGGCGGTGGCGGTGGCGGTGGCGGTGGCCGTCTCGGTCACCGTCTCCGTGGCGGTGGCGGTGGCGGTGGCGGTCGCCGTCTCGGTCACCGTCTCCGTGGCTGTCGCGGTCGCGGTGGCAGTCGCGGTCTCCGTGGCGGTCGCCGTGGCCGTGGCCGTCTCGGTCACGGTGACCGTGGCGGTCGGGCCACCGGTCGGCGTGGCCGACCCGGTGGGGGTCGGCGTCGGCGTACCGGTGCCGCTGCCGCTGGGGACGCAGGTGGTGTTGGGGAACAGGCGCTGGTGCGTCTCGTAGTTGGAGGTCAGCTTGCGGGCGATGATCTGCCCGATCGTGTGGCCGGCCGAGGCGACGTCCACGAAGGCGCGCGGGGCCAGGATGGTGCCGCCCCAGGCCGAGCCGACCTGGACGGTGAAGGTGTCCGGGCCGGTGTAGTTCCAGAGGATGCCCGGCCAGTTCTCCATCGTGGTGTCGCTGACCTGCTGCCAGCTGCCGCCCTGCTTGATCCACATCTGGCCGGTGACCGTCGGCGCGGAGCCGGTGACGTTGACCAGGACCTGCGAGCCCGCCGGGACGTCGTAGCCGATGCCGGACTGCGAGGCCAGCTGTGCGGCGCTGATCGTGAAGACGTTGTAGTCGGTGTTAGTGCCGCTGAGCACCAGCACCTGGTTGCCGCCGGCGGTGCCGACCGCGACCGTGCCGGTCGCGGCGCTCGCCGCGAGGTCGTCGGAGAGGCCCTCGAGGTAGGCGAAGCTCGCGGCGAAGTCGATGGGGTTGCTGGCCAGGTAGCTGCCGCCGCCGTTGAAGTTCACCCCCGACTGGGGCACGACGTACGCCGAGCCCTTCTGCAGGTTGAACCACTGGCCGTGACTGCCCGCGATCACCAGGGTCGGCGCACTGGCCGCGGAGGTGAGGCGGGTGCCGACGGTCATCGCGGTCGGCAGGTTCCCGCCGTAGGCGATCGCGCCCTCGGACTCCGAGCCGCGCTGGCCGTCGGTCCGCACGAACTCGGTGAAGCCGGTCGCCGGGCCCAGCGGCTGCGTCACCGGCGTGCAGCTCGTGCCGGTGGCCGAGCTGCCCTCGAGCAGCAGGCCGGGCACGAGCACGCCGGTGAAGGCGAGGACGGCGCCGGTGCCGGCGACCGTCAGTGCGCGAGCGGTGCCGGCCCGGTCGGTCCGGTCGGCTCGGTCGGCACGGTGGGCGGCGCGGCCGCCGCGACGGGCGAACGGTCGTCCGGTGGTGACGGCGCGCGCGAGCGTGCGCCGGGAAGTGCCCCCCAGCATGTGACCCCCCTGGTCAGTGGATGTGACTCCACCGTGCCACCGGTCCCGGCGATGTTGCCGTGCCGTGGAGATCCTGTTGAGGAAGGGTGTTTAACGAGGACGGCCATGGGGTCCGGTGGTCTGGACCGGACCCTCTCACGAGGCCGTCGCCCCGTCAGTCCACCCGTCAGCTCACCCGTCAGCTCACCCGTCAGTTCACCTGGCGCGACCGCCCGTCCCAGTAGGGCTGACGCAGGTCCCGCTTGAGGATCTTGCCGGTCGGGTTGCGCGGCAGCAGGTCCAGGACGTCGATGCTGCGGGGGCACTTGTAGTGCGCGAGGTGCTCACGGCAGAAGGCGATCAGCTCCTCCTCGGTCGCGCTGGCGCCCTCGTGGAAGGAGACGACGGCCTTGACCGACTCGCCCCACCGCTCGTCGGGTACGCCGATGATCGCGACCTCCATGACCGCCGGGTGCTCGGCGAGGACCCGCTCGACCTCGGGGCTGTAGATGTTCTCCCCGCCGCTGATGATCATGTCCTTGAGCCGGTCCTCGACGAAGAGGTACCCCTCGGCGTCCAGCCGACCGAGGTCCCCGGAGCGGAACCAGCCGTCCTCGGTCACGACCTCCGCGGTCGCCTCCGGCTTGTGGAGGTAGCCCTGGAACCGCTGCGGGGTGCGCAACCAGATCTCCCCGGGCTCGCCGGTCGCGACGTCCTCGAGCGTGCCGGGGTCGACGATGCGCACCTCGACGCCCGGGATGGCCCGCCCGGCCGAGACCAGGCGCTCGGGGTGCCCCTCGGGGATCGCCGAGCGGTGCTCGTCGGGCATCAGGTGGGTGACGACCCCGGCGACCTCGGTCAGGCCGTAGACCTGGATGAAGTCGGTGTCGGGCCAGGCCTCCATCGCCGCGCGCAGCAGCGGCGGCGGCATCGGGGCCGCGCCGTAGGTGTAGGTCTTCAGCGCGCCGAACAGCTTCACCGCGTCCGGGCCGGACTGCAGCACCTGGGCCAGGACGGCCGGCACGAGGAAGGTGCGGTTGGCGCCCGCGAGGATCGCGCCGGCCAGCGAGGCTCCGTCGGGCTCACGGGTCATCACGCTGGGGATGCCGTCGTGCAGGCCGAAGAGGACGTAGGAGGAGCCACCGACGTGGAAGAGCGGCATCGCCACCATCGACTTGTCCCCGGGGGCGAATCCCCAGCCGTCGTGGGCGTTGAGGGTGTGGGCGACCATGTTGGCGTGACTGAGCATCACGCCCTTGGGGCGGCCGGTGGTGCCGGAGGAGTACATCACCAGGCACGTGTCCTCGGGTGAGACGGCGTCGGGACGGGCCATCGGCTCGGCGCCGGCCAGCAGCTGCTCGTAGGCGTCGCCGTCGCCGCCCTCCGGGGTCACCTCGATGACGTGCTCGACGGTGGTGAGCCGGTCGCGGATCGCCTCGATCGTCGGCATCAGCTCGGTGCCGACCAGCAGCACCTTCGCGCCGGCGTCGTTGACCGCGTAGTCGATCTCGTCGCCGGCGAGCCGGAAGTTGATGATCGCGTTGGCCGCACCGAGCGACCCCGCGGCCAGGCTGAGCTCCACGCACGCGGGGTGGTTCTTGTCGAGGAAGGAGACGGTGTCGCCCCGGCGGACACCGAGGCCGTGGAGGGCGCCGGCCAAGCGGCGTACGCGGTCGTCGGTCTGGGCGTAGGTCCAGGTGCGGCCGAGGTAGGTGAAGCACTCCGCGTCCGGCGTGGTCGCCGCCCAGTGGGCGAGCCGGTCGTCGACGAAGCGGGGCGCCGGGGCGTCGGAGGTGTCGATGAGGTCGGTGGGGGCGTCCGTCACGGTCATGGGTGCGAGTGTGGTCCAGGTCACAGGCCGACTCAAGGGCTGGCGAACGGTTCTTCCCCGCCACCCAGCGCTCTCTAAGCCGCTTCACAGGCTCGCTGCGCACAGTGGGGTCATGACCGAGACGCCCGACCCGCGACCGAGCGGGACCACCCCCGAGCACCAGCACGAGCCGACCCGGGACCTGGGTCCGATCTGGCAGGCCGAGCCGTCGGGGCAGCCGGCGTACGCCGCTCCCCCGCCGCCTCCTCGGCGTCGCACGGGCCTGGCGGCCGCCGTGCTCGCGACCAGCGTGCTGGTCGGTGGGGCCTCGGGCGTCGGCGGCGCCGCCGCGTGGCAGGAGTGGGGACCGGAGCCTGCCTCCTCGGGCACGTCCACGACCGACGCCGCGAGCGCCTCGCCGGTGCTGGACGCCGCTCCCGCGCCGGCCGCGACGGACGGCTCGGTCCAGGCCGCGGCCGAGGCCGTGCTGCCCTCGGTGGTGAAGATCAATGTGTCCGGCAGCGGCGGCAGCGGATCGGGCTCCGGGGTGATCCTCACCGAGGACGGACAGATCCTCACCAACCACCACGTCGTGGAGCTGGCAGCCGAGAGCGGCACCATCACCGTCGACTTCGCCGACGGCAGTCACGCCCGTGCCGAGATCCTCGGTCTCGACCCGCTCACCGACACCGCCGTCATCCAGGCGCAGGACGTCTCCGGCCTCACCCCCGCCACCATCGGCAGCTCCGACGCCCTGGCCGTCGGGCAGGACGTCGTGGCCATCGGCAGCCCCTTCGGGCTCGACGCGACGGTGACCTCCGGCATCGTCTCCGCGCTGGACCGTCCGGTCGACGTGGGCACCGACAGCGAGGGCAACGCGACGGTCTACCCCGCGGTGCAGACCGACGCCGCCATCAACCCCGGCAACTCCGGCGGGCCGTTGATCGACCTCGCCGGCCGGGTGGTCGGCATCAACTCCTCGATCCGCACGACCGGTTCCAGCAACCCGTTCGGCACCAGCAGCGAGGGCGGCTCCATCGGGCTGGGCTTCGCGATCCCGATCGACGAGATCATGCCGATCGTGGAGCAGATGGCCGCCGGCGAGACCCCCACCCACGCCCGACTGGGCATCTCGGTGAGCGACGTGGGCGTGGGCAGCGGATCGGGCTCCGGCTCGGGATCCTCCTCGACCGACGGCGCGCTGGTCGTCGACGGCGCCCAGGTGCGCACCATCGGTGCCGGCTCCACCGCCGGCGAGGCCGGGCTGGAGGAGGGCGACATCATCACCGGCATCGACGACCGCGCGATCACCAGCGCGGACTCGCTGGTCGCCACCATCCGCTCCTACCGCCCCGGCGACGAGGTCACCGTGACCTACGAGCGCGACGGCGAGGAGCAGACCACCACGCTCGCGCTCGACTCCGACGCGGACCAGTCATGACCGGTCCCTGATCACCCGACCTCCCGGTGGCGTCGCTGCGCCGGGACCCGGTCGGTGGGCGCGGTCCCTCCCTCCGCGTCCGCCGATCACCACGACCCCCGTCCCACCGGCCCGTCTCCCGGGTGGGGCGGGGGTCGTGACGTTCCTCGTGGGGCGGTCGGTGCCGACGGGGCTGGTGGGGTGTGCGACGCCCGGGATACGACGCATTCGATCTCACCCTCAGCGCGCGCGCAGCATCAGTTCTGATGCGGACTATCTCCCCCGCGTGACTCCTGAGCCTCCTGTGACGGATGAGCTGCCCCGGGTCAGAGCCGCTTCTGCAGCATCCCGCACCACTCGACCGGCTCGAAGCCCAGCGCCTCGTTGACCGCGACCATGTGGGTGTTGGAGTCGGCGTTCCAGGTGAGGACGTGGTCGACCGGGCCGGCGGGGTCCAGCGGGCCGGCCTCCTGCATCGCCCGCTGGGTGGCGACCTTCAGCGCCAGCCCGAGCCGGTGGCCGCGGTGATCTCCGTGCACGAGCGTGCCCCACTGGTAGGCCCGACCCGGCTCGTGGACGGTCGTCACCAGCTCGGTGTAGCCCACCGCGGTGCCGTCCGGCGCGATCGCGACGCAGCGGTACGCCGTCCTCCCCTGTGCCACCAGCAGTTGCTCGTTCTCGCGCACCGCCTCGACGTCCGCGGCCTCGGGCTCGACGTGCAGGTCCCCGGTCGGGGCCTCGCTGGTCAGGCTCGAGGTGAGCACGGCCCAGCTCTCCAGCAGGTCCTCGGGCACCGGCCCGGTCCACGACCGCAGTGCGTACCCCTCGTGCGACGGAGCCGCCGCGGCCGCCAGCGCGTCGAGCCGCTCGGTCGGCACGGGGCAGCGCAGCACCCGCTTCACCTCGACGTTGCCGACGGTGAAGCCGTGCCGCTGCGCGAACTCCACGCCCGCCTGGCCCACCCCGTCGCGCGGCGCCGTCACCGGCCACATCGCCTCCGCCGTCAGCACCGACCGCCCGGCCGCGACCGCCTCGGCCTCCAGGTGCCGCAGCATCGCCGAGCCGTACCCCCGACGACGCTCCTCCGGCGGCACCGCCACCCCCATGTCGGCGGTGGCAAGGTTGTCCAACTGGGGGAGCATCGTCATCCCCCATACGACCGGCCGGCCCCCGACGGTGCCGACGTACGCCGCGGAGGACACCTGGCGCCTGCCCGAGCGCAGCTCCGCGGTCAGCTCCGGCAGGGTCCAGATCGTCTTCAGGTCGCCGTGGTCGTGGCGTTCGGAGCGCTCGACGAGGTCGTGCCAGGCGGCGAGCGCCGCATCGTCGTGGACGTCGACACGGGAGATCCGGACGGCCGGAGAGGGATCGGGGCTCACGGGACCGACATCCTGCCGTGGCGCCGCGACCGGAGCCACCGACTTACGTCCGCCCCAGCCGCAGCAGGTCGTCCAGGCTCACGCCGCCCCGCTCGGCCTCCAGGTCACCGACCAGCCCGAGGAGCAGCAGCGCCGTCGTCCAGGCGTCGCCGAAGGCGTGATGCGCCCGCGCGGCCGGCACGTCGAAGCGCCGCGCGGCCCCCGCCAGCGTCACGTCGGCGCGCGGCCGACCGGCCCGCTCGTCGAGGCGTCGCAGCAGCGCCAGCGTGTCCAGCACCGCCTCCGGTCGCAGCCCCCAGCCCTTCAGCAGCGCGACCTCCAGGGGCGCGTGGTGCGCCACCAGCACCCGTCCCGCCAGCAGGGCGCCGAGCTCCTCGCGCACCTCCTCCGGGGGCCGTCCCGCCGCCACGACGTCGGGGGTGAGGCCGTGGACCGCCAGCGCCCCGGCCGGCACCGGGTCGACGTGCCGGACCACGGCGTACCCACACTCGGTGGCGCGCACCCGACCGCCCCCGACGCCGACCCAGCCCACCGACAGCGGGCGTGCGCGCCGCGGCTCGGCGCTGGTGGCCTCGAAGTCCAGCACCAGCAGGTCGGCGTCGCGCCAGTCGGTCCCGCGCGCGCCCCTCACCGCCAGCTCACCCCAGCATCCCCACGAGGTACGTCGACGAGACATGCTCCTGGGCCACTCGGATCGCCTTGAAGTACTCCTTCAGCTCCGCGCGCACCCACGGGTCCAGCGCGCCCGGGTCCAGGTGGTTGGACAGCGTCTCGCCGGCCTCGAAGAGCTCCACGTGCCGCTGCAGGCGCAGCCCCAGCGCGAGCGCGTAGCCCGCGCGGAGCGTGCCCGACAGGTCCCGTGACATCGCACCGGTCTCGGCGGCCGCCTCGAGTCGCTCGTCGGTGCCGACCTCGGGGCCGCCCCGCGCCACTGCCGTCAGACGCGCCAGGTCGGCCACCGGCAGCAGCGCGCCCTTCTTCAGGTCCAGCTGGCCGCGGTGCTCGCCGTGGTGCTCGACCGTGAGCCGCCCCAGGAACCCCAGCGGCGGCCGGTGCATCGTCGCCACCCGCGCCAGCCGGCCGCGGAACGTCGCGTCGCGCACCGTCTCGACCAGGCTCGGCCCCAGCAGGTCGGCCACCGTGACCGAACCCGTGACGACCCGGGCGTCGAAGACGATCGCGCTCTCCAGCAGGTGGTGCTCGGTCGGCTGCCGCACCAGCCCGTCCAGGCGCGCGTGCCAGCCGGCCAGGTCGTGGCGCCAGAGTGACTCCGAGGCCATCACCCCGCCACGGCAGCGGGGGTAGCCGACCTGCTCCAGGGCGTCGGTGACCCAGGCCGCCACCGCCGCCCAGGCCTCGTCGTCGGCCCCCGTCGGGAGCACCAGCCCGGTGTCCTGGTCGGTCAGCAACGTCTGCTCACGTCGGGCCTGGCTGCCGAAGCACACCCACGCGAACTCCCCCTCAGGCCGCCCCAGCTCGGCGAACGCCAGCCCCAGCAGCGTGCGCTGCACCCGGTCGGTCACCGTGGCGACGACACGCCCCACCTCGTGCGGGTCCGCCCCGTCACCCAGCATCCGCGCCACCGAGCCGGGGAGCTCGGCGACCGCGGCTGCCACGCCCTCGACGCTGCCGGCACGGTCCACGGCCGAGCGCACCGCCAACGGACTGCGGGCCTCCAGCGCGAGCAGGTCGGTCGAGGTCACCACGCCGACGACCCGCTCGCCCTCGACCACCGGCAGGTGGTGCACCCCGGCGGCCAGCATCTCCAGCTGCGCCTCGGCACAGGTCACGTCAGCACCCACCACGAGCGCGGGGTACGACGCCACCTCGGCCACCACGGTGTCGGCCGGGCGCCCCTCGGCGACCAGCCGGGAGCGCAGGTCGCGGTCGGTGAGGACCCCGGGGCCGTCCCGGCCGAGCACCAGCACCGAGGAGACCCGCCGCTCGCGCATCAGCCCCGCGGCCTCGCGGCAGGTCACCGACGGCTCCACCATCAGCACCGGGCTGCTCATCACGGCCCGCACCGGAGTCGCGTGCAGCCGGGTCACCGCACGCTGGGTCGGGGCCCGCCACGCGGGATCCCGCGCCCCCGACCAGGCCACGGACCGGGCCTCGTCGCCGAGCCAGGCCACCAGCGCACTGGTCACGGGCTCGACCCGGGAGGCGGGCCCGACAGCGGCGTACTCCCCGGCGTCGACGACGTCGGTCACGGCACCGTCCTCCCCGAGGACCCGCAGCTCGCCGCGCATCACCACCAGCGCGGGGCGCACCGGGGGCTCGACGGTCGCGAGGTAGCCCACCTCGACGTCCCGGGCCACGTCCTGGAGCCGCGCGCGATCCACCCCCGCGAAGGCGCGGCAGGCCGCGAGCAGGTCCACGAGGTCGGCGAGGACCTCGGGCGGCATCCGGTCGCGTCGCGGCACGGCCCCATCCTGCGACGCACCACCGCTCGCGGCCAGGGGCCGGAGGTCCCGGGCGAGGAGGCGGGAGGCCTCAGCGCACCCGCTGCACCCGTCCCTCGTCCCAGACCGGCCCGTCGGACTCGTAGACCTCGCCGTCGGCGCCGTAGACCAGGAACCGGTCGAAGCCGCGGGCGAACCACCGGTCGTGGGTCACCGCCAGCACCGTGCCCTCGAAGGCCGCCAGGCCCTCCTCCAGCGCCTCGGCCGACTGCACGTCGAGGTTGTCGGTGGGCTCGTCGAGCAGCAGCAGCGTCGCGCCGGACAGCTCCAGCAGCAGGATCTGGAAGCGCGCCTGCTGACCACCGGACAGCGACTCGAAGGTCTGCTCCCCCGACGCCGCGAGCTCGTAGCGGTCCAGCACGCGGGCCGCCTGCTCGCGGCCCATCCCCTGACGTCCGTCGGGGTGCCCGTCGCCGCGGTGCAGGATCTCCAGCAGCGTCCGCCCGATCAGCTCGGGGTGGTCGTGGGTCTGCACGAACCACCCCGGTCGAACCCGCGCGCCGAGCTTGGCCAGGCCGGTGTGCTCGACCGGCTTGATGGGGTTCTCCCCGACCGGACGGTTGCCGACGTCGGGGTCGCTGCCACCGGCGGCCAGCAGCCGCAGGAAGTGCGACTTGCCCGACCCGTTGGACCCGAGCACCGCGACGCGCTCGCCGTACCAGACCTCGAGGTCGAAGGGCCGCATCAGACCGGTGAGCTCGAGCTGCTCGCAGACGACCGCGCGCTTGCCGGTGCGGCCGCCCTTGAGGCGCATCGTGACCTGCTGCTCGCGCGGCTGCGCGGTCGGTGGCCCGGCCTCCTCGAACTTCCGCAGTCGCGTCTGCGCCGCCCTGTACGCCGCGGCCATCCCGTCGTTGAACTCCGCCTTCACCTTCAACCGCAGCACCAGCGCCTTGAGCTTGGCGTGCTCCTCGTCCCAGCGCCGCCGCAGCTCCTCGAAGCGGGCGAAGCGGTCCTTCCTCGCCTGGTGGTACGACGCGAAGCCACCGGGATGGGTCCACACCGTGTTCCCGGCGAACCCGAGCTCCACGGTCACGACCCGGGTCGCGGTGTTGTCCAGCAGCTCACGGTCGTGGCTGATCATCAGCACGGTCTTGTCGCTGGCCCGCAGCCGCTGCTCGAGCCAGATCTTGCCGGGGACGTCGAGGTAGTTGTCGGGCTCGTCGAGCAGCAGCACCTCGTCGGGTCCGCTGAGCAGCGACTCCAGCACCAGCCGCTTCTGCTCGCCCCCGGACAGCGTCGAGAGCGCGCGGTACTTCGCCCGCTCGTAGGGCACCCCCAGCGACGCGCTCGTCACGACGTCCCACGTCACCTCGAGGTCGTAGCCGCCGGCGTCCGCGTACTCGGCCAGTGCCTCGGCGTACCGCATCTGCGTGGCCTCGTCGTCGCTCTCCATCAGCGCGAGCTCGAGTCGGTCCACCTCGTCGGCGGCGGCGCGCACCCGCGGCGGCGCGACGCTGCGCAGCAGGTCGGCGACGGTGGGGTCCTCGCCGAGCCCGGCCTTCACGTCCTGGCGCATCACGCCCAGCCCGCCGCTGCGGGTCACCACGCCCGCGTGCGGCACGAGGTCGCCGGTCACGATGCGCAGCAGCGTGGTCTTGCCGGCACCGTTCGCGCCGACCAGCGCGACCTTCGCGCCCTCGCCGACGCGGAACGACACCTCGTCGAGCAGCACCCTCCCGTCGGGCAGCTCGTACCTCACCCCGGCGACGTCCACGTGTCCCACGTCCGAGGATTCTCCGTGATCACCCGCCCCGGGTCACCTCGTTATCCCGAGACGGGGGGTGGCGCGGCGCTTGGTGACCTGCGCCATAGTGACCCCATGCAGCTCGCCCTGTCGCCCGAGGACCAGGCCTTCCGCGAGGAGATGCGGACCTTCTTCACCACCGTGGTGCCGGAGGAGATCCGCACCAAGGTGCTGGAGGGCCATGAGCTCTCCAAGGAGGAGATCGCCGGGAGCATGAAGCTCCTCGACGACCACGACCTCGCCGTGCCGCACTGGCCCGAGGAGTGGGGTGGTCGCGGGTGGAACGACCTGCAGCGCCACCTCTACCTCGAGGAGATGCAGGCGGCCGGCTGCCCGGTCCCGCTGGCGTTCAACGCCTCCATGATCGGGCCGGTGCTCGCGCAGTTCGCCAGCCAGGAGATGAAGGAGCGCTTCCTCCCCCGGACGAAGAGCTGCGAGATCTGGTGGTCCCAGGGCTTCTCCGAGCCCGACGCCGGCTCCGACCTGGCCAGCCTGCGCACCAGTGCGGTCAAGGACGGCGACGACTGGGTCGTCAACGGGCAGAAGACCTGGACGACGCTGGGCCAACACGGCGACTGGATCTTCACCCTGGTGCGCACCGATCCGGAGGTGAAGAAGCAGGCCGGCATCTCGATGCTGCTCATCGACATGACCAGCCCGGGTCTCACGGTCCGCCCGATCGAGCTGATCGACGGTGGCCACGAGGTCAACGAGGTGTGGTTCGAGGACGTCCGGGTCCCGGGCGAGAACCTCGTCGGCGAGCCCGGCCAGGGCTGGACGATGGCCAAGTTCCTCCTCGGCAACGAGCGCGTCGGCGTCGCCCCCGTCGGGGCCACCAAGGCCGCCCTGGCCCGTGCCAAGCGGCTCGCGCCGGAGCGGCTCGAGGAGCCGCTGGTCGCCGCCCGCATCGCTGAGCTGGAGAACGAGCTGCTCGCGCTCGAGCTCACCGCCCTGCGCGTGGTGGCCCACTCCGCCGACGGCGAGCCCCACCCGGCCTCCAGCGTGCTCAAGCTCAAGGGCACCGAGCTGCAGCAGGCCGTCACCGAGCTGCTCGTCGACCTGGCCGGTCCGGCCAGCCTGGCCAGCGGCACCACCGAGGGCGCCCTGCCCGACTGGGTGCACCGCACGGTCCCGACCTACCTCAACTACCGCAAGGCCTCGATCTACGGCGGCTCCAACGAGGTGCAGCGCCAGATCATCGCCCGCACGATCCTCGGACTCTGAGAGGCACACGGACATGGACTTCACCTACGACGACGAGCAGGACGCCCTGCGCGACGCGGTCCGCGGGCTGCTCGGCAAGGCCTACTCCGACTTCGAGCAGCGCCGCCAGACCTGCAAGGCCGACCCCGGCTTCAGCGAGCAGGTCTGGTCCCAGATGGCCGAGATGGGCCTGCTCGGGCTGCCGTTCTCCGAGGAGGACGGCGGCGTCGGCGCCGGCCCGGTCGAGATCGCGATCGTGTGCCAGGAGATCGGCCGCGTCATCGCCCCCGAGCCCTACCTCCACGCGGTGGTCCTCGCCGGCGGCCTGGTGCAGGCCTGCGGCACCCCCGAGCAGCGCCAGGACGTGCTCGGCGCCCTCGCCTCCGGCGAGCGGCTGCTGGGATTCGCCCACGACGAGCCCGGCTCGCGGTGGGCACCCACCGCGTCGGCAGTCACCGCCGCCCAGGACGGCGACTCCTGGTCGCTGACCGGCACCAAGGAGCCGGTCGTCCAGGGCGCCCGCGCCGACCAGCTCGTGGTCAGCGCCGCACTGCCCGACGGCGGCACCGGGTTGTTCCTCGTCGACGCCGAGGCCACCGAGCGCACCGGGTACCCGACGTACGACGGGGGGCGCGCCGCCCAGGTGACGTTCGACGGCACCCCGGCGACCCCGCTCGGCGAGCCGGGCCGCGACCTGGCCGGCAGCATCGCGACGGTGCAGGACATCGCCCGGATCATGGCCGCCAACACCGCGGTCGGTGCGATGGAGACCGCGCTGCGCACGACGTGCGGCTACCTCACCAGCCGCAAGCAGTTCGGCGTCACGCTCAACACCTTCCAGGCGCTGACCTTCCGCGCTGCCGACATGTACGTCTCCCTCGAGCTGGCCACCAGCGTGGTCTCGTGGGCGACGATGGTGCTGCAGACCGGCGACCCCGCCCGCGTCCGCGACGCCGCGGCCCGCGCCGGCCTCCAGGCCAGCCGCGCCGGTCGCCACGTCGGCCAGGAGGCGATCCAGCTGCACGGTGGCATCGGCATGACCGCGGAGTACTCCGTCGGTTCCTACACCGCCGTCCTCACCGCCCTCGACCACCTGCTCGGGGACGGCGACCACCACCTCGCCGACCTCGCCGCGACCGTCGCCGGCCACGGCGCCATCGACCCGCTCGCGGTCGGCTGAGGCGGCGAGATGACCGAGGCGACCGGGCTCCACCCCGACCTCGACCCCGCCACCGGCGCGCTGCTGCAGTTCCTGGCCGCGGCCGGCACGCCGCCGATGTCGCAGCAGACGCCCGAGCAGGCCCGCGCCGGGTTCCGCACGCTCGCCGTCGACCTGCGCGACGACTCGCTGCTGCCGCCGATGGCCGAGGTCGCCGACACCGAGGTGCCGGGCGCCGCCGGTCCCCGACCGGCGCGGGTCTACCGCCCGCACGCCGAGGGCCCGCTGCCGACCGTGCTCTTCCTGCACGGCGGCGGCTTCGTCATCGGTGACCTCGACACCCACGACCTGGCCTGCCGCACCGTCGCCGAGCACAGCCGCGCGGTGGTGGTCTCCCTCGACTACCGCCTCGCGCCCGAGCACCCCTTCCCCGCCGCGGTCGAGGACACGCTCGCCGCGGCCGAGTGGCTGGTCGAGCACACCGCGGAGCTGGGCGGGGACCACCGCACCGGCGTGGCCGGTGACTCCGCCGGAGGCAACCTCGCCGCCGTGACCGCCCAGCACCTGCGCGACCGTGGCCACGAGCTCACCGCCCAGCTGCTGATCTACCCCGTCACCGAGATGGGCGCCGACACCGACTCCTTCCGCGACAACGCCGAGGGCTACTTCCTCGACGCCGAGACGATGCTCTGGTTCGGCGCCCAGTACGCCGGTCCCGCCGGCGTGGACACCGGCGACCCGCGTCTGTCCCCGCGGCACGGCGACCTGGCCGGGCTCGCGCCCGCGGTGGTGGTCACGGCCCAGTTCGACCCGCTGCGCGACGACGGCGACGGCTACGCGCGGGCCCTCGCGGCCGCGGGTGTCCGGGTCGAGCACCGGCAGTTCCCGGGCCTGATCCACGGTTTCGTCGACATGGGCCGCCACTCACCGGCGGCCGATGCGGCGGTCCTGGAGACCTGCCGGCTCTTCGGGGAGCTCCTGCACCGCTGACCCGGAGGCGGACGGACCAGCCGCGCGGGAGCTGACGCGCCGGCCTGGGTGTGGGCGGGTGTGAGATGGGCACACCCGGTCCCCGGGCCGTGACCGGACGGGCAAGGCCTCGTTGCGTCTGACGTGACCCTCCGAGCCACGCTGCTGACCTCCGCCCTCGTGGGTGGTCTCGCCTCCGCCGCCCTGGCCGTCCCCGCGGCGGTGACCGCCGCCGGGGCCGACGAGCGACCTGGCCCCGCACCGCAGAAGACCGTCGGTGACCTCCCCGAGATCCACCGACACCTCGGCGAGCCCGGTGAGGTGATCGCCCGCAGCGCCACGATGCGCAGCGCCGACGCGGCCCGTGACGCACGCGGGTTCGGCACCGGGTGGTCCGACGGACCGCTGCCGATGCCCGCGTCCTATCCGGTCCAGCCCGCACTGACGACGTACCCCGACGAGCCGGACGACGCCACGGACGCCGCGGCGCTGTGGTCCTACGACGAGCTCGCCCCGCAGCTGACCGAGTGGATGGCCGCGAGCGACCTGGTCTCCACCCAGGTCGTCGGGCAGTCGGTCCAGGGCCGCGACCTCTACCTGGTCACCCTCACCGCCCCGGAGACCGAGGAGCAGACCGCGCAGCAGACCGCGTGGCGCGAGCTCATCAGGACCGACCCGGAGGCCGCCGCCACCGACACCGACCTGGTCGCCGGCTACAAGACCCCGATCTGGTTCAGCGGCAACGTGCATGGCAACGAGTGGGAGGGCACCGACGCGATCATGCAGACCATCGGCGACCTCCTCGACGCCGCCGAGGACCCCGCGACCGTCGAGCTGCTGTCCGGCCACCGCCTCTACTTCTCGCTCACGCTCAACCCCGACGGGCGCACCATCGGGCAGCGCCCCGGGGTCCTCGGACTCGACATCAACCGCGACATGATCACCAACACCACGCCGGAGTCGGTCTCCTACGCCCGCACCGCGCAGGCGCTGCAGCCGCTCTACGCCGCGGACCTGCACGGCTACACCGGTGTGCTGCAGGTGGAGCCCTGCGGCCCGCCGCACGGCGACTCCTACGAGTACGACCTCTTCCTCCCCCACGGCTACGCCCTGGCCCTGCAGGTCGAGGACGAGGTGCTCGGCGCCGGCATCCCGGCCAACCCGGTCGTCGACGTCGCCACCGGCCTGATCAGCACCATCGGCGACCTGACCGGCCAGGGCCGGATCACCATCCCCTACCGCGACACCCCGAGCGGCTGGGACGACTTCCCGCCCATCTTCACCGCGCAGTACGCCGCCTTCCACGGCGCCGTCACCGCGACCGTCGAGCTGCCGCTCCCGCGCACCGGGGCCACCCAGAACCCGCTCGGCGCCACGGTCAACACCGCCGTCGGCCGCCAGGTCATCGACAGCACCATCGACTACGTGACCTCACACTCCGAGGAGATGCTGGCCAACCAGATCGAGGTCTTCCGGCGCGGCGTCGAGGGTGCCCCGAAGGTCCAGCTCACCACCGAGAACATCGCCGACGTCGCCGGCCCCGAGGAGTGGAAGGAGCACTGGGACGTCGCCGACGACCAGAACCCCGTCTCCTACCCGCGCTCCTACGTCATCCCCGTCGGCGAGGACCAGCGCTCGCGCGGCGACGCCGCCACGCTGGTGCGCCAGCTGTTGTTCCACGGCGTCGAGGTCGGCACGCTCGACGAGACCCGCATCGCCGGTGGCGTGACCTACCCGGCCGGCTCCTACGTCGTCGACATGCACCAGCCGCTGCGCGGCCTGGCGCACGCCCTGCTCGACGTCGGCAGCGACATCTCCGACAAGGTCCCGTCGATGTACGACGTCTCCGCCTGGTCGCTCGCGCACCTGTGGGGCGCGACGGTCCTGGAGTACGGCGAGACCGGCGGCACCCGCCTCGGCGACACCACCCCCGTCACCGCGCCCACCGGTGCGGCCGCCGCCCCCGAGGACGGCCTGCTGGCCTTCCCGCTCGCCGGCGCCGACGACCTCCGTGCGGTGACCGATATCCTCGACACCGGCGCGGCCGTCTCGCTGCTCGCCGACGGCACCGCGGTGGTCGGCCCCGAGGACCGGGCCGCGGCGCTCGCCGCGGCCACGGCGTACGACGTCGAGCTGGTGAGCCCGACCGCGGCCCAGGTCGCCGCGCTGGACGCCCCCGGCACCCGCGGCCTCGACGACCTGGTCGTCGGCTACACCGGCACCCAGGACGACGTGCTCGCCATGGAGGCGCTGGGCCTGGACGCGCGGCCGGTCACCGCCGCCGAGCTGGACGCGGACCCGACCATCGTCGACACCCTCGACGTGCTGTGGGTCGGTTCGAGCCTCGGGCTCTCCGACGGCTCCGACGGGGACGCGGCCCTGAAGGCCTGGGCCGACGCCGGCCACGGTGTCGTCGGCCGCGGCGCGGCCGGCCTCGACGCGGCCGGCACCTACGGGCCGGTCGTGGCGACCGGTTCCTCGGCCGGGTCCTCCAGCAACGCCGTCGTCGCCCTCACGACCCCCGAGGGCTCGCCGCTGCGGCCGTTCCAGACCGACTCCGCGTTCGTCTACCCGGCCTACTCCTTCGGCGACCTCGGCGAGGGCACGCTGCCCGCCCAGGCCTACGCCCCCGAGCCGATGCTGGCCGGCCACTGGACGGGCACGGGTGGGCCCGAGGACACCGCCGGGCGTGCCGCGTCGGTGTGGGCCACCGACGAGGACGGCTCGCGCGCGCTGGTCTTCGGCACCAGCCTGCTCTTCCGCCACCACCCCAAGGCCGGTCTCGGCGACGTGGGCCGGGCGCTGTACTGGGCCGGCCCGGAGGGCGAGAAGGTCGTCGCCCCGGCGGAGCCGGTGGTCACCACCACCATGCTCACGCCCGCCAGCAGCCGCGTGGAGTACGGCGACGACGTCGTGCTCGACGTCGAGGTCGCCCCCGCCTCGGGCGAGGACGCCCCGGCCGGCACGGTCGTCGTCACCGACGACCGCGACCGCACGGTCGGCACCGCCACGCTGAGCGACGGGACGGCCACGGTGCGCGTGGGCGGCGTGACTCCCGGCGAGCGGACCTACACCGCGTCGTACGAGCCGACCTCGCTGCACGAGGCCTCCACCAGCACCACGGTGCCCGTGACCATCGACCGCGCCAGCACCCTGACCCGTTTCAAGGCCCGCACGCCCAAGGACGGGCGTCTGCGCACCACGGTGCGCATCCGCACCGCGGAGGCTGCGGGCTCCGCCGTGGGCCGGGTGCTCGTGCTGGTCGACGGCGAGGTCGAGCGGACCTTCCGGGTGCGTCGCAAGGACGAGGGCAACCGGGCCGTGACGCTGCGCCTGCCGTCGGGCCGGGTCGAGGTGCAGGTCCTGTACCGCGGTGACGACCTGCGCGCGCCGAGCCGCAGCGGCACCAAGCGCGTCACCGTGGGCTGAGTCACGGCGTCGACCGGTCGCGGCTGGTTGGATGGCGGGATGCACGACTGGAACGCGCTGCTCACCGCCGCCACCGGCCGCGTCGCACGGCTCATCGACGAGGTCGACCTGACCGCGCCGGTGCCCTCGTGCCCGGAGTGGTGCGTCGCCGACCTGGTCGAGCACCTGGGCAGCGTCCACCAGTGGGCGCGGCACGCCGTCGTGGAGGGCACCCCGGAGGGGCGTCCCGAGGACGCGCCGGCCGACCTGAGCGAGCTCGCCGCGTGGTACGCCGGGCACGCCGGCGACCTCGTCGAGACCCTCGCCACCACCGACCCCGCCGCGTCCGTCTGGACCTTCGGCCGCGGCGTGGGCACCGCGGGCTGGTGGGCCCGGCGCCAGACCCACGAGGCGCTCATGCACTCCTACGACATGCTCTCGGCCGTCGGCCGCGAGGAGGAGTGGCAGCCGGACCCGGCCGTGGCCTGGGACGGCGTGCGCGAGGTGCAGGACACCTTCTACCTGCGCCAGGTGAAGATGGCCCGCACCGAGCCGCTGGCGGGCACCCTGGTCCTCGCGGCCACCGACGTCCCGGACGCGGAGCCGGTGCGCATCGGTGACGGCGAGCCGCACGTCCACCTGCGCGGCACCGCCCGCGAGCTGCTCCTCCTGCTGTGGCACCGCGCCACCTCCGACGACCCCGCCGCAGCTGCCCTCCTCGCCGAGGCCATCACCCCCTGACCCCACCGCCGAGCCGTCACTCGCGCACGGCCGAGAGGTCGCTCGGGCACGGTGTCAGCCGTGTCGGGTCTCCAGGATCCGGAACCCCTTGGCCGACGCGAGGCGCGCCGTCGGCCAGCCCTGCTCCCCGAGCCAGCGCTGGAGCGAGTCCGCGCCGAGGTTCTTGCCGACCACCATCACCGCGCGACCGCCCGGGGCCAGCCGCGGGAGCCAGGTGAGCAGCAGGTCGTGCAGCGCCTGCTTGCCGACGCGGATGGGCGGGTTGGACCAGATCTCGTCGTACGTCGCCGTGGGGTCGACCTGCTCGGGCAGCGCGGCCCGGTAGCGGTCGGCGACCCCGAGGGCCGCGGCGTTCTCCCGGGCCAGCAGCAGCGCCCGCTCGTTGACGTCCACGGCCGTCACCCGCACGGCCGGGGAGGCCGCGGCGGCCGCGAGGCCGATCACGCCGTACCCGCAGCCGAGGTCGAGCACGTGGCCCTGGCTCGGCGCCTCGGTCTCGCGGAAGAGCACCGCGGTGCCGACGTCGAGGCGTCCCCGGGCGAAGACCCCCGAGCCGGAGTCGAGGGTGAGGTCGACGCCCCACACCGAGGCCGTGACCGGCTCCCTCCGGAAGGCGACCGTGGGGTCGGCGGTGAAGTAGTGCTCGTCCTCGGTCATCCCTCGCCCTCCTGCGTGGCGTCGCGGTCGGCCACGTCCAGCGGCAGGCGCCGGGCGCGGGTCTGCTCGGCGCGTGCGGCGAGCTCGTCGTCGTCGGGGTAGCCGACCTCCTCGAGGGTCAGTCCGTGCGCGTGCGCCACGGTGACCTCCGGCGACCGGCTGCCGGCCCCGAGGACCTCGGACGGCCAGGTCACCTCGCGTCGCCCCTCCCCCACGGCCAGCAGGCAGCCGACCAGTGCGCGCACCATGGAGTGGCAGAACGCGTCGGCGCGCACCGTCGCCTCGAGCACGCCGTCCTCACGGCGCACCCAGGCCAGGTCGAGCAGGGTGCGGACCGTGGTCGCGCCCTCCCGTTGCTTGCAGAACGCAGCGAAGTCGTGCAGCCCCACCAGCGGCGCCGAGGCCGCCTGCAGCGCCTCCAGCGACAGCGGGCGACGCCACGCCAGGACGTGCGAGCGGGTCAGCGGGTCGACCGAGCCCGGGCGGTCGGCGACCCGGTAGACGTAGCGCCGCCACGTCGCGGAGAAACGGGCGTCGAAGCCCTCCGGCGCCTCGCGCACCGCCCGGACGACCACATCGTCGGGCAGGATGCCGCCGAGGCGTCGGACCAGCGCCTCCAGCGGCGGCTCGGGCGAGCGACCTGCCGACGCGGCGAGCTCCTCGGCCGTGGTGTCGACGTGCAGGACCTGGCCACGGGCGTGGACACCGGTGTCGGTGCGCCCCGCGCAGACGACCGGCACCCGCCGCAGCGTCCCGTCGGCCTCACGCCGCCTGAGCGCCACCGCCAGCGCCTGCTCCACCTCGCCCTGCACGGTCCGCAGCCCCGGCTGGGCGGCCCACCCGTGGAAGCCGCCGCCGTCGTAGGCGAGGTCGATCCGCAGGCGCACGACCCCATCCTCGCGCAGGTCGTCCTCCTCGGCACATCGAGCGGCCGGCCGATCCCGCGTGCGCTCCGCCCTCAGAGCTCGGTGCGGTACGGCGGGTCCGCCCCGGGCCGCGACACCGTCACCGCCGCGGCCCGTGCGGCGTGCGCCAGCAGGTCCTCGACGACCTCGTCGGTGAGCACCGGCAGACGACCGCCGAGCAGCCCGTGGGTCCACAGTCCGTCCACCAGCGCCGCGGCGAACGTGTCGCCCGCGCCGATCGTGTCGGCCACCGTGACCGGACGCGAGGCGACGTCGACACGCCGCTCGGTCTCCACCCAGCTCGCCCCCGCGCCACCGCGCGTGACGACGACCGCGCGCGGGCCGAGCCCGGCCAGCCGTCGGGCCGCGTCGTCGACCGGCAGCTCCGGCCACAGGATCTCGAGGTCCTCGTCGCTCACCTTCACGACGTCGGACAGCGCCACCAGGGCCTCCACGGTCGCGACCACGTCGGGGCCCGTGCCGGTGATCGAGGGCCTGGCGTTGACGTCGTAGGTGATCGTCGCGGTCTCACGCACCCGGTCGACGAGGGTCCGCACGTCCGTCGCGCCCGGGGCCAGCACTGCGCCCAACGAGCACACGTGCACCGCCATCGGCGCCGGCTGCACCGGCACCTCCCCGAGCTGCCAGTCCACGTCGAACTCGTACGACGCCGCGCCGTCCGACCCGATCGTGGCCACGGCCGACGACGTCCGTCCCACGACGTGCGGGTCCGACGCCAGCCCGACCCCGGCCGCGGAGAGGTGGTCGGCCAGCACAGCGCCGTACTCGTCCTCGGCGAAGGCGGTCGCGAACCGCACCGGTCGGCCGAGCCGGGCCAGCGCCACGGCCACGTTGGCGGCGCTCCCGCCCGCCCGCTCGCTCACCGAGCCGTCGCCCGCGTGCACCACGTCGACCAGGGCCTCGCCCACCACCAGCACGTCCGCTTCCATGACCCGCTGTCTAGCACGTTGCCTACCCTGGGGCCGTGAGCGTCCTGCCCCTCGACCCGTCCTCGACCGAGCCGCCGTTCGAGCAGCTGCGCCGCCAGGTCGCCACCCGCGCTGCCAGCGGCGATCTCGCCCCGGGCACCAGGCTCCCCACGGTCCGGGGCCTCGCGACGCAGCTCGGGCTGTCGGCCGGCACCGTCGCGCGCGCCTACAGGGAGCTCGAGGCCGACGGAGTGGTCGTCACCGAGGGACGCCGCGGCACCTTCGTGCGCAGCAGCGCGGCGGCCGGGACCGGCGCCGCCCACGCCGCCGCCACGACGTACGCCGCCGAGGCCCGTCGTCTCGGGCTGGGCCTGGACGAGGCGACCCGGCTGCTGGCCGACGCCTGGTCGCGCTGACCGACACGAGTCGTGCCCCTGAGC